>JBOHZJ010000065.1:0-26625 GCA_050738395.1 Steroidobacter sp.
GGTTAGCGGTTGGCGGTTGGTCAGAGGCGCTGCCGCTTGCATACCTTCGAGGTCGGCGCGCGATCGCGCTCTGACTAACCGCTAACCGCCAACCGCTAACCGCCGCATGAGCGATACCCGGAACGAAGAGTGGATCACCGTTGCACCGGCCGCGAGCATCCCGGCTGGCGACTACGCTCAGATAGAGGTGGATGACGCGCTCGTCGCGGTGTTCAACATCCTGGGTGAGTTCTACGCCATCAACGACATCTGTACGCACGATGGCGGCGAACTCGCGGGCGGCGCGGTGGAAGATCATGTGGTCATCTGCCCGCGACATGGCGCGCGTTTCTGTCTCAGGACGGGCGCGGCGTTGACACCCCCTGCGTATGAGCCCGTTCGCACCTATCCGACACGCGTCGTGGACGGCGTCGTCCAGGTCAAAACAGCGGTTAGCGGTTAGCGGTTGGTGGTTAATTCGAGGCGCTCTCGCGCTTCTTTGCGGGCCAGAGGCGTAAAGATGTTGTCGACTGTAGGCTGCACATACGAGGCGCGCGCGGTGCGCGCTCTGAACCAACCGCTAACCGCCAACCGCTAACCGCTTCCTCCGATACATATGCTGCGCCTTACGCTTGTGCGTCACGCAACCGCCGAACCTGCCCGCAACGAGCAGGAAGACTGGGATCGCGCCCTCGAGGCTCAGGGCCAGCGCGACGCACGCGAGATGGGCCAACGTCTGAAATCACGCAGGCTGAAACCGAACAGCATTCTGTCGAGTCCTGCGGTACGCGCGCAGGCCACGGCAACGATCATGGCGCGCGAACTTGGCGTCGCGGCCGCCCAGGTGCGCTACGACGAACGCCTGTATCTCGCATCAGCGAAGAACCTGCTGCAGGTCATACAGGAACTCGGCGGCCAGACGAAACATCTGATGGTCGTCGGTCACAACCCGGGCATCACCGAATTCGCCGACGAAGTTTCAGGCGATCGCTCCGTCGACAACCTGCCCACCTGCGCGGTGTACACGCTGCAGTTCGATACCAAATACTGGAGCGAGCTCGAATGGGCGAGCGGGCTCAATGCGGATTTCGACTATCCGAAGAAGGCATGACCTGACGAAAGAGAAAGATGGAGAGCCGCGAAAGACCGCATAAAAGAGGTTAAGGGTCCGAAACAACCTGAAGTAGCTTGTTCATCAGAGGAGCGCTGCACGGTCATCGACTCCTTCCAGACCGGCTCTCTTATGTATTCTTTGATGCGTGTATTCTTTTATGCGGTCTTTCGCGGCTCTTCTCCTCGTTCCATCTACTCCTCTTCTCATTCCGCCATCGTCAGCAAGCTCGCATTTCCGCCGACCGCGGCGGTGTTGATCGTCAGTGTCTGCTCTGTCGCGAAGCGCGGCAGGTAGTGGGGACCGCCGGCTTTCGGTCCCGTGCCTGACAGGCCGCGTCCGCCGAAGGGCTGTACGCCGACCACTGCACCGATCATGTTGCGATTCACGTACACGTTGCCCGCGCGGACTCGCGAGGTGATGTAGCGAGCGGTCGCATCGACGCGTGTGTGAATGCCGAGCGTCAATCCGTAGCCAGTCGCGTTCACGGCCTCGATCACGCTATCGAGACGGTGCGACGGATAGCGCACGAGGTGCACGATGGGGCCGAATACTTCGCTCGTCAGCTGCGCCAGTGCGTCGATCTCGACCGCCAGCGGCGCGAAGAACATGCCTCGCTCGTGCTCGGGCCCGAGCCTGCATGCGTGACTCCAGCGCGCGGATTTCCGGATCGCTTGCGCATGCGCCTGCAGCATTTTTCGCGAAGCCTCATCGATGACCGGGCCGACATCCGCTGAGAGGTCCATTGGATTTCCGATTCGCAGCTCCTCCATGTAGCCGGCGAGCAGCTCTGCGACGCGCGGCGCGATTTCCTCCTGGATGAACAGCGCGCGCAACGCCGAACACCGCTGTCCGGCGCTGTTGAATCCCGATTGCACGACGTCCATGACGATCTGCTCAGGCAGCGCCGAACTGTCGACGATCATTGCGTTCTGACCGCCCGTCTCTGCGATCAGCACCGGAATCGGCCCGCCGCGATTCGCGAGCGAGCGATGAATCGCTTTGGCAGTCTCGGTTGATCCCGTGAATGCGACCCCCGCAACCCGAAGATCCGCGACGATCCGCGCGCCGATGCTCGCACCATCTCCGGGCAGCAGATGCAACGCACCGCCGGGCACACCCGCTTCCAGCAACATCTGCACGGCTCGTGTTGCGATCAAGGGCGTCTGTTCAGCGGGTTTGGCGATGACTGCATTACCCGCGGCAAGCGCCGCTGCGATCTGCCCGATGAAAATCGCGAGCGGGAAATTCCACGGGCTGATGCAGACGAACACGCCGCGACCGCGCAAACGCAGCTCGTTGCTTTCGCCGGTCGGCCCGGGCAATCGCAGTCCGGCGGCGAACTCCGCACGCGCGCGATCGGCGTAATACCGAAGGAAGTCGACGGCCTCGCGCACCTCTGAGATGCTGTCGACGATGGTGCGCCCGCCTTCGCGCACGCAGTACGCAATGAGTTCCGGCATGCGTTCTTCAAAGAGATCCGCGGCGCGCTCGAGCGTCTCCGCACGTTCGCTCGCCGGCGTCGAATCCCATTCGAGCTGCGCTTTCACCGCCGATGTGAAGGCTGCATCGATCGCCTGATCGTCCGCGTCGATGACAGTTCCGATCGCCTGCGTCAGATTCGATGGATTGCGTGCTTCTCGTGGACGGCCGTCCCGCAGCTTGCCGTCTACCAGCGGTGCGCCGATCCACTTCTGCGCTGCCGCACGTTCGATTCCAGCCATCAGGATCTGGCGTTCGGCGGGATCGGCGAGGTTCACGCCGCGAGAATTGAGGCGCGCGGAGCCGTACAGCAGGCGCGGCGCCGGTATGCGCGTGTGCGCCTTCTGCGGCAGCGCGTCGACCTCCACGACCGGGTCGCGAACGATGTCGCTGATCGCGGTCTCACTGTCGACAATGCGATTGACGAAGGAGGTGTTCGCGCCGTTCTCGAGCAGACGACGCACCAGATACGGCAGCAGATCTTCATGCGAACCCACCGGCGCATAAACGCGGCAAGGAACGCCGACGCCGCGCTCATCGACGATCTGGTCGTAGAGCTCTTCGCCCATACCGTGCAGTCGCTGAAACTCGAACTTGCGGCCGGACGTACGCGCCAATTCGAGAATTGTGGCTACCGTCTGCGCGTTATGCGTAGCGAATTGCGGATAGATGTTGGCGCCGGCGGCGATCAGCTCGCGCGCGCAGGCGACATAGGAGACGTCCGTATTCACCTTGCGAGTGAAGACGGGATAACCAGACAACCCACGCTCCTGGGCGCGCTTCACTTCGCTATCCCAATAGGCGCCCTTGACCAGACGCACGTTCAGACGACGCCGCGTCGAATCGGCGAGCGCGCGCAGCCACCCAATCACATCGATTGCGCGCTTCTGATACGCCTGCACCGCGAGGCCGAATCCGTTCCAGCCGTCCAGGTGCGGCGAACGCGCGATATGTTCGATCAGCTCAAGCGACAACTCGAGTCGTTCCGCCTCTTCCGCATCGATCGTGAGGGCCACGTTGCCTGCTTGCGCCGCGACCGCCAGTTCGTGCACCCGCGGAGCCAGCTCTTCGAGCACGCGGCTGCGTTGTGTGAACTCATAACGGGCAAAGAGCGCGGAGAGTTTGACGGAGATGCTGGGTGCGTCTTCGATCGGCGCGCCCACGGCGCTTGCCGCGATCGCGCTGATCGCGTTGTGATATGCGGCAAGGTAGCGATCGGCGTCCGCCTTCGTCAGCGCCGCCTCGCCGAGCATGTCGAACGAATGTCGATAGGCTCGATGCTCCGCCGTCTTCGAGCGTTCGAGCGCTTCGTCGATCGTGCGGCCCATCACGAATTGATGTCCCATGATGCGCATCGCCTGTCGAAACGCAGTGCGCAGCACCGGTTCGCCTAAACGGCCGGCGAGGCGCGCAACGAACCCCCGCGGATCGTGGAGGTCGGCGTCGCCCGGCCGAACGATGCGGCCCGTGAGCATCAGTCCCCAGGTCGACGCATTCACAAAGAGCGACTCTGCGTCGTCCAGGTGGGCGGCCCAATCGCCCGCGGCGATCTTGTCGGCGATCAGTTTGTCAGCGGTGGCGCCGTCCGGAATACGCAGCAACGCCTCGGCGAGGCACATCAGGATCACGCCTTCCTGCGAGGACAAATCGTATTTGCGCAGGAATGCGTCGAGGCCGCTGCGCTTCGCCTGCGCGGTTCGTACGCCCTCCACGAAACGCTGCGCCTGCGCGGCGATTCGCCCGCGCTGTTCGGGAGTCACGCGAGCAGCGTCCGCCAGCGTACGTACGATCTGCTCCTCATCGCCGAGGTAGTAACGGTTGATGCTTGCAGCCACTGAGCGATCGGAGGTCATGTGCAACCAGTTCAGTTTAGTTCGTATACAAGATTGAGCGTCGTGAGCCTGTCGGTGGTGTCGAACCCCGCCGGCGGATCGGTGTTGTACCGCACCGAATACCCGAGAGCCAGCGCGAGCGAACTGATGACGGTGACCTGCAGACTTACATCGTTATGCACGAAAGTGTTCTCCCCGCCGGTTTCGACAACCAGCGTGTTGAGCACCTTGGCCGTCTGCGTGAGCTGGTGCTCGAAATCCACCTTGCCCTGACCAATGACCTGTTCATCGCGGGCGCGCGGAATCACCGTAAGCCCATCATCCTCCAGCGAAGCGCGCGTCGTGAATGTCTTGTAACCGACGCCGACCTGCGCAACGAGCCGGGTGATGGGATCATCGTAAAAGCGCCAGCCAAGACCCGACCCGAACGTCCTCTGGTGCTCGAAGCCGCTGAAGCGGTCTTCCTCGTGACGACCCGACCCGAACCAGAATCCCCGCGGGTGGAAGTCATAGTCCGATTGTCCGCGCAGCTCCCAGCGCTGGCTGGTTGCACCCGTGGTATCCGAAACGTATACAGCGCTCCCGCCGATGGACTGCCGCCACTTGGTGAACTCGCGGGCGACATCGAGCTTCGTGTTGGCGGAATCACTATTGCTGTTGCCGCGCGCCGCGACGAGGCCGGCTTCCGCCTTGGCCGTCCATTGCGCCACCGCGCTCGCGGGAAAACTGACCGCGACGACGAGCGCCGCGATGCCGCTGACCATACCTTTCATCATCGAAGGTGTTCTCCTTGGGTTGTTCGTCGCCCAGAAGCAGGCATGATCGCAGGTGCATCGCACAAGTCTGCTGCTGTACGCACATAGCGACACCGGGCTGAAGCGTCCGATGAAACCCCATGGCGTCTTCGACCGTTCATGCATAGTGCAATTCATGACAGGAGACACCGTGGCGTCGGAAGCGACAACGCTGACTGTGACCGCCGGCAACTTCATGGCCGATGTGGTCGAAGCCTCTGCGACCGTGCCAGTGCTGGTGGACTTCTGGGCGCCCTGGTGCGGTCCGTGTCGACAATTGACGCCGGTCCTGGATCACCTCGCCGTCGAGTATGGCGGGCGGTTCAAGCTGGCCAACGTCAACACGGAAGAACAGCAGGAACTCGCGCAGCAGATCGGCATCCGCAGTCTGCCGACGGTCGTCCTCTTCAAGGATCGCACCTCAGTCGATCACTTCGTGGGCGTCGTTCCCGAAGCGCAGATCCGCCAGATGCTCGACAAACACCTGCCGACGTTCGCAGCCGGTCCGCTCGAACGAGCGTCGTCGCTGAAGGCGGCGGGTGAACTTGGGAAAGCGCGCGCGTTGCTGGAGAGTGCACTCGCGCGCGATGTCGACAATATTATGCTGCAGACCGAGCTGGCTGAGCTGAGCGCACTGGACGGCGATCTCGATAGCGCGCGCGCAGAGCTCGAGCGTCTGCAGGGCGTGCAGCCGAACCATGGCGCTGTCAAACGTCTCGCTGCGCTGCTCGCGTTCAGCGATGTCGTGGCGTCCTACCCGGATGTGAAGGCGCTGCGCGAGCGCGTCGCGACAAACCCGCACGATCTGGATCTGCGACACGCACTCGCCGTGCATCAATTGTTGGGCGGAGACGTCGAACCAGCGCTGCAGACCTGGCTCGATATGATGCGCGAACATCGCTCTTACAAGAACGATCTCGCCAGGCGCAGCCTCGTGCTCGGGTTCGAGCTCATCGGCGAAGCGGACCCCATCGTCGCGCAGACGCGTCGCCAGATGGCGCCGTTGTTGTTCTAAAGGAGAGAAGGGAGTGGAGAAGAGTCATCTTCGTTCAGTTTTCGGACCACGGCGGCAGCCGCTCTGACCCCGGTTTGCGACGCGCCATTGATCGTTCCGAAGTAGTCGAGCGAGCATGCTTCGCCCGCGAAGAACACTCGGTCGCCTAGCGGCTCACTGAGCTGACTGCGCAGGTGCGCACAGCCTGGAAGCGCCGCCGAGTACGCGCCCCGCGACCACGGATCGCGTGTCCAGCCGGAGTGCAGCGTGCGGCGTACCTGCTTTGGAAAACTCGCGCCGAAGATGCTGGCAAGCTCATCGAGCGCAAAGTTTTCCAGTTCATCGCGTTCTTCCAGCTCGCGCGCGAGCCCGCCGCCGAAATACGCGAGCAGAACCTCCCGCTCGAGCGGCCTCGTCTGATAGCTCGCGGTGCGCACCGACCGATCCGTGCCAGTGAAATGCACCGACCCTTCGTACGGCAGGGAGCCAGGAGCCATCTCGAAGAACACTTTGTTCGCCGTGCCCAGCGGCACGCCGAGACACGCTTCCAGCAAGGCAGGCGCGGCAGGGGTAAACCGGATCGATTCTTCCGCGAGCACGTTCGTCGGCGCAGTAACGATGACAGCGTCCGCTTCGAGAGCGCCGCGGCTCGTCTCCAGACGAACATGCCTGCCCGTCCAGTCGATCGTCTTGACCGGCGTATCGAGTCGCACATCGAGCTGGCGCGCAGCGTGAGCGACGACGCTGCCCAGTCCTTCGGTCACGACCCAATTGCGATCGGAATCCGCATACCGATCGAAGTCCACGGCGGACATGCGCGCTGTGTCGACGCCCATCAACCAGCTCATCACGCAGTCGAATAACGGCCTGAATGAATCGATTGGAACAACGTCCGCGACCGATACATCCCGACCTGCGCGCGCCGCAGCCGCGATCAGAGTCTCATTGCGTCTGAACGCGCCGAGCCATGCGGCTTGATATTCAGGAGTGGTCTCCGCGGCGCCGATCCGGCGCTGCCACTGCGGCGAGCGCTCGCGAACGGTAAAGCCTGCGTGGCGCGCGTAGGTCGTCCAGGGATTCAGGTCCGCGGAGTGCAGCCACGAACATCCGAGATCTACCGGAAAGCCGAAGGTCGCCGTTTCGGTCCATGCGCGGCCGCCTATCCTGGAGCGCGCCTCCAGAATGGTCGGCCGAACACCGCGTTCGGTCAGTTCGCGCGCGGCGGCGATTCCCGCCGCACCCGCTCCGATAATGACGACATTCCCGGGCATGACGTCATGCCCGAGCGCGAGCCGCGGCTTGCAAATCCGCCGCGCCCCGCTCGCCCAGATACGCCCGGACGCCGCGTCGCGTGAGGTAGATCAGCGGAATGAGCAGGAACGCCATCAGCAATTTATAGCCGTAGTTCACCGATCCGACCGCGAGAAATAGCGGAATCGGCCATTGCTGCGGCCCGAGCACGAAGGCGATGTACAGCACGATGAAACTGTCAACGAGCTGGGAGATCGCAGTCGATCCCGTCGCGCGCAGCCAGATCCACCGCTCCCCCGTGATGACGCGAATGCGGTGAAAGACCGCGACGTCGATCAATTGGCCGACCAGAAACGCCGTTACCGATCCGGCGATGGTCCACATACCTTGTCCGAAAATATTCGCGAAAGCCGCCTGCATGTCAGGAACGCCGCGCTTCTGATTGACGCCGACCCAGAACTCCGCGGGCGCAAGCATGATCGCGAGGTAGGCGGCCAGAAATCCGTACACGATCATCCCGACCGTGAGCCAGGAGATGAACCGCACACCGCGCCGGCCGAAATATTCATTGATGATGTCCGTCATCAGGAACACGAACGGCCACAGCAGGACGCCGCTGGTGAATGACAACGAGCCGCTCTGCCCGAACAGATTCCAGTTGAACGTCGACAAGCCCAGGGTCGGTTCGAGCGCAAAAATCTTCACGCCGACGAATTCAGCGATCAGTGCGTTGCAGACCAGAAAGGCTGCAAGCACGACAAACAGGCGCGCAGCACGCGAGTCGAGCGGCGCGCGCGTCGCAGAACTTGCATCGCTGTCTGTTCGGCTGTCAGTCACTGTCATTGTTTGAGCCAGCCCGGCGGCCGGGAGTATGCATGATGCTCGCGCTCATCGCTCCACTTGTGGGTCAGGTTTCAACCCGACATGATCCGCTGTCGGAATGCATTCGGCCCCACGATGACCAGCCCATGGCGCAAATCACTGCACTCAATATCTATCCGGTGAAATCCTGCCGCGGCATCGCACTCGAGCGCGCAAGCGTGACGCAAACCGGTTTCGAACACGATCGCGAATGGATGATCGTGCGGCCCGGTGGACAGTTCATGACGCAGCGGGAAGAGCCGCGCCTGGCGCTGATCGAAACGGCGCTTTCTGCGGATGGATTGCAACTGCGCAACCCTGACGCCGAAGCCATATTGGTTCCGCCAGACGCTTCGCACGCCGAAGTCGAAGTCACGTGCTGGCGCGATCGCTGCGCCGCCTTCGACGCCGGAGACGCTGCGGCGCAATGGCTGAGCGCCTTTCTGGGAAAGCCCGCGCGCCTCGTGCGATTCGATCGCCGCCGCAAGCGCGCGAGCGATCTGGCCTGGACGCGGGGCGCAGAGGCGCTCAATCAGTTTTCCGACGCCTTTCCGTGGTTGCTCATTTCACAGGCGTCGCTCGACGATCTGAACGGCCGGTTGCCGAAGCCGCTGCCGATGAATCGCTTTCGACCCAACATCGTGGTCGACGGATTGTCCGCGTACGCAGAAGACTCGGTACGTGAATTCATTATCGATGGTGTGAAGTTGCTTCGCGTCAAACCCTGCACGCGCTGCGCGATCACGACTACGGATCAGGCGACGGCTGCACGCGAAAGCGATGAGCCGCTGCGCACGCTGAGAGAGTATCGCTTCAGCCGCGAACTCAAGGGCGTCCTGTTCGGACAGAACCTGATTCTGACCGAAGGTATGGGTCGAGAGTTACGGGTCGGCCAGCGTCTGGAAGTGACGTTCGAAGGCGCTAACGGCTAGTGCGCGTCGCCGATGATCGTCCTGACGCCCGCTCGCGTTGACCTAAGCTTGCAACTATCTTGATCCGCTGTTCTCGCCTGGAAGACCTCACCCGATCTCTGGAATCAGTCACTTCGTTGCGACTGCAGCTCACGCGACAACCTGCGCAGCCCCTCACTTTCCCAACCGAAGCGTTCTTCGTCAGCTTCGATTTCGCTTTGCACCTCCGCTACGCGTGGCGCGACGCGGCGAATCACGGTGCTTTCCCAATCTTCACGGACGAGCGTTTTTTCTGGATCGATGTCTTCGATTTCATCGTCCGGCCGCGGGAAGGGACGAGGCATTTCAATGGTTGGTTCCGAATCCTGATCGCGCTCTATTGTCATAATTCCGTCGCCTGACGTTGCTGCTTCGAAACCGTACCTGTGCGCGGTCACCCAGTGGTGTGTGACGGATCACAAGGTCGGCAGATGTCGGAAAAATTCCCTCTCGCCGCCCCAAGAACGGCGTTCCCGGCAAAACGTGCAGCGCAAAAGCAAAGTTCCCTGTAAGAAGAAGTGACTGGTGACTGGTCAGAGGTATGACGCGCCTGCCACAGTTTCAGGTCGGTGGCAGACGCGGAACTTGGCCGAGAGGAGAGCGGCGCGCCTCTGGCTATTCACTAGTCACTAGTCACCAGTCACTTCTTCAATCAATACCCCGCCAGTTGCGCGAAGCGATCCGTGTGATAGTAGGCGTCGCCGAACGCCTCGCCGGCTGCACGGGCGCGCTTCATGAAGAAGCCGATGTCGAACTCGTCGGTCATGCCGATGCCGCCGTGCATCTGCACCGCTTCGTTCGTGGCAATGCGGGCGACCTCGCCTGCTTTGGCTTTGGCGAGGCACACGAGATTCGTGGCCGTGGGCTCCTGTGCGTCGAGCGCCTGCAATGCGCGCAAGACCACCGAACGCACCAGCTCGATCTCACAGAACAGATGCGCCGCGCGATGCTGCAACGCCTGAAACGAACCGATCTTCACGCCGAACTGCTCACGCTCGCGTAAATACCCGAGGGTGCGCTCGAACGCTTCCTCGGCGACGCCGAGCAATTCTGCAGCGAGCACGGCGCGACCGGCGTCGAGCACGGCGTCGAGCACCACAGCGCCCTTGTCGAACGTGCCGATCACATCGGCCTCGCTCGCAGAGACATCGCGAAGCTCAACGATCGCGGCGCCGCGGCTGTCCACTGACGACGTGCGCGTAATCGTCACGCCTGCGACCTTTGGATCGACGAGAAACAACGTGAGCCCGTCGCGCCCTTCCACATCGCCGGAACTGCGTGCGGAAACGATGAGGCGATCGGCCGCGTATCCGTCCAGCACGTGAATTTTTTTGCCGTTCAGTTTGAACTTGCCGCTGCCGCCGGATGCCCGGGTCGAGACGTTGTGCGGCGCGTGGCGGCTGCGTTCGTCCACCGCAAGCGCCATGAGCAGATCACCGCCCGCAATCGCAGGCAGGAGGGTTTCCTTCTGCGCCTGCGTACCGCCGCGCAGCAATGCAGTCACCGCCAGAACCGAGGTGGACAGAAGCGGCGTCGCGCTCAGATTACGGCCGACCTCCTCTGCTATCAGGCCGGCGCCGACGAAACCAAAGGCTGCACCGCCGCTTTCCTCGGGAACGAGTACGCCCGCCCATCCCATCTCAGCCATCTCCTTCCAGGTCTCGCGGCTGAATCCCGCAGCGTCGTTTTCATCGCGCAGCTTGCGCAGCTGCGACACCGGAGCGCGCTCCGCGGCAAACCGCTTCACGGCGTCGCGGAACATCTGCTGGTCTTCGGTCAGTACAAGTGACATTTCAGATCCTCAATCGCTGTCGTGGGCTGCTGGGTAACTGAGTTACCGCGTACTGGGCCGCTGGGCGCTGGGCGCTGGGCGCTGGCAAGAATCGCGGCTGCGCCGCCTTTTTCGGGCTCTAGCCAGCGCCCCAGTACCCAGTACCCAGCAGCCCGGTAAGCAGCAACCCTCTTCGTCACGCTCCCGGCAATCTCAATACGTTCTTCGCGATGATGTTGAGCTGCACCTCGGACGTGCCGCCCTCGATGGAGTTCGCCTTTGTCCGCAGCCACATCGGCGCGAGTTCGGCGTCCGCTTCGCCGAACTTCAGTCCGTCGACGCCGGCGACGGACATCGTCAGCTCCGCGCGCCGTTTGTTCAACTCGGTGCCGTAGTACTTGAGCATCGACGACATCGCACCAGTCTCGTTGCCCGCCTTCGCCTCATCGGTCACCCGATTCATCGTCAGCGCAAACGCGAGCGCGTCCATTTCGAAGTGCGCGATATCGCTTCGCAACGCCGGCTCGGCCAGTCGCCCCGACGCGAGCCCGACGCCTTTGATCGCCAGCTGGCTCACGGGCGTGAGGCGCTGTGTGCCCATCCCGCCGATCATGTTGCGTTCGTGCGTGAGCAGATATTTCGCGATCGTCCAGCCTTTGTTCAACTCGCCAACGAGGTTCTCCTTCGACGCTTTCACGTTGTCGAAAAACGTCTGCGTAAACGGCGAGTATCCAGAGATGAGGCGGATGGGGCGCGTCGAGATGCCCGGCGTTTCCATATCGAACAGCACGAAACTGATGCCTTCCTGCTTCTTCGCGCCGAAATCGGTGCGCACCAGGCAGAAAATCCAGTCGGCCCTGTCGCCATAGCTGGTCCAGATCTTGGAGCCGTTGATCAGAAAGTGATCGCCCTTGTCTTCCGCGCGCGTTTTCAGCGACGCCAGATCCGATCCCGCGCCTGGTTCGGAGTAGCCCTGGCACCAGCGAATTTCGCCGCGTGCGATTTTTGGAATGTGCTCCTGCTTGTGTTTTTCATTGCCGTATTTCAGCAGCGCGGGTCCAAGCATCGAAATACCGAACGAAGTCAGCGGCGGGCGACACTTGAGGCGCGCCATCTCCTCGCGCAACACGCGCGCTTCGTCCTTGCTCAAGCCGCCGCCGCCGTACGCCCTGGGCCATTCCGGCACGGTCCAGCCGCGCTCGGCCATTTTTTCCAGCCAGGCGCGCTGCGCTTCGTTCTTGAATTCCCAGCGCCGCCCGCCCCAGCAGACGTCGCTTTCATCGACAACGGGCTGGCGCATCTCAGGCGGGCAGTTCGCTTCGAGCCACGCGCGCGTTTCGCTGCGGAAGGCTTCGAGGTGGTCAGCGGGTTGTAGTTGTGCGGACATCTGTGAGTACCTGGTCGTGCGTTGTGAGTCGTGAGTCGTGAGTCGTGAGTCGTGAGAATGGCAGCCTTCGACTCACAACTCACGATTCACAACTCACCACTGCCCTGCGCCATCTTCCAGCCGATCGCGGCGAAATTCTTCGCGAGATCGCCATACGTCATTGCGCGGCTGTCGGCGGCGTTGCCCTGCAGTCCTCGTGCGTACACGCCCTGAGTAATGGCGGCCATTCGAAAGCATGAAAACGCCAGGAAGAACGGCCAGCTATCGATCTGCGTGCGGCCGGAATATCGGCAATAGAGATCGAGGAACTCGCGCTCGGTCGGGATGCCGAGGTCCTGCAGTGCTACGCCGGCGAGTCCGCCCGTTCCGTCCGGGCGCGCCGGCATGTGGAAGTACATGCACGCGTACGCGAGATCGCTGAGGGGATGGCCAAGCGTCGCCAATTCCCAGTCGAGCACGGCGATGATGCGCGGCTCCGTGGGATGGATGATGGTGTTGCCGATGCGGTAGTCGCCGTGAACGATGGCGGTTTCATCCCCCGCCGGCAAATGCGCGGTGAGCCACGCGATCAGGCGATCCATGTCGTCGTTCTCAGTGGTCTTCGACGCGACGTATTGCTTCGACCAGCGATCGAGCTGCCGCGCCACGTACCCTTCCGGCTTGCCGAAATCGCCAAGGCCGCAGGCGCCATAGTCAACGCTGTGCAAGTTCGCAGCGATGCGCGCGTAATCAGTGTAAATCGCGCGCCGCTCCGCTGCGTTCAGCTGCGGCAAGGTCACGCCGGTGATGACGCGACCTTCGACGTGATCCATGACATAGAACGGCGTGCCGATGATGCTGGAGTCTTCGCACAGCAGTCGCGCCTTCGGCGCCGGTACGTCTTGCGGCAACGCGCGCAGGATGCGGTATTCGCGTTCGATCAGGTGCGCCGAAGGCAGCAGCTTGCCCGGCGGCTTCTTGCGAAGAACGAATTTTTTCACCGGAGTATCGATGAGGTATGTGGGATTCGATTGACCGCCCTGAAACTGCCTCAGCACGGCCGGACCCTGAAAGTCATCGAGTTGCCCCTGCAGATAGCGCCATAACGCCGCTTCGTCGAGCTTGTGCTGCGGCAGCACGTCGATCAGTACGACATCCGACGCCGGCCGGACGGCCTGGGCCTGTAATCCCGACATTCGCTGGAAACTCCTGTGTTGGCTAATTGGCCAACTGGCAACTGGCAACTGGCCTGACCAAGACTGGAAGTTAGTTCTCTTGCCAGTCGGCCAGTCGGCCATTGCTACTGCGAGATCGTCAGCTTGCCGAACGCGACGCCGAGATCCCAGCCGCGGCCCGTACCACTCAGCGCAAGTGAAACTTCGCCTTTTGTCATGACCTGCGCCTTGGCGGACTTGACTGCGCCGGCATGCGCCTCCGCCGAAACGTAGGACCCAAGCAGTTCGTTGATGCCTTCGACTGCCGAGAACTCGCCCTTGCCATTCTCGATCGTGGACTTGCCGACCGTGAGCCCGCCGCCCTTCGCATCGAGCTTCACGTTCATTGATTGTCCATTGCTGCACTTGATCGTGCCTGAGCCGGAGGCCGTCTTGTAGAAGGCCGACCAGCCCTTCATCGTGAAACTCAAGGTGCAATCGACGTTCGCCGCGGCGTGCACCGGTGTCGCGCCGATTGCGAAAACTGCGGACAGTGGGAGGATCCAGCGCAAGCTCGTCAGGAATCTCTGAACTACCATTTCGAAGGCCCTCGTACTCAGTTTCAACATCGGGAGTTCAACCGCGCTGACCCGTAAATTGGGTGTTGCCATAGATGGTCTTGCACGTGCCGCTGATCTGATCGCCGCTCACGGAGCCATTGAACGTCAGATTGATCGCGCCCATCGGGCTGCTCACGCGCGTTTCGAAGCCGACAGCGTCGCCCTCGACCTTGATGCCGCTGAGATCGGACTTGCCTGCCTGGCCATTCATAATTCCCGTCCAGCCGTCGCCCGCCTGCTGCAAATCCCATTCGAACTTCTGCGTGCCGATCGGCGTATCCATCGTCACGTTCCATTTGCCTGCAACGCTCATCGCTTGTCCCCCCGGACCGAAAATCTGAAGAAAGATGACGTCGGAGTGTACCAAGCACGCATGCGCGCCGGTTGTGTGGGAAATCCCCACCTCGCCCGCGGGTCCGGACGCCGCCTGCGCCGGTCGCTACCGCAAGGATGCTCGAAGCTGGGACAATCGCACCCATTCTCATGCACATCGATGAACCCATGGACCACAGCGGCGTTTTGTTGAGCGAGTTTTTTCAGCAGTACGCTGAGCGCGGCGAGCCTCTCGCGCTCGCAACGATCGTTGCAACGCTCGGCTCCACGTATCGTAAGGCGGGCGCGCAGATGCTGATCGCCGGCGACGGCCGGGTGGCCGGCCTGCTCAGTGGGGGCTGTCTCGAGGCGGATCTCATGGAACGCGCCCGGTCGGTGCTGACGGCGGGCGCAGCTGTTCGAGTCGAATACGACACACGCAGCTCAGACGACCTCATCTGGGGCATCGGTCTGGGCTGTGAAGGCGCGATGTCGATCGTGCTGACCCGCCTGGACCGTGAGAATGCCTATCAGCCGTTCACCTTTATCGAGCAGTGCCGACGCAATGATGTCGCGGCGAGCTTCGCGATGGTCATCCGCTCTGAAGATGAGAAGCCGCCGCTCGGAACAACCTGGTGGCCAGGGGCGGAAGGAAATGCGCCGGCCGAGGTCGTACGCGCGCTGAGAAACGCCGCCGCCGCTTCCCTCCCCGGTGCGCAGTACAGGCGCGAGGATGCACAGCTGTCTTCCGCATCGACCATTGACGCGGGTCGCGTCACGACGCTAATCGCGCCAATCGAGTTGCCGCCGCGCCTGCTCGTGCTCGGCGCCGGACCCGATACGATGCCGCTGGTGGAAATCGCGGGATTGATGGGCTGGCAAGTAACCGTCCTGGATCATCGCCCTGCCTACGCGGTCGCTGAGCGCTTCCCGCGTGCGCGTCGCGTTGCGATCAACCCCGCAGCGAAGTTGCCGGTCGAACTCGCGGCCAGGCGCTACGACGCCGCCGTCGTCATGAGCCATCACCTGTTATCCGATCAGACCTATCTGGCCGCGCTCGCAGACAGCGCGATTCCCTACATCGGCCTCCTCGGCCCCGCACCGCGCCGCGCACGGTTGCTGAGTGAAATTGGCGCGAAGGCGGGGCAACTCGGAGACCGTTTGTATGGACCGATCGGCCTCGACATCGGCGCAAAGACGCCCGAGACCATCGCGTTGGCCATCGTGAGCGAAATCCAGGCCGTGCTCGCCGGGCGGTCCGGCGAGTCGTTCAGGGAGAAGACGGAGGAGGAAGCGGAAGAACCGCGAAGGACCGCAAAAAAGAAGCACGGGGCCTGAACCGTTTACGAATCTGCGCGGCCAGCCAGAGCCCACGAATGACGGCGCCTTGGCTGGCGTCGCTGCGCCGAGATTCTGGACATGCATATGAAGTACAAATTCTGAGGAATCTCACTTGGCAAACACATCCGAACGAATTCAGGACGCGGGCGCCCTGGCCCGCCCCGACAGCGGTCTGACTCAGAGCCACCGCAAAGTTATCGTGGCCTCGAGTCTCGGTACGGTGTTCGAGTGGTATGACTTTTATCTGTATGGATCGCTGGCGGCGATCATCGCCAGGCAGTTCTTCTCCGCGCTCAATCCGACCGGCGCCTTCATTTTTGCGCTGCTCGCCTTCGCAGCCGGCTTTGCAGTGCGGCCCTTCGGGGCGCTGGTGTTCGGACGACTGGGCGATCTGATCGGACGCAAGTACACGTTCCTGGTCACCATCGTGATCATGGGTCTGTCCACGTTCCTGGTCGGCGTGTTGCCCAGCTATGCCAGCATTGGCATCGCGGCGCCGATCATCCTGATCGCGCTGCGGCTGCTGCAAGGTCTTGCCCTGGGCGGTGAGTACGGCGGCGCTGCGACTTACGTCGCCGAACACGCGCCGCACGGCAAGCGAGGGCTGTACACCAGCTTCATCCAGACTACCGCGACGCTCGGCCTGTTCCTGTCGCTGCTCGTGATTCTGGGCTGCCGCCTGTGGCTCGGCAGCGAAGCTTTCGAAGCCTGGGGTTGGCGCATTCCGTTCTTGTTGTCGTTCGTGCTGCTCGGCATCTCGGTGTGGATCCGCCTGCGCTTGAACGAGTCGCCGCTATTCCAGCAGATGAAGGCCGAGGGCAAGCAGTCGAAGGCGCCCATCACCGAGAGCTTCTTCTCCAGCAACGGCAAGATCGCACTGCTGGCGCTGCTCGGTGCGACCGCTGGCCAGGCCGTGGTGTGGTACTGCGGTCAGTTTTATGCGCTGTTCTTCCTGACGCAGACGCTGAAGGTCGACGCCACAACCGCCAACCTGCTGATCGCGGGATCGCTGGCGATCGCGACGCCGTTCTTCGTCGTGTTCGGCTGGCTGTCCGACAAGATCGGCCGCAAGCCGATCATCATGGCCGGCTGCCTGATCGCGGCAATAACGTACTTCCCAATCTTCAAAGGCCTCACCCACTACGGCAATCCCGCGCTCGAGGCGGCGAGCGCCGCCAGTCCCGTGTCGGTGACAGCCGATCCCGCGACCTGCAGCTTCCAGTTCAATCCGGTCGGCACGAGTCAGTTCACGAGTTCCTGCGACATCGCGAAATCGGCGCTCGCCAGAGCCGGCATTCCTTATTCGAATCACGAGGCGCCCAGGGGAACGGTAGCGAGTGTGCGAGTAGGCGATGCCGTGATCGGCGCCTATGACGGTGCGGATTCGGCGTCGGCCGAGCGCTTCAACCACGAACTGAAGGCGGCGCTGACAAGCGCCGGTTATCCGGAGAAGGCGGATCCCGCGCGGATCGACAAACCGATGCTGCTCCTGCTCCTGACCATCCTCGTGTTCTACGTGACGATGGTGTACGGCCCGATCGCCGCATGGCTCGTGGAGTTGTTCCCCACGCGCATCCGCTACACCTCGATGTCGCTGCCCTACCATATCGGCAACGGCTGGTTCGGCGGTTTTCTGCCCACTACTGCCTTCGCCCTCGTGGCGGCGACGGGCAACATCTACCAGGGTCTGTGGTATCCAATCGCGATCGCGGCAATGACCCTGGTGATTGGCGTGCTGTTCCTGCCCGAGACCAGGGATGTGGATATTTCGAAGTAGCTTCGTTCAGACCGTTCGCAGAAGCATTCGCCGCAGCACGTTGGGTTGCATGCGACGGATGAAACCGCCGGCATCGTGCGGGCGGCGATCCCGTTCGAACGAAAGACAGCGATCGATCAGGGTATGGGCGCGACGATTCAGGCCGGGGATGCGCGCGTAGGAAAGTTTCTTCTGTCGCGCCTGCGTCAGGTTGTAGCGCTGGAAGGGATGAGTTCCGGTCAACATTTCGTAGGCGATCACACCGAGCGGATAGAGATCGTCGGCCGCGTGCGGAGTCGACTGCCGTCCCCACGGGTCGGCGGTGTACGCCTCCGAGTAGGCGCGCAAGGTCAGCGTGTCGAGCACGTCGAGCGATTCGTTGCTGTTGGGCGCCGCATGCAGCAACCCGAAGCCCATGATCTTGGGCGAGCCATCTTCGCAGAGAAACACCGAATGGGGACTCAGGTCGTGATGCAGCACGCCGTGCTTGTGAGCATGCGCGAGTCCAAGTGCAATCCCGGAAATGATCGGCCACGCTTCTTCGTACGCGAGCCCCTTGCCCCGAACTTCGCGAATCAGCTGACTCAACCATCGGCCGCGCAAGGCTTCCATGATCACGAACACACGGTCGCCGTCACGGTCGATGTCGTACACGGCTGCGATGTTGGGATGTTCGAGCGGTTGCGAACGTCGCGCCGCGATCTCCAGTGCGGCGAACGCGTGCGGCTGATGGCGCAGATTGACAGCGACCAGCTTGACGGTGACGCGCCGTTCTTCCTTTCTGGAGCGGCGCAGGTCTACCGCGTCGAACACCTGACCGACGCCGCCGAGTCCGAGATGCGCGGTCAATCGATAGCGGCCCTTGATCTCCGTACCCAGAGCCGGCATGGATAACTCGAGCTCACGCGATGGCTGCGGCAACGAGGCCTCGGTATCTGTCGCAGGAGTCGGCGCGCGGCTTCCTTCGGGAATCGGTCGCCTTGCGATCGGATCGAACAGAGCCGCGCGCATCTGCTCGATATCGGCGAGAGGATGCGGCGAAGGGACAGCGCGACCCGTCGATGCGGGGATGGGCACTGCCGCTTCGGCGTCGAGCCACACTGTGCGATCCGATTGGCAGTGATCAAGAGCGTCGAACAACGAACGTCCGATGCCCGCAGAGATCCGTCCACGCGAGATTTCTGATTCGATGCGTTGCGGCCAGAAGCGGGTAGCTTGTGGATCGGCGCGTGACGCCGTCGCCAACAGATCGCATGCGGACTCGAGCGCGCTCGAGCCGTTGACAAGATCTTCCATTATCTTCTCGAAAACCGCCGACACGCTGCGACCTCTTCCCTTCAGTCCGCCCGTACTGTTCTTGCTTGTTCACCGCCGACGCGGCGTCAGGACGCTTATGTTGCAAGACAGGGTAGGCAATATCCCGCCGCGCCCGGTGTGACAGCGGCCTCAGTTTCAGCAGCGATCATTCACAATTGTTTGCACACGTCACAATCTGTACGCCCGCTTTGCGAGGTTATAGGCGAGATCCGCTGCGAGTTCCGCCGCCTCATCGATCTCCAGCCGATGATCGGCCACCAGTTCGGCGAGGAAGCCGCAATCGATTCGTCGCGCGACATCGTGGCGCGCGGGAATCGAGAGAAATGCACGCGTGTCGTCGTTGAACCCGACCGTGTTGTAGAAGCCGGCGGTCTCCGTCACGTGGGTGCGAAAACGCCGCATGCCTTCCGGGCTATCGTGAAACCACCATGCGGGACCGAGCTTCAGGGCCGGATAGTGACCGGCGAGCGGAGCCAGTTCCCGGGCATAGCTCGTCTCGTCGAGCGTGAACAGGATGATCGTGAGTCTGGCGTCGTTCCCGTAACGTGCGAGCAACGGCCGCAGCGCGTGAACGTAATCCGTGGCAGTCGGGATATCCGCGCCCTTGTCTCGCCCGAATCGTTGCAACAGCAATGGATTATGGTTGCGGAATGAGCCCGGATGAATCTGCATCACCAGTCCGTCTTCCAGACTCATGCCGGCCATCTCCATCAACATGTGCGCGCGAAAGAGCTCAGCCTCGGCGGCCGTTCCGCGGCCTGACGACACCGTTGCGAACAACGCCTGAGCTTCGCCCGCCGAAAGTTCCGCGGTAGATGCGCGAGGATGGCCGTGATCTGTCGAGGTCGCGCCGGCAGCGGCGAAATCTGCCCGGCGCCTGCGCAGCGCCGCGAGATATCCCGCGTAGCTGAAGCAATCTTCGCCGGTCATCCGGGACAACGCGCCGAGGTTGTCGACGAATCCTTCGAACTCCGGGTCGACGACCGGATCCGGACGAAACGCGGTAATGACGCGGCCGGGCCAGCCGGATGCGCGGATCGCCGCATGATGCTCGAGACTGTCGAGCGGCGATTCCGTGGTCGCCAGCACTTCGATATTGAATCGATCGAACAGCGCGCGGGGCCGGAACGCAGGTTCAGCGAGCCGCGCGTTGATCGTGTCGAAGTACTCATCGGCGCTGGCTTCATCGAGTCGCACAGAAAGTCCGAAGACTGCGCTGAAGACCCAGTCGAGCCACAGTCGCGACGGCGTCCCGCGAAACGCATGGTAGTGACGAGCGAGGGTGCGCCACGCCGTGCGCGCATCTGCCAGCTCGCCTGCGCCGTCTTTCGGCGCGACGCCCAGCGCCTCCATCGAAACACCCAGGCTGTACAGCATCCGCAGTACATAGTGATCGGGCCGGAGCAGTAGATCTGTCGCGTCCGCGAAGGGCGCATTCTGCGCAAACCAGCGCGGATCCGTATGACCATGCGGACTGATGATCGGCAGCTCCGCGACATTGGCGTACAGCTGCCGCGCAATATCGCGCGTGCGCGGCTCTCGCGGCAGCAGACGATCAGGATGGAGGATCAGCGGTTTCGTCATTTCGCGTCTGCTGCACACTCGACGCCCAGAGTCTTGAGCGCCGCTCCCACCGCGGCGGCGTCGAACGGTTTGCCGAGAAAAGTGACGCGAGCATCGTCGCGCAGGCGGCTGCGCACCTGATCTCCGTAGCCGCTCGCGATCGCGATGTTCAGGTCGGGCCAACGCTCCCGGAATTCTGCCGCGAGTTCCAGACCGCTACGATCCGGCAATCCGACGTCGATGAATGCAACATCAATGCTGTGCAGCCGCTCTACAGCTTGCAGAGCTTCTCCGGCGGACGCCGCCTGAACGACCGTGAAGCTCGCCTCCTCGAGTGTGTCCGCCAGGAACATGCGCACGAGAGGTTCGTCTTCGACGATGAGAGCGATCCGCTGCCCATTTCCAACCTCGGGCTTATCCAGCACGTCACGAATGCGCGCGGCGAGCTGAGCGCGTGTGAAGGGCTTCGTGAGCAGTTCAACGCCGGCGTCGAGTCGGTCTTGATGGACGATTGCGTTACGTGCGTAGCCGCTGGTGAACAGCACCTTCAGCGCCCGTTGGCGCCGATGCACCTCGTCTGCGATTTGACGACCATTCATCCCTGGAAGGCCCACATCAGTGAACAAGAGATTCACCTCCGGATGATGCTCCAGAACCCGCAGCGCCGAAGGTCCGTCGTGCGCTTCCAGAACCGAGAACCCCAGCTCACGCAGGCTTTCCGTGCTGTAGGTGCGCACATCGTCATCGTCCTCGACGACCAGAATCGTTTCGGACGCGACACCGCGCGGGGCGCCGATCGGCGCTTCCAGTTCCTCGATCGTCACGTCCTTCGTGAGCCGGGGCAGGTAGATCTTGACGGTCGTACCCTCTCCAACTTCGCTGTATAGCTTGATATGCCCGCCGGATTGCTTGACGAAGCCGAAGACCTGACTCAGACCCAGACCCGTACCTTGGCCGATCGGCTTAGTCGTGAAGAAAGGATCGAAGGCGCGCGCAATCACTTCGCTGCTCATCCCAGAGCCGGTGTCGCTGACGCAGATCACGACGTACTGCCCGGGAGTGATCTCCGCGTAACGGCCGGCGTACTCTTCATCGAGGTGGGTATTGGCTGTTTCGATCGTAAGCTTGCCGCCCGAGGGCATCGCATCGCGCGAATTGACCGCGAGATTGAGCAGGGCGTTCTCGAGCTGATGCGAATCCACTTCGACCCGCCACAGTCCGCCGCCGAGAACGGTTTCGACGGAAATGGCCTCGCTCAGCGTGCGCCGGACCAGATCAGACACGCTCGTCACGAGTCGATTGACGTCGGTCGGTTTGGGGTTCAGCGGCTGGCGACGAGAGAACGCGAGCAGTTGCTGCGTCAAAGTCGCCGCACGCTGGGCTCCGCGTGTGGCGTGCTCCACGGCGCGGAGCATCCGGCCGTCCCCGGCCGGCGCCTGGCGCGAAATCGTGTCGAGATTGCCCAGAATCACCGTCAGCAGATTATTGAAATCGTGGGCGACGCCGCCGGTCAACTGTCCGATCGCTTCCATTTTCTGCGACTGCTGCAGCTGTTCCTGCATCGCACGTTTCTCGGTCATGTCGCGGGTGATCTTGGCAAATCCGACGATGGCGCCGTCCTCCCCGCGAATGACGTCGATCAGGACGTTCGCCCAGAATCGGGTGCCGTCCTTACGGACGCGCCAGGCTTCCGCTTCGTACTTGCCTTCTTTTGCGGCAATCGCCAGGGTGTGTTGGGGCGCATGCCGCGCGCGATCCTCCTCGCTGTAAAATGTCGAGAAGTGCCGGCCGAGGATCTCTGCGTCGGTGTAACCCTTGATGCGCTCGGCCCCGGGATTCCAGCTCGTGATGTAGCCTTCGGGATCGAGCATGTAGATCGCACAGTCGCTGATCCCCGCCACCAGCTGCTGAAACTGTCGTTCGCTCTTTCTCAGCGCTTCGGTGCGCTCGTCGACTTTCTGTTCCAGCGTCTGATTGAGGTCTTGCAGCTGTCGCTGTGCCTGCTCGACCGTTTCGAACAGGCGCGCGTTGTCGATTGCGACAGACGCCTGCGCCGCAATACCGCTCACCAGCGACTCGTCGCTCGCGCTGAATACTCCCGGCTCTGCGTGCCCAAGGAATAGTCCGCCATGCACCTCGCCGGTGCGAGAGATGACCGGAACGGCCAGGTAACTTCGTACTGGCAGGTGTCCTGGCGGCATGCCGAAGTAAGGCGCGGATTTCCCATAGAGCGGACTCGCGTGCACATCATCCATACGCACGACGCCTTCGCCGCGGAACGTTGGCCCGAAGATCGCCGTGGCGCGCGGCAGCGGAAAACGTTCGAACGCTTCACGGGGCGCACCGGACAGAGTGTAGAGCGGGGACGATTCCCCTTCCTTGCCGACGACGTTGTAGAAGAACGCGCCGAACTGTGCGCGAGTTAACTGCGTGGCCGCGTCGGTCACCGTCTGAATGATGACCTCGGTGTGGAGCTCCGACGCCACGGTGCTGCCGGTCTTGTTGAGCACCTCCAGAATGCGAGCCTGCTCGCGCAGGGACTGCTGTGCGCGCACGCGTTCGGTGACGTCACGGAAGCTCCATACGCGGCCCACATCTCGCGCACCGACGAACTGAACTTTGGAGAACCGCTCGAACACCCGTCCATCGGTCAGCTCGAGAACGTCGAAATTTTCATTCTCTGGAGAGGCGTAGATCGCGTCGATACGCGCCAGGAAAGCGCCGGCGTCATCGAACTGCGCGCTGATCGCCTGCAACACGTCGCGATGGCTCCGGGAGTTCAGAGCGGCGCGGTCGAGCCGCCACATCTGCAGATATCTCTCGTTGAAATCAGTTATTGCGCCGGAGTCGTCCGTCACGAGTATGCCGTCGGCGGTTGATTCCAGCGTGGCGCGCAACATCGCAAGCGAACTCGCAAGCTCGCGAGTCTTCACTTCCAGCGCTTCCTTGGCCTGCAGGAGTTGTCCTTCGGCGCGCTGTCGCGCTGCGAGGACCTCGCGCGCGTTCTGCAGCGCGACCGAGCGCAGGCGCTCGTCCTCATCCATCGTCACGATTGGCCCTGAATGATTCTGGCCGCAAGTTGCGTGCCTTCGACCCGCGCGCGAATCTTCGCGAATGCGACGTCGCGGCTCGTCGAGGTGTCATCGCAGAACGGCGAAAAGCCACAATCGTCCGTCGTGCCGAGTTGCTCGACAGGAATGAAGCGCGCCGCCTGCAATACCCGATCCCGAACCTGTTCCGCGGTCTCGACGCGTGGATCGATGGGCGCGATCACGCCGACGAAGATCTGCTGATCGGGCTTCATGTAGCTGCGAATGATCTTCAACACACGCTCCGGATCGTTTTCACCCGCAAGCGCTATATAGAAGTTTTCTACCTTCAGCTCGAACAGGCTCGGCAGCAACTCGGCGTAATCGACGTCCGCGCTGTGGGTGGAGTCCCGATCCCCGCCAGGACAGGTATGTACGCCGAGGCGGTGACGTTCCTCGGCAGAGAAGCGCACCAGGGCGAGATTGTTGAGGTCGATAAAGCTGTTGAGCAGGTTCCCGGTCGGATCGATCTTCATCACCAGCCGACCTTCGGTGAAGTCGATCTGCACCTTGTGCGCACCTTTTTGCAGGCAGCGGCGCACTTCTGTCTCGTGCTCACTCAGCAGATCCCGGATGAACTCCTCACGCGAATAGCCGGCGAGGCCTTCGGCTGGATACATGAGACTCAGCGCGGAAGGCGAAATGACCGCCTGCTTCAGCGGCGCGCGCGCGTAGCGCATCGCAACGTCGAGATAGCTGTCGGCGTACCGCTTGTAGCGAAACGGCCCCTCGACCAGTCGCGGCATGCGGCGCGTGTGTCCCGCAGCGAACGGAATTCGAAAGCCGTCGGGCGCTGTGTTCGGCAGCCCGTGCACGGAATACGTCCAGAAATTGTGGTACTTGCGTTGCTCGCCATCGGTGATCACGGGAGAGCCGGTCGCTTCGAAGCGCTCGATCGTGTCGCGGATCGCCTCGTCATAAAGCGGCCCGAGTGCGGGGTCTTCACTGTTGCGGTTTGCGACGGCGTCGAGGAGCGCTGACGGGCGCGGGATGCTGCCGATCGGTTCCGTTGGAATTATCAGGTCTCGCATTGCGTAGCGCCATTCGTCATCAAAGAGATAATGATCTCAGATCGTGCGGCTAACGCACCAACCCAGTAGACCCAGTTTCGCTCCCCTCTTCGGCGCATCCGGTTTTCGTTCAACTTTGGCGTTGCGCCTCGTGCTGCTGTCCGGCAGCCTCGAACCCTGATTCTTAGACGCGCTGCCAGTCCCGCTGAATCTAAAAGCGTCAGGATCGCAAACGCCCGACTCCCGACATTGTTCCGTAGATCCGCCAGGAAGCCGCCACCGGGTCACTTCAGCAGGCTGCGCAACATCCATGCGGTTTTCTCATGGATCTGCAGGCGTTGCGTCAGCAGATCCGCGGTGGCTTCATCGCCGCCCTTTTCGGCTGCGGGAAACGCCGCTCGCGCAGTGCGAGCGACCGCCTCGTGTCCGCTTACCAGCAGACGCACCATCTCCATAGCATCCGGCACGCCTGGGGTTTCCTGAATGGAGGTGAGCCTGCCGAACTCCGCGTACGTGCCCGGCGCAGGATAGCCGAGGGCGCGAATTCGCTCCGCCACTGAGTCGAGCGCCGTCCACAGCTCCGTGTATTGCTGCATGAACATCAGGTGCAGTGTGTTGAACATCGGACCTTCGACGTTCCAGTGGAAATTGTGTGTCTGCAGGTACAGCGTGTACGTATCAGCGAGCACGCGCGACAGACCGCCGGCGATCGCCTTGCGATCCTTGTCCCGGATGCCGATGTTGATCGACGGCGCGCCGAGCGGCGGCGACGGCTTGCGTTTGTCTTTGGCCATGCGTTACTCCGTGGTGGGCAGGTACCGTAATGACATCCCGGAACAGGGACAACCCCCCTGCCGCCTCGAACCACCAGGCGCCGATCGATCGTTCAATTGGCGGACGCCGCACTCTCTTACCTTCCATCCATGGAATACCGGTGCGGGCTGCAGCGTCTGATTTCTCGCGAACGCCTGGAGGGAGCTGTGATGTGGCGCCGACTTCTGCTGCTGAGCGCGTGCATACCATTCTTCGCTGTGCCTGCGAGTGCGCAGGACAGGGTCGTCTTCGTCAATGGCCTCAGAATGACTGATCGACAGGTCGCGCAGCTGGAGACATTTGCGTGCACCGCGATTCCTGACGGCGCCTACTGGCTGAATCTCACGAATGGCGCCTGGGGCTACATTGGCAATTGGAATGTGCAGGGATTCTTCGGCGATCAATGCAACGCGGCGGCGCGTCGTGAGCGCAAGAGCCTCAGCGAGCGCGGGATGCTTTACTCACCCGGCGAAATCCTCCGTGGCTCGCCCTGAGAAGATTGCACTGTCCGTTGACCACAGCAGGCTACGGGAGTAGTGGACTGTAACGATTGAATCGGTAGCAATTTATCCGTCGTTCCCACGAAGGTGGGAATCCATCCGATTCGGAGAAAGACTCCGAATGGGTCCCCGCCCCCGATCGAGTCGAGGGCAGGCTCTACGCGAGGATGACGGACTACCGAATCAACTGTTATGGCCCACCAGGTTCATTCTCCGGCGCCGGACTTAGGATATGCGGCAAAGGCGACTCCGCTCAGCGACGCCGGTGGCTGGTCAGAGAAGCGATTCGTCCATCGAGTGCTTCGAGCGCGAGTTCCGATCGCTTGATTTCAAGGGCTCACCGCTGGTCGAGTTTTGCCGGATATCAAAGGCTGATACTCCTCTACCCAGCCCCTCTCCACACGCACCGAAGACGCGTCTCACTCGATGAGAATTCATCGAGAAACATAGTGTTTTAGCAGTACACACTGACGCCTCCTGGATTCAACCGGTCGACGGGCGCCATCGTACTCAAGGCGCTCGAGGCCGCGGTGGAAGCATTCCATGGACGCTTTGATCCGCTGCAGGTCATGGCGGATCAGCGTGCAAAAGACGTTTCAGCTGAAACGTCTGTGGATAAACCGACCCGCTCTATGAAGAGGGCGGACGCCTAGTGGACGTTCTCCGTTGTGAGTTGTCCGTTGTCCGTCCAGAGGTGAACCTCGGCGATACCGCCCCTGCGCGCCGGGCAACCAAGAGCGCACACCGTCAAGAAGTACG
>JBOHZJ010000066.1:0-16092 GCA_050738395.1 Steroidobacter sp.
GACAAAGAGCGCGCGGATGCGCGCCTCTGACTAACCGCTAACCGCTAACCGCCAACCGCTGCTACCGAAGGTAGTTGAAGAGCGACAACTGCGAGATCTTCGAATACGACATCTGTGCGGCTTGAAGGCCGACCAGGCGCTGATTCATCTTGGTGAGCGCTTCGGCGTAATCGAGATCGCGCAGATCCGAGAGCGAGCTGGCGATATCGATGTCCAGAGATTCGCGCGCGCTGTCGGATGATTCGAGCGTCGAGAGTCGGGCGCCGACCTCGGCGCGCACGCTGAGCACGTGATCATTGGCCTGATCGATCTGCTGCAGCGTGCCTTCGAGCGTGGTCGCGAGCTTCGCGTTGGCGGCCTCCGAGCCGGCTGGCTGGCGTAAAGCGGCGATGGCGTCGTCGATCGTCGAGAAGATGTCTTCTGAACGGCTCTGCGTGACTGAGAACGAATCGCCGGCGCTTGGAGCGCCTGTGATTTCGACGCGCACGCCGTTGAACTCGATCGGCGCACCCGACACATACGCTCCGTTCGCTACGACATTTGCAGGCGTGGCGCTATCCGTCACTTCCCACGTCGTCGCTGACGTCAGCGTAATGGTATAGGCGTCGGCGACCCAATTGCCTCGATCGACCACCGTACCCACATCGATCGCGCCGCTGCCGGTGTTGCTCGCAGCGAAGTCCGTCGCAAATACCCCGTTGCCTTCGGGAATGTTCACGAACACATCGAATCCGGAGTGACTGTCGGCGACGCGTTGCGTCGGGCCGACCTGAACGACGCGGCTGCCCTGATCGCCTGCATAGCTCACCGGCGCACTGCCGCCGCCGATGAATGGACGGGTGAGCGTCGAGAACCCCGCGAACAGGTGTTCGCCATTGCCGTCCTGGCGATTCGCGACGTCCTGCAACTCTGCGAGACGACTGGCGAGCTCCGTCGCGATCGAGCGCCGATCGCTATCGTTCAACGTGCCGATGTTCGACGCCTGCAGCGTGAGCTCGCGCACCCGCGTCAGGATCGTGCCGGTATCGGCGAGCGCCTGCTCTTCCAGGTTCAGGCGATTCTGGATCAGGGTGCTGTTCTTTCCGAACTGTTCGGACTCACTCTGGGCGCGTTCCAGCTCCAGAATGTGCACGGCCGCGATCGGATCGTCCGCAGGCGTGTTGACGCGCCGGC
Organism: Steroidobacter sp.; assembly: GCA_050738395.1. Taxonomy (GTDB): domain Bacteria; phylum Pseudomonadota; class Gammaproteobacteria; order Steroidobacterales; family Steroidobacteraceae; genus Steroidobacter. Next base: position 1,174 of record JBOHZJ010000066.1, read on the forward strand.
CGATCGCAACCTGATTCTGCAGTCGCGACAACTCGGCAGCCTGCTGCTGCATGGCTGCGAGCGATCCTGTGTAGAAGCTTTGGGTGGAAAGGCGCATGGGTTTGATCTGAGTCGTGAGTCGTGAGCCGTGAGTGGTGAGTTGGTGAGTCGGGTTGTGAATTGTGAGTCGTCAGAGCGGTCGTCTTTCGATTCACGATTCACGATTCACTCATCATCTCCGTGTTGCATCCAGAACCGATTGGAAGATCGTGTCAGCGACACGGATCATCTGTGCGATGGCCATGTACGCCTGTTGATAGCGGATCAGATTCGCTGCTTCCTCGTCCAGATTCACGCCGGACACGGACTGCAGCGCCGCGGCGGATTCATCTGCGACCACTTTCTGCGCGTCGCGCGTGATCTGCGCCTGATTCGTCTTGACGCCGATCTCGCCGACGAGCTGACCGGCGCCGGCATTCAGCGAGGTCGTACCGCCGTTCAGCACCGGCTGCGTCATCACGGCCGCGAGTTTCAGGGCGTTGCGGTTGTCGCCGCTGCCCGTGAGATTGTTGCTCACGGTGAAGCCATCGCCTGCCGTCGGGGCGCCGTTGATCTGCACGCGCCAGCCGTTCACGTCGATGTCGGAACCGGCCGAGTAGGTGTAAACGGCCGGATCGCCGCTGATCGTGTACTGCGTTGCGCTCGTGAACGTGATCGAGACCGGCGAGCGCAACTGCGGATGGGTTGCGTCGATGACCTCTCCTGCCGAGATCGTCGCGCTACCGATGTTGCCCGCTGTCGCTGCAGTGACGATCGGGGCCGCGGCGGCGATCTCTGCGGCGCTCGAAACCAGCACTCGCATGCCGGACACCGCATCCACCGTCGGTTTGACCAACAGCCGATCGCCGACTGCGGGTACACCGCTCGTGACGATCGACAAGCCGTCGGCTACGAACGGATCCGCGCCAGTACCGCTGCCCGTCATAGCCACGGCCGCGCCATTGTCCATGCGCCGCAGATTCCAGCCGCCAGCGGTGTAGGTCATCAAATAGTCGCTGGTCGTAAGCGCGCTCACAGCGCCGTCGATGCGCGTGACGGCCGCGGCCGACGTGCCGGCGTTGTTGCTGTTGGAGCGCACTTCCGCCCCGCCGACCGCGAAGAAGTCTCCGCCGAGATTGCCATTGAGATCCATGCCCGCGCGATGCTGCTCATTCATCACCTCGGTCACCGCGATGCTGAGACGGCCGAGGGTGTTGCGGGCCGGATCGAGCATTTGCGTGCGGAAGTCGAGCACGCCGCCGAGCGTACCGCCCGACAGGCTGCTTGTGATGTCGGCCACGCCACTCGCAGACTGCACGGCGACGATGTTCCGCGTCGGATCGTAGGGATCGGCGCTTGCAACCACCGTCGCAGCGGTCTGACCGACCACGAGCGGCTGGCCGTTGCCGATGAACACGCTGACCGAGTTGTTTTCCTGCTCGACGACGTTCACATTGATGTGCGTCGCGAGTTCATCGATGAGCGCATCGCGCTGATCCAGCAAATCGTTGGGCGGCTGGCCCGTCTGCGCGTAGCCGCTGGTAATCTCCTGGTTGAGTTGCGCAATGCTGCGCGCCAGCGAGGTCACGGCGTCGACTTCGCTTTCCAGCGTCGCGTTCACCTGCGCGTCGAAACTCTGCAGGCTCGCATCGAAGCTCTTCAGCCGGTCGACCAGCGTCTGCGCCTGACTGAGCAGCGTCTGTCGCGCCGGGATCGAGGTCGGCGTGTCGGCGACGCTCTGCACGGAATTTACAAAGTTCTGCAGCGATGCGGACAGACCCGTCGTCGAATTGCCGAGCAGATTGCTGATGCGCCCCGCCTGCGTCGCGTACGTATTGGACTGGCTATAGGAGCTCGAGGAGCTGCGCGCCTGGTTGGCCAGAAAATCGTCGTACGCACGTTTGATCGTCGTAACGTCGGCGCCATTGCCAACCCATCCGCCGCCAGTCTGCTGGGCGCTACGCGTCATGAACTCCGGGAGCTGACGGCTGTAGCCCACCGTGTTCGCGTTGGTGATGTTATGGCTGGTCGTATCCAGCGCGCGCTGAAACGCGAGCAGGCCGGAGATACTGGTGTTGAGAAGGTCAGCCATGGGAAATGCCCGAAGCGGTTAGCGGTTGGCGAATGGTGGATAGCAAGCAGCCCCTCACCCACGCTGCGCGCGACCTCCCCCCGAAGGAGAGGTGAAGAGGTCCCCTCACGCGCGCTGCGCGCGACCTCCCTCCAAAGGAAAGGTGAAGAACAGAACCCTCTCTGCCTTGGGGAGAGGGCTGGGGTGAGGGGGCGCGTAGCGCTCTGGCGAACCGCCAACCGCTAATCGCTAATCGCTTCCTCATGATCCACCTCCACCTATGGTGATCGGCGCAGCGCTGGCCAACTTGAGTTCTGGCGCAATCAATGTCCGCACTTCGCGCGCGACCGCGACAAGCTTCTGTGCATACTGCGGATCGGTGGCGTAACCGCCGTCCTGCAAGGCCGACGCGAACGTCGCGACATCAGCGCCGACGCCGAGTGCTCTCTCATATCGCGGGCTGTTGGCGATCAAGCGCGCGTAGTCGATGAAGCTGTCGGCTGCAGATTCATACGAACGAAATCGTTCAACCTTCCGGACGGGAATGCCTGCCTCGAACTCGAGCGTGGGCAGATTCACTGTCGCGCCCGACCATTGACTGCCGGCCTTGACGCCGAACAGATTGAAGCTGCAGTCGCCGTTCGCGTTACATGGCACGGATTTTCCCCAGCCTGTTTCGAGCGCGGCTTGCGCAAGCAACGCGTGCGGATCGACGCCGAGTTTTTCTGCTGCGGCTTCGGCGTGGGGAAGATAGGTGCGGATGAAGTCAGCCTTTGAAGCGGTTAGCGGTTGGCGGTTGGGTAAAGAGGCGTTAGCTCCGACACCGTCCGCCGTCCCCCGTCCGCTGCTCACTTCAGCCTGCGTCAGCTGCCTGATCAGCATCTCCGCCAGCCCCAACCCCTTGCCGCTCGCCAGGTGCACCGCCATCTGGTCGTCGAACATGTCCTGGTAGAACTCGCCCTGCTCGCCGCCCAGCATCGAATCGCCGAAGCTTCGGTTCGCTTCGCGCATGTTCTTGAGCAGCATCCGCGTGAACAGACTTTCGAACTGCTTCGCAGCTTCCTTCAGCGCAGCCGGATCCTGCGCCTTGGCGTCGTGCTTGAGCGACGCGAGGCCCTGGAAATCGGCGTAGAAGCCGACGGGCGCGGTCATGTGGCGACCGGCGGACGGGGCACTGCGGACGCTCCGGAACGGACAGCCGCATACGCGCGCAGCCGCCAACGCAGGCTACGAGCCTGAATCCGCACCGTGCGCTTACGCGCCGCTATTTCGAGATCCGACTGTTTGAGTGCTGTATTCACGTTCCGTCTCTTGCGTCCGTCTGATGCTGGCTCTTCACCATCCGCGATCCGCCGTCCGCTATTCACTAAATAACGATGAGCTCCGCCCGCAGCGCGCCCGCCTGTTTGAGCGCTTCGAGTATCGCCACGAGATCGCCGGGCGCCGCGCCGACCTGATTCACTGCACGGACGATTTCGTCTAGGTTGACGCCGGCGTTGAACACGAACATGCGCGCCTCGGACTGTTCTACCTTGATGTCCGAACGCGGCGATACGACCGTCTCGCCCTGCGAGAGCGGATTCGGCTGACTGACGTCAGTGCGCTCGGTGATGGTCACTGACAAAGAGCCGTGTGCGACCGCCGCCGGCGTGACCCGCACGGCCGAGCCGATCACGACGGTGCCGGTGCGCGAGTTGATGATGACGCGCGCGGGCGCATCGCCAGGCTGAATTTCGATCGCCTCGAGGGTCGAGAGATACGCGATGCGCTGGCTCGCATCCGTCGGCGCCTGTACGCGCACGGACACCGCATCCATCGCGCGCGCCGTATCGGCGCCCAGCAATTGATTGATGCCGTCAGTGAGCCGCGCCGCAGTCGTGAAGTCCGGCGTGTTCAGATTGAGCACGACGTACGGTTCGCTCGCGAAGTTGGTTGCGACCGCTCGTTCGACGCTGGCGCCGTTCGGCACGCGACCCGAGCTCGGCACATTCAACGCGATCCGCGAACCGTCCTTGCCCGACACGCCGAAGCCGCTGACAACCAGGCTGCCCTGCCCGATCGCATACACCTCGCCGTCGATGCCGCGCAGCGGCGTCATCAGAAGGCTGCCGCCGCGCAAGCTCGTCGCGTTGCCGATCGAGTCCACCGTGATGTCGATCGTCTGACCCGGCTTTGAGAACGCGGGCAGATCGGCGCGCACCGTCACGGCCGCGACGTTCTTCAACTGGGGATTCACATTGGCCGGAATCGTCACGCCGAATTTCGCAAGCATGTTGCGAATGCTTTGAATCGTGAACGGCGCCTGACTCGTCTGATCGCCCGTGCCGTCGAGACCAACGACGAGGCCGTAGCCGACGAGCTGGTTGCCGCGTACTCCGGCGACCGAGGCGAGATCCTTGACGCGCTCGGCGTGCGCCGGGCCGGCGAAGATCGTCGCTGCAACGACGATCACGCCGGCGAGAAGCGGTTGGCGGTTAGCGGTTAGCGGTTCGTCAGAAGCGCGCGGCGCACGCAACCCCTCACCCCGACCCTCTCCGAAGGGAGAGGGGGGATTGTTTCTGGCCAGCGGCCAGCACACAGTCGTCAGTAGCCTGCCCATCAGTGTTTCACTCCTGCAATTCATATCCGCGTGTCCGCTTCTCTTCTTCACCTCTCCTGGGGGAAAGGTCGCGCGCAGCGCGGGTGAGGGGGTGCGCGTCGCGCACTCTTGCTAACCGCCAACCGCCAACCGCTAACTGCTTCATCAGAACGGCATCCACGGCAGATTGAAGAACCGTGCGAGCAGGCCCGGGGTGTTCGCATCCGCAAGTGCGCCCTTGCCGCCGTAGGAGATCATCGCGTCGGCGACTTTGAGCGATGAGATGGAGTTGTCTGGATCGATGTCGATTGGACGCACGATCCCCTGGATGCGCACGTACTCCTTGCCCTGGTTGATGGCGATCCACTTCTGGCCGCGCACCAGCAGGTTGCCGTTCGGCAAGCGCTGCGCAACCGTCACGGTGATGTCGCCTTCAAGTCGATTGCTCTGGCGGCTGTCGCCCTCGCCATCGAACTCGGCTTCGTTCTCGACGCCCATCGTCAGGACTTCGGTTCCATGGACTGTCACCGGTCGCCCGGCGATTGTCGGACCGGGAAGATTCGCCGACGTGGACTTCTTCGTCGTCGTGCTCGAGCTCTTCGATGCGTTCGTGCGCTCGTTCAGGCGCACCGTGAGCGTGTCGCCGACCCGGCGAGCAACTGAGTTCTCGAACAGCGCGATGTCATGCCCGGCCTGATAGATCGCTCCGTTGGCCTGCGCCGCGGACGGCGGCGGCTCCGGCCAGGTGGCGGAGTAGTCGGGTTCGGAAGGCGCGGTGACGCAGCCGGTCAGCGCGAAGAGAGCGCTCACGAACAAGCAGCGACTAGCCGCTAGCGAGCAGCCAGAAGCGCCCTGCGGGCGCGCACCCTCTCCTGCATCCGGCGATGAGAGAGGGCTATGGAGTTCGTCTGAAATCATTGCGGAGTTCGGCCTTCTATCTGGCTAGTAGCTAGTGACTAGCGGCTGATTTGCTAGAGCTGATTCGTCACGTACTCGAGCATCTGATCCGTCGTCGAGATCGCTTTCGAGTTCATCTCGTAGGCGCGCTGGGTTTCGATCATGTTCACGAGTTCTTCCACGACATTGACGTTCGAGCTTTCAAGCGAGCCCTGCACCAGCATGCCGAGGCCGTTCAGGCCGGGCGTGCCGGTCTGCGCGGCTCCGCTTGCGGCGGATTCGAGCAACAGATTTTCACCGCGCGGCTGCAGCCCGGCGGGATTGATGAAGTCGACGAGCTGCAGCGAGCCGACCTGCGTCGGCGTCGATTGACCGGCGAGTTGCACGCTCACGACGCCGTCGGCGCCGATCGTCACACTCTGCGAACCGTCCGGTATCGAGATACCCGGCTGAACGGCGAAACCGCTCGAGGTGACGAGTTCGCCCTGCGAGCTCACCTTGAAGCTGCCGTCCCGCGTGTAACCGAGCGTGCCATCCGGCAACAGGACCTGGAAGAACCCGCGGCCGTTCACTGCAAGGTCCAGCGCATTGCCGGTCTGCGTGAGATTGCCCTGCGTGTACATCTTCTCCGTCGCGACCACGCGCACCCCGGTGCCAAGATGCAAGCCTGACGGCAACTGCGTGTCCTGCGACGTCGACGCGCCGACCTGCCGCACGTTTTGATACAACAGGTCCTCGAACACCGCGCGGCTTTTCTTGTAGCCATTGGTGTTCACGTTCGCGAGGTTGTTGGACGTGACCGTCATGCGCGTCTGTTGCGCATCGAGTCCGGTCTTGGCGGCCCAGAGAGCGGGATTCATGATTCAAACCTCCGGTTCGAAGTGGAAGCGGTTAGCGGTTGGCGGTTGGCGGTTAGCGAACCTCCGCTTGCGCGTGATGCTTCGCTCGATTGCAAGAGCCCTGTTGCTGATGACGACATTTCAAATTTTCTCATTTCGATTCTGGCTAACCGCTAACCGCTAACCGCTAACCGCTTCTGAGCAGCTGCGCACTCGCCGCGCCGTTCTCTTCCGCCGTTCGCATGGCTTTTACCTGCAGGTCGAAGTGACGCGCGAGTTCGATCATGTGAACCATGGCGTCGGCGATGTTGACGTTGCTGGATTCGAGCACGCCGGAGGACACGCGCACGCCTGCATCGGCGGGTGCGTCGGCGCCGTCGGTCAATCGAAACAATCCGTCCTCGGCGCGAGTCAGCGATTCGGCGGACGGATTCACGAGCTTGATGCGGCCGACGAGTGCAGTGGTTTCAGGACCTTGACCGAGCGGCACGATCGATACCGTCCCATCGCCGCCGATCAGCACCGATGAATGCGGTGGAACCGTGATCGGACCGCCGTCGCCAAGCACCTGTTGGCCCACGCCGTTGGTCAGTAAGCCATTCGCATCGATCCGCAGATCGCCGGCGCGCGTATACGCCTCGCGACCATTCGCGCCCTGCACCGCGATCCAGCCTGCGCCCTGGATGCCGATGTCGAGGTCGCGGCCGGTCGTGGTGAGCGCGCCCTGCGTCTGATCCCAACCTGCTGTCGAGTTCGTCGCGTACGCGCGAGACTGATGACCCGACCCGGCCACCTCTCGAGTCTGAAACGCGCTGAGATCCGCACGGAATCCCGTGGTGCTCGCATTCGCGAGGTTGTGATTGTTGACAGTCTGCGCGCGCAGTGTCTCCTTCGCGCCGGACATGGATATGTAGAGGAAGCGGTCCATGGCGAGCGACTAGCGACTAGCGATTAGCGACGAGCCAGACGCACAGCTGCGCTGACTGATCCGCGAACGCTGACGGATTTGGATGGATGTGTTCATTTCTTCCTTTGCCTCTTCTTCTGGCTGGTCGCGAGTAGCTGGTCGCTTCATCAACATCCGCGCTAGCGGATGTTGATGATGGTCTGCGTCACCTGATCCGCCGTCTGGATCATTTGCGCGTTTGCCTGGAAGTTGCGTTGCGCGGTGATCATGTTGACGAGCTGCGCGGTGATATCGACGTTCGAGGCTTCGAGCGCGCCGGACTGAATCAGTCCGAGACCCGAGCCGCCGGCCTGACCGTTCAGCGCCTGTCCGGAAGCGCTTGTCTCAGCCCAGTTGGTATTGCCGAGCTGCTGCATGCCCTGCGGATTCGAGAACGACGCCATTGCGATCTGCCCCAGCGAGGTCGCACGACCGTTGGTGAAACGCGCCTGCACGACGCCGCTTGCCGCAACGTCGATGCCGATCAGGCGGCCGGTGGTGAAACCGTCCTGCGTGATCGAGTTCATGCTGAAGGCGTCGCCATACTGTGTCGTCGCCCCAAGATCGAACGTCAGATTGATCGGTGCAGAACCGGTCGCAAGACCCGCCGCTGCGTCGTACGCCGGCATCGGCGCAAGACCGTTGGCGGGCGATATCAGCATCCCAGTCGCTGAGTAAACCAATTGCTGCGTTCCCAGCGCATTGCCATCGATGGAGATGTGCGCGTCCCACTGGTTGGTTGCGGTCTTCACGAAGTGCATGCTTGCGGTGTGCGCCGAACCGAGGGAGTCATAGACGGTCAGCGAGCGCGCGGTGTTGTAGCTCGTTTCGTCCGCGGCATTGAAGGGCGTGGTGACGGGCACGTCGGCCGTTGACGGAAGATTGAATATCGTTTCCACTTCGGTCGTCGCGGAGGGCGGACTTTCCGTGGTCACCAGGCGCAGATCCGACAGCGTGCTGGTGTTGAACGCGCCAGTCACGGCCGGCGGATACACCTGCAGCCGCTGCTGCTGGCTGTTCACTACGTATCCTTCGTTGTCGACCTGGAACGCGCCGGCACGCGTGTACGCCGTCGAACCTCCGTCGCTCAGAACGAAAAAGCCCTGCCCGCTGATCGCAAGATCCAGGCTGTTGTTCGTCGTGTTGACGTTGCCCTGCGTAAACTGCTGCGCGACTGCGGCAACCTTCGCGCCGTTGCCGAATTGCGTGCGGCTGACGCCGACGGGTGAAACGGCGAACAACTCCGAGAATTCGGAGCGCGACTGCTTGAAGCCGGTCGTCGCCGAGTTCGCGATGTTGTTGGCGGTGACGTTGAGATCGGTCTGGGCGGCGTTGAGTCCGCTGAGCGCGATGCCGAATGACATGAGTGGTCTCCTGAGAAATCGAAATGACTAGTGATTAGTGACTGGTGAGTAGTCAGAACGCGGCATTTGCCGCTGCGCTGGACTTACTGTGTCGCTGATTGAGTTCATAACCTGCTCTGCTTCTGACCAGTCACTAGTCACTAGTCACTAGTCACTTTTCAGTTACATCACGCGGCGGACGTCAGCCATGGACACGGCGCCGAGCGTCGGCGTGTTGAGGGTGAGGCCCGCGCCGTTTGCGTCGATGCTCACGCTTGCCACGCGACCGGCCATCAGCATGTTGAGCGATTCGCTCCCCCCGCCGACTCGCGCGATCGCCTCGATGTCATAGGCGCCCGATGCGGCATTCGCGCCGTTGTCGCGCAGTCCGTCCCAGGTAAAGGCGGTATGGCCGCCCGTCGCCGGTACGGTCATGCGACGCACGACTTCGCCGGTGGAATCGGTGATGCGGATCTCCACATCGGATACGCCTTCGGGAATCTCTATTTCGCCGCTCACGGAGACGCCTTCGATATGGTTGATGGCGTCCGCGGGCGCGAGCACGTCGCGGCCGACGAGGGTTGCGCCGTTCAGGGCCTGCGTCGAACGCAGCGAGGCGGCCAGCGTCTCCATCGAGGTCTGCATCTCCTGGATGCCCGACACGGCGCCGAACTGTGCGAGTTGCGCGATGAATGCAGTGCCGTCGAGCGGCTTCATCGGATCCTGATTCTTGAGCTGCGTGGTCATCAGCGTCAGGAATTCATCGATGCCGAGATTGTTCGCAGACTTTTTCGTCTGCGCCGCTGTGAGAGAGGCCTGCGTCTGCGCGGCGTAGGATGCAATGGGATCGGTGGTGGACATGGGTGCGTTGTGAGTTGTGAGTTGTGAGCGGTGGGTCGTGAGTCGTGAGTCGTGAGTCGTGAGAGTGGCCGTCTTCGATTCACGACTCACGATTCACGATTCACGTTCTACTGTCCGAGCCTCAGCGTCGCCAGCATCATTTCCTTGGCGGTGTTCATGACTTCCACGTTGTTCTGATAGGAACGCGAGGCGGAGATCATGTCGACCATCTCCTCGACGGTGTTGACGTTGGGCGCGTAGACGTAGCCTTTCGCATCCGCGAGCGGGTTGCCGGGTTCATAACGTGCGTTTGGCGGCGCCTTATCCTCGACGATGCCGCGCACCGCCACACCTGATGTGGACGCGTTCGCGCCGAGGCCCGTGCGAATCGCTTCGAACAGGGGATGTTTGGCGCGATACACCTGAGTCGGATCGCCGGTCACGCTGTCCGCGTTCGCGAGATTGCTCGCCGTCGTATTGAGCCGCACCGACTGCGCGCTCATGCCGCTGCCGGCTACGTCGAAGATCTTGAATGAAGACATGGATGCCTCAGTTGTGCGTCGTGCGTCGTGCGTTGTGCGTCGGAGCCTTCGCGCCCTGCTTCTGCGCGCAACTCACAACGGAGAACTCAAAACGATTTTTCATCACTGCCCGATGATCGCCGTCATCAGGCCCCGGAACTTCGAGCTGAGAAAAGACAGCGTCGCCTGATAGCGCACCGTGTTCTCGGCGAACGCAGCCTGTTCGAGCTGCGCATCGACGGTGTTGCCGTCGAGCGCCGGCGCGAGCGGGGTGCGGTACTTCAGTTCGCCAGCAGAGGCGCCGTTAGCGGTTGCACCGCCAATGTGTCCTGCGCTGGTGGTTGCAAGGCGCACCGGCGCGTTCGTCGAGCCGGCGGCGGCGAGTGCACTCTTGAAATCGATGTCGCGTGCGCGATAGCCCGGCGTGTCAGCGTTGGCGAGATTCGCCGCGAGCACTTCCGAGCGCTGCGAACGCAACGGCAAGGCCGTCGCATGCACTCCGAGATACTTGTCGATGTTCATCGGCGTCGCCGCCTCCGTCAGAAATCTGTCTGACAGGGGACTTAGCAAGGGGCATGCCAGAGCGAGGCTTCGGGCTACAGGCTACGGGCCACGGCCTGATACGAAGAAGATCCTGAGACGACGATCACGCGTCGGCGGCAAGGAATTGCCGCGCGGCAAGCTCGGTCGGTCGCCGAGCGGGCGCTCGGCGATGGTGTCGGATTGAGTTCGACAGCTTTACGTTGCGCATCGTCGCGAGCGCGGGGATGACGGAAATAATGGAAACGCAATCGTTGCAGCATCGATCGAGCGCATCCTTTCGATACGCAGTTTCGTCGAGCGATCGTCCGAACACATGACGACTCACGTCACAGATTCCTGTTTCTCATCTCAGTGTCGCCCGTCGCCTGTGGACTGTGGCCGCCTGCGTGGCATCCACCTTGCTCTACATGGAGCACCGTCAACATGACGACGATCTGCGGCATTCATTGTGACGAGATGCATTTCATATCTGATTTCTGCGGCATGCCTGCTGCTCGCGAACGTTGCGATCGCGAACACGCAGCCGCTCGACTCGATTCAGGCGGCGGCGGAAGAGTTCGTTCGATCGCATCTTCCAGCCGGCGCCTCGAAACACCACGTGAGTGCGTCGCGGCTTGATCCGCGACTGCGGCTGCATGCCTGCAACGCTCCGCTCGAAGCCTTCTCGCAGAATCCCGGAGCTGCGGGTGCACGTATGACCATCGGCGTGCGCTGCTCTACCGCGAATCCCTGGACGCTGTACGTGCCGGTGTCGGTTGAAGTTGAGGTATCGGTGCTCGTATTGCGCCGTGCGCTCGCACGACGGGCGCGCGTTGCACCGATTGATGTCGAGCCGCAGGTTCGAAGGCTTCCTGGCTCAGCGGCGAACTTCATCAGCGATGTCGCCAGCCTGCAGGGACATCGCCTGAAACGCGCCCTGCCTGCAGGTACGGCCATCACGGTCGATGTACTGGCGCCGGACGTACTCGTGCGACGCGGACAACGCGTTACGCTGATTGCGGCGCAGGGACCCGTCGAGATACGCGCGCAAGGTGAGGCGCTCACCGAGGGCGCCGCGAGCGAACGGGTACGCGTGCAAAACGTGACGTCGCTCAAAGTTGTCGAAGGCGTAGTTGAAAGCGGCAACATTGTGCGAGTCGGACTTTGATGCGAACAAATGGGACGCCCGAAAGGCGCGCCAGAATCCTGACGCTCAGTGAAATCCCGAGTCTTGGGGGCGTGGGACGTGGGGCTCGGGGCATGGGCAAGAGGAAGAGTGGAAGTCTTCGTCCGCGTTCTGACCCCAGCCCCACGCCCCGAGCCCGAGCCCGCCGCATTTAACCTATTCCCCTCCTCCATCCACACGGACTGCGAGTTCGCCCTAGGCGCCCTCTAAGGCCGCTGCCGAACTGAGTGCTAAAGTTCTCAGAATCGCGGCCGCTACAGGTCTCGTGGATGTATGGAGAACTGAACGTGACCACCAAAATCACTGGCTATCAGAACCGCCCTGTGCAGGTAGGCGCCGAGAAACCGGCAGCCCGTGCGCGCGACGGGGCCGCGAGTTCCGCCGACAAGGCGGCCGCGGGTAGTCCGGTACGCATTACCGATCAGGCTCGTCAGCTCGCAGCGCTTGAACAAGCGGTGCAGAGCGCGCCGATCGTCAATGAAGCGCGCGTCGCCGCGATTCGTTCGGCGATCGAGGAAGGCCGGTACGAGATTGCGCCGGAACGCATTGTCGACAAGATGCTGCGCATGGATCAGGAACTGCGCGCCTCGGAGAAATAATTCGTGGATCCCAACGTTTGCCGCGAGAGCCTCGAAAAGTTGCTCGCCGAAGAAGTGGACGCACTTGCGCGTCTGGAAACGCTGCTCGATCGCGAGCACGAGCTTCTGCTGGCGAACGACGTGGATGCACTCGATCGCGCAGGCGTCGCCCGTCAGGCGTGCATCGGCGATCTCGTGCGCATCGAAGATGAACGCCGCTCACTGTGCCGCATGATGAATGTGCCGGCGGATGCGACTGGCGTGGATCGGCTGCTCACCTGGTGCGATCCTTCGCACAACCTCAAACGCCGCTGGGCTGCATGCGCCGAACGCGCCGCAAGCTGCCGTCAGCGCAACGATCGCAACGGCGCGCTGGTCGCGGCGCGATTGAAAAGGGTCGAAGGCATGCTCGACGTGCTGACCGGCCGCGCGAATCAACCGAAGGTCTACGGACGCCAGGGCGCGTTCGAGGCGCCGACCCGCAACGCTCGCGTACTCGCGACTGTCTAGGCTTTCGCCGGTTGACCGTTGACGGTTGACAGTCAGAAGCGCAGCGCACGCCAACTGAGTGCTGTTACTGACGAGTCGCGGATTGGTGATCGACCGTGTCTAGTTCCTTGCTGGCCGTCAACGGTCAACCGTCAACTCCTGTTCACTTCGTCAGAATCAATTTATTGCTCTGGGTCAGACGCAGCCGGTAATACGCGCCGCTGTGTTCGATCAGGATTTCGCGTGAGCGAGCGAAAAGGTCCCCCGATCTCAACAAACGGATCGCCGGTCCGTGAGGAAGAACCTCGACGGCCGGCGAACAAGCCGCCATAGGGGGCGCAGGGGGGTTCGAGGAAGCGAGCGACATTGATGCAAATGATAATGGTTCGCAACAAGAAGGCAAGGGCTAGTGAGGACACATATATATGTGTGTGGCGAGCCGACTGGCGAACTGGTTAACGGTCGCACGCTGGAAGAGATCGTCGATCACTACATAGAGTTTTTCAAACAGATCCGGGTGAATGCGCCACCGGGCGTCGTGCCGCCCGCGGCGTCGACTGATGGTGTGAACTTCGATCGGCAACCGAGGCCCGAGGAGCGAGCAGCGTTGCTGGCGTATCTGCGGAAACTGTAACTCCAACGCTCGCGCTACGGCGCCGCGCTTGCGCGGCGTCCTATAGCGCGCCCATGTCCTTCAGCGCTCGTTCGATCACCGCCTCGTTCTTTGAATTCGCGCTGTCGCCCTGCTGTTCGATCGCGTCCGCGTGCGCGAACAGCGGCATGAACAGACCGAGTTTGTCGACGGGTCCGCGCAAAGTGACTTCGCCCTTCGTTGCGAACACTTCACTCCAGCGATTTCGCACCTGATCCCAGAACTGCCGGGTGCGCTCGTAGTAGCGATCCGCTGCAGCGAAGTCCGTGCCGCGGATGCGTTCATACCGGGCGACGCCATACTCGCGCGCAAGATGGGGAAGAGCCGCGTCGATCCTGCGGCCGCTCGTCAGCACTGTTTTCAAATTGTTCTCTTCCTGCAGCCAACCCGTTGAATTGATCGTGTGACGATTGGTTCCGAGGAGCGCGTGATAGTCCTCGCGCACACTCCATTCGCGGCGTGGCAGCGGGCGCCAGGTTTCGCCGCTCAGCCACGTTGAGAAACTCGGCGTGTGCTCCCACCGGCCGATGCTCGCATAGCGCGGCGATTCATCGACCTGATGCACTGTCTGCGACCAACCCTTCCGCTCCGTTGCATCGAGCTTGCGGCGCCGCCAGCGATCGTGTCCCTGGTATTCGACGACATGCGTCGGCTGATAACGCCAGTCCTGGCGCCAGTGCTTCGTCACCATCGGTTCGCTTATCGATCCATCCTTCTGAATCACTCGCATCTCGAGGATGTGCACGAGGCTGATCGATTCGCCCTCATCGACGTCCACGTAGATCTTCTCCGTTCCCCACGACTGGTACGGCGCCTTCGCTTTGTCCTGCGCGATGAACGGCGCAATCTCGAGAAAATCGAAGGTGACGCGGTAGTCGCCCGCCATCGCCAGAATCGCGCGCCGATCGCGTTCGAAGGCGCTGATACCGCTTTCCTGCAACGACTTCCACGCGAGCGACTCGTTACGTTCGAGAGTGACAGCCGGACCTTTCGTCGAACCGCCGCGCGGCTGCAGGGCGTCGCCGTCCAGAGGCCATGAAAAAGTGTAACGAGGCGCGCTTGCACCCGGCTTGCCGGCGTAGTCATCTGCATGTGATGCAATGGCGCAGAGAATTGCCGCGATAGCGGCCAGACAGCGGTAAACGTTGGTCATGACGTGCTGCTCGGAAGATCAGAACGGGCTGTCAAAATTGAATCGTGGCGCTGGCGCTTACGTTCAAACCAGGTTGAGTATAACGATCGATGACCGGGTCGTTTGCGAACCGGCCGCGAACATCCGACCACTCCCAGTGCTTCCTGTCCGTCAGATTGAAGACGCCCAGATTGATCCGCGCCCGCTCGCCAATACTCACATGGCCGAGTAGATCGAAACTCGCGTAGCCGGGCGACGCGAACTGCGGACCGGCGCTCTCATCGATCCGGGACTTGCGGTCCACTGC
>JBOHZJ010000067.1:0-7549 GCA_050738395.1 Steroidobacter sp.
ACCCCGTCGCGTCCGAACGCGATTGCACCTAGTGCGCCATGAAATCCGCGGGGTGCTCGAAACCGAACGTGAGCAGTCGATCGGCGGTGCGCGCCTCGCGCCACATCGATGCGTACGCATCATCCGCGTTAACCACTGCGACGCCTTCAATCGGCAGCGCGCGCAACATCTCGCCTTTGCCCGCAGCGACGCCTTCGAGACTACCGAAGCCTTCGAGATGCGCTGCGCCGGCATTGGTCACGATCCCGACTGTCGGCTCCGCGATGTTCGCCAGGTGCGCGATTTCGCCCTGATGATTGGCGCCCATCTCGATGACCGCGTAGCGATGCGTCGCATTCAGATCGAGCAGGGTCAGCGGCACGCCGATGTGATTGTTCAGGTTGCCGCGGGTGACGAGCGTCGGCCCGACCCGCGACAGAATCGAGCCGATGAGTTCCTTCGTCGTCGTCTTGCCGTTGCTGCCGGTGACGCCCACGACGGGAATGCGGAACTGCCGCCGCCATTCGCGGGCAAAGGCGGATAGCGCCGCCAGCGGATCTGCGACGACGACCTGCGGCAACTCCGCGGACAGCGGTCGATCGACGAGCGCCGCGACGGCGCCGCGATCGAGCGCGGCCGCAACGAACTCATGGCCGTCGAAATTGGGCCCGCCGAGCGCAACGAAGAGTGCGCCGGGCTGCAGCGTACGCGTGTCCGTCGAGACGCTCGTGAACGCGCGATCCTCGCCGAGCAAGTCTCCGTGCGCACAACCCACGATCTCACTGAGACGCCAGGTCATCATCGGCGAACTCCCAGCGCAGCCTGCGCTACTTCGCGGTCGCTGAAATGACGACGCGCCAGGCCGACGATCTGATAATCCTCATGGCCCTTGCCGGCGATCAGCACGGCGTCGCCCGCTGCACCTTCCTGAATCGCTCGCGTGATCGCCCGAGCGCGATCGCGCTCGATCAGTGCACGAGCGGAATGCGCGAGTCCCCTCACGATGTCGGCGACGATCGCATCGCCGTCTTCGCCGCGCGGGTTGTCATCGGTGATGATGATGCGATCCGCCAGACGTTCGGCGATTGATCCCATCAGCGGTCGCTTGCCCGGATCGCGCTCGCCGCCGCACCCGAACACGCAGATCAGTTTCCCCACGCAATGACTGCGGATCGCGAGCAACGCCTTCTCGAGCGCATCGGGCGTGTGCGCATAGTCCACGACCGCGAGCGGCTTTCCCGGCGCGCTCAACGTCTCCATGCGTCCGGGCGGCGCGTTGCATTGCTCGAGCGCGGCGATTGCATTCCTCATCGATACCCCGAGACCGAGCAGCGTCGCCAGGGCCGCAAGGAGGTTTTCCACATTGAACTCGCCGACGAAACGCGAGCGCAGAGTTGCGACGCCGTAGCTTCCGTCGATGTCGATCTGCAGGCCTTGTGAACCCGCGCTGACGCCTGATGCGAACAGCTCTCTATCGTTGCTTCTGCGCAGAATCAGCGCCGGATCCGGTGCGGCGCGAGAACCCGCGACCGAACGCGAGTAAATCGTGGTTGCGCACTCACGCGCGCGGCTCGCGAGTTCACGACCGAACGGATCATCGATGTTGATCACCGCATGCCTCAGCGCCGGCCACGCGAACAGCTTCGACTTGGCCTCGCCGTACGCATCGAACGAGCCGTGATAGTCGAGGTGATCGCGCGTGAGATTGGTGAACACGGCCGTATCGATGCGCACGCCGTCGAGCCGGTGTTGATCCAGCGCATGGGATGATGCTTCCATGCCGAGGAAACGCACGCCGCCGTCGCGCAGTTCAGCGAGCTGACGGTGAACCGTAATGCAATCCGGCGTCGTGTGCGTCGCCGCCTGCAGCGCATTCACACGGCCGAAGCCGAGCGTACCGGCGTATGCGGACGCTTCTCCAAGTTGCTGTAACGCCGCCGCGATTACATGCGCGGTTGTCGTCTTGCCGTTCGTGCCGGTCACGCCGAGCACGCGCACCTTTTCTGAAGGAGCGTCGAAGAAGCGAGCGGCGATGTCGCCCAGTTTGATCGTGAGTTCTGGAACCGCGCTCAGCGACACATGTGAAGGGACTTCAGGTGCATCAACGCCGGATACCGGTTCCCACAGAATTGCACGCGCTCCCGCCTGCACGGCCTGGGCGGCGAAACCGACGCCATGCGTGCGCAGTCCTGGCAATGCGACGAATGCGCCGCCCGCTTGCACGCTGCGACTGTCGAGCGTCAGGTCTGTAATTACGACCTCCGGTGAAACGCTCGCGCCGTCCTCCGCAAGCAGGGCTCGCAGATTCCTGGCGCGCAAATTTTCAGGTTTTCGTTGCACGTTCGCGAGGCTCATGGTTCGCGACTCGCCTGCACGAGCGTTGCGTTCGGCAGTCGGTCCAGACCGTCCGGCGGCACGCCCATCAAGCGCAATGCGCCGGCCATGACATTCGCGAACACGGGCGCCGCGACGTCACCGCCGTAGTACTTGCGGCCGCCTGGCTCATCGATCATGACGATCGCTGCAAGTCGCGGCCGACTGGCGGGCACAACGCCGCCGAACGTCCCTTTGTAACGCTCGGTCGAGTAGCCGCCGTTGGCGGCAGTCCATGCGGTGCCGGTTTTGCCCGCGACGCGATAACCAGACAGCGCTGCGCGGCCGCCGGTGCCGTCCTGCGACACGACGCTCTCCATCATCTGCAGCAACTCTCTGGCGACGCGTTCGTCTACGACGCGCTCGCCAGGCACGGGTTGATCGACGCGACGCAGCGTCACCGGCCGCTTGATTCCGCCGGAGCCCAGGATTGCGTAGGCGCGCGCGAGCTGCAGCGGGGTGACGGACAAACCATAGCCATATGAGATCGTCGCCTGACCGATCTTGCGCCAGTGCGCGGAGTCGTTGAGGAGGCCGGCCGACTCGCCCGGAAAACCGCTGCCGCTCACTTCGCCGAAGCCAAAGGCAGTCAAAGTCCGTCGCATGGTTTCCGGGGAGAGCGTCATCGCCATCTTGGTCATGCCGACGTTGCTCGATTTCGCGAGTACGGTCGTGAGCGAAATTGCCCCGAGATTGTGTTTGTCGGGAATCGTCTTGATCCCTATCCGCACGAATCCCGGCGACGTGTCGATGATCGTGTCCGGGTGATAGCGGCCCGATGTCAGACCGGCCGCCGCGATGAACGGCTTGATGCTGGAGCCCGGTTCGAAGATGTCGGTGGCGGCGCGATTGCGATAGCGTGAAGCGGCGACCTGATCGCGATCGTTCGGGTTGTAAGCCGGCTGATTCACCATCGCCAGCACTTCGCCGGTTTCGATGTCGAGCACGACGATCGAGCCCGCCTTGGCGCGATGCTCCTGCACGGCCGCCTTCAGCTCTCGATACGCAAGATACTGAATGCGCAGATCGATGCTCGTGATCAGATCCTCGCCCGGGCGCGCGGCGCTGATGCTTTCAACGTCCTCGACGGTGCGGCCATAGCGGTCCTGAATGACGCGCTTCTTGCCGGCCTCGGCGCCGAGCCAGCGGTCGTACGCGAGCTCGAGACCCTCCTGGCCGATGTCGTCGTATTTCTGGGTAAAGCCGAGCAGATGGCCGGTCACCTCACCGGCGGGATAGAAGCGCTGATACTCGCGCAGCAGATATACGCCCGGAATTTTCAGCTCTGCGACCCGCGCCGCATCGCTTGGACGCATGTGCCGCACGAGATATACGAATTCGCGATCGAGATTGCTGGTGATGACCTGCGTCAGCCACTTCTTGTCGCGATTCAATGCTTCCGCCAGACGTGGGATCTGATCCGCCGCGCGCATTACTTCGGGCGGGCAAACCCAGACAGTGTCGACCGGCGTACTCGCCGCGAGCGATTCGCCGTTGCGGTCGTAGATGCCGCCTCGATTTGCCGAGAGCTTCGCGATGCGCGTGTACCGGGCGTCGCCCTGCCCCTCGAGAAATCCGTCGTCAAGCACCTGCAGATCGACGGCGCGGGCGGCCAGGCCGACCGCAATCAACGTCAGCGCGCAAAGCACGAAGCGCAACCGCCCGCGGAACTGATCCTGCGAAAAACCTTTGTTCCCGGAGTTCATCATGGCGAATCAGGAGCGATGATGTGCACTTCATCGGGACGGGGAATCACCATCTTCAGATCGACGCGCGCCGTCTGCTCGACCCGGCCGTGCGTCGCCCACGCGCTCTGCTCGAGCTTGAGCTGACCCCATTCGATATCGAGCGCATCGCGTTCGCTCATCAGGCCCTGCAGCTGAATGAAGGAACTGCGCGCCTGATGCTTGCTCCACACGACCGCGATCGCGGAGCCGAGCAGCAACGTCCACAGCAGGATCATCGCCAGGCGAGTGCTCAGCGTGAGGTTCATGCCGGCAGCCTCTCGGCGACGCGCATCACTGCGCTACGCGCGCGCGGATTCGCGGCGACTTCGGCTTCGGAAGGATGAATCGCGCGACCTATGCGTCGCAATTTCGGAAGCGCGTGCGCGGGAACCTCGGGCAATCCCGCGTACACCGGATCCTCCAGGGAGTGTCGTTGCATGAAGCGCTTGACGATGCCGTCTTCGAGCGAGTGAAAACTGATCGCACACAGTCGACCGGCCGGCGCCAGCGCGGCCAGAGCGCCGTCGAGCCCGGCTTCTATTTCCGCAAACTCCTGGTTTACGTGAATGCGAATGGCCTGAAACGTGCGCGTCGCAGGATGCTTGCCCAGCTCACGCTTTGGTACGGCGCGCGCGATGATGTCGGCAAGCTGCACGGTGCGAGTGATGGGCGCCTCACGACGGGCCGCAATGATTTCGCGCGCGATGCGCCTCGCGAACCGCTCTTCGCCGTACTCACGAATCACGCGCGCAATTTCATGCTCGGGCGCTTTGGCGAGGAAGGCCGCGGCATTCGCGCCCGTGGTGTTGTCCATTCGCATGTCGAGCGGACCGTCCTGCGCGAAGCTGAAGCCACGCACTGCGTCGTCGAGCTGCGGAGAGGACACACCGAGATCGAGCAACACGCCGTCAAACCCTCCGGGCAGACCCGCTTCCGCGGCGATCGCGCCGAGCCGCGAAAAAGGACTGCTCACCAACGTCAACCGTTTGTCCGCGGCGAACCGCTCGCGCCCGGCTTGAATCGCCTCACTGTCGCGATCGATCGCGACCACCCTGCCCTCCCTGCCAGCTCGCTCCAGAATTGCCGCGGTATGGCCGCCTCGACCGAAGGTCGCATCCAGATAGCGACCGCCGGCGCGAACTTCGAGTGCGGCCAGCGCTTCCGCGAGAAGCACCGGCGTGTGCTGCAGCATCGCTCGCTCTACAGCGACAGCGTTCCGAGTTCCGGCGGCAGTTCCTCGGCTGTCTCATCAACCTTCAGCCACTGCTCGCGGTTCTCGTTCCACTGCGTTTCGTCCCAGAGCTCGAACCGATTGCCCTGACCGATCAGCATCGCCGTTCGGGTGAGCTGTGCGTATTCGCGCAGGCTCGGTGGAATGAGGACTCGTCCATTCCCGTCCAGGTCCAGGTCGGTCGCGTGGCCGATCATCAGCCGCTGCAGCCGCCGCGCGACCGGATTCAGCGTCGGCAGCCGCCGCAGCTTCAGCTCGATCTCTTCCCACTCGGGCAGGGGATAAATAAGGAGACAGCGATCGGCGCGATCCACGGTGGCGATCAGGCGCCCGTTCGAACGCTCGACGATGCGCTCGCGATAGCGGGTCGGCATCGCCAGCCGGCCTTTGCTATCGAGGGTTACCTTGTTTGCACCGCGGAACATATTCGCTTTCCGGGATCAGGCAGCCACATCAGACCGCTCGCCCCCATTCATTCCCACTTTTTCCCACTGATTTGCACTATAGGTAGCGCGAAAGCTGCAAGTCAAAAAAACTTCAGCGATTTCCCGTTTTGCGACAGGCACTTAGGATTGATATGGATAAATGCACACCTACGGTGCAAAGCGGCGCTGACATAAATCAGAGGCTTAGCTGACCTTCTTTATGTGCCTGCGCACACACAGAAAGGAGCGTCATGCAAGGGTTTCTGCGGCTCCCGGAAGAGCCTGCGCGCAGATTCGCGCAACGGAACGCGCGCAGGTGGCGATCTGGTGGAGAAATCGGGCGCTTCTGGACGAGGCCCAGCGCTCCGGAAACCGCGCCCTCGCGTAAGGCTTTTCTATACACGAGCCGCATTCGGACGCCCGTGGCGGAGCAGCCGTCAAGAAATACTTAACAGCTGCATTCCGCTTCGCATCGCGGGAAGGAAAGAAGGAGTCGGCCGATAAGCCGGGTTCTGTCGAGGACAACCATTCATCTGGGATGCACGTCACCGTGCACCTCAAGCGACCTACCCGGGAGCCTGTGCGGGCCGCACGTGCAGCCCAGATCACGAGGACTTGGGCTGCTTGCTCCCCTATTTGGTCTTGCTCCGGGCGGGGTTTGCCGTGCCGCCGAGTGTTGCCACCGGCGCGGTGCGCTCTTACCGCACCCTTTCACCCTTACCGTCGCACGCCGAGGCGTGCGCTTAGGCGGTTTGCTTTCTGTTGCACTTTCCGTGGGCTCGCGCCCCCCAGGCGTTACCTGGCGCCGTGCCCTGGGAGCCCGGACTTTCCTCCACGCTTGCGCGCAGCGGTTGTCTGGCCGACTCCGCGGCGGATGGTGGGTCCGCGACTGCGCAGAAGCAAGACATCAGACGAAAAATCACCAGAGGAGAGCCCGAAAGTAACCACAAAGATCACAAAGAACACATAGATCACGTAGGACGGGAAGAGATCACCTTCTCGCAATCATTTGATCTTTGTGATCTTTGTGATCTATGTGGTTACTCCACTCCTGCGCTTGTCCTGGACGGCGTTCATTCGTCCGCTTCCCCACGCCGCGCGGAGGAAAGCGACATTGCGCGCTCGTACATAGCTGCCCGTTTTTCGCCTGTGAGTTTTGCGGCGATCTTGGCGGCCTGTGATGGCGGCAATTCGTCCAGCAGCGCGCGCAGCACCTGATCGGCGTTCATTGTCGTAGCGTTCTGCGCCGAACCCGGGTCGCCAGCAACGATCACTACGATTTCGCCGCGCGACATGTCCGGATTCCGGGCGGCGATGTCGCACAGTTCCTGCAGCGAACCCGCATACGTCGTTTCGAAGCGCTTGGTCAGTTCGCGACTGACTGCCGCCTTGCGATCGGCGCCGAAGACGACGACGAGATCGCGCAACAACTCTGCGAGTCGGTGCGGCGCCTCGTAGAACACCAGCGTGCGCGGCTCGGCGGCGAGATTTTCGAGGCGACTGCGACGGGCCGCGGATTTCGCGGGCAGGAATCCTTCGAAGACGAATCGATCGGTCGGCAACCCTGCGACCGACAAGGCAGCGATCGCCGCGCATGGACCGGCGATCGCGAGAACGACTACGCCGTGTTCGCGCGCTGCAGCCACCAGGTTGAAACCAGGATCGCTGATCAGCGGCGTGCCTGCGTCGGACACCAGCGCGATCGATTCGCCTGTGAGCATTCGCGCCACGAGTTCGCCGCTCTTGTGCGCTTCGTTGTGCTGATGAAGGGAGGTCAGCGATTTTTGGATGCCGCAGGTCTGCAACAACTGCCG
>JBOHZJ010000068.1:0-4473 GCA_050738395.1 Steroidobacter sp.
CCACGACTGCTACCAAGACCGATACCGCGCTCATCGAAACGCCGCAGGCGATCAGCGTCATCACGGCCGATCAGTTCCTCGATCGCGGCGTACTTACCATGCAGGAAACACTGCGATATTCGGCCGGCGTGGCCAGCGAGGCTTATGGTCTCGACACGCGCCAGGATCAGCCGATCGTGCGCGGCTTCTACTCGGTTCAGTACCTCGACGGCATGATGAAACTGTTCGGGTACAGCCTGATCCCGCGCGCGGAGGTGTACACGCTCGAGCGCGTTGAAGTGCTGCGCGGTCCTTCGTCTGTGTTGTACGGCAAGGGCAATACGGGCGGCGTTACGAATCTCGTCAGCAAGCGTCCACAGTTCGAAACCCATCGCGAGTTCGGCCTGCAGTTCGGCTCGTTCGGTCGCAGGCAATTGCAGATCGACGCTGGAGGGCCGATCGACGCCAACGACACACTGGCGGTCCGCGTCATCGGTGTTGCGCGTGAGAGCGATATGCAGACGGATCAGATCAGCGATGACCGACGCGTGCTGGCGCCGTCGCTGACCTGGAAGGCGGGCGAGCGCACCAACATCACGTTGCTCACGCTATTTCAGGATGACGAAACGGCGTCGAGCCAGCAATTTCTTCCAGTGAGCGCAACCCTGCGCGCGACGCCGGGTCGGCGTCTGCGCGATGAGACCTTTCTCGGCGAGCCTGACTTCGACAAGCTGGATACGCGCCAGAGCACGGGTTCGCTGCTGATCCAGCACGATTTCTCCGACGCCCTTACGCTCAACAACAACGTGCGCTACGTCAGCGCGCGCGCTGCGTTCAATGAGATCTATCCCGACGTGTACTCGAATCCGGAAGATCCCTTCATCGACGCGAACGACCGCATCGTGAATCGCAGCGCCTACGCGATCGAATCGCAGACGCAGTTCGTCACGACCGATAACAATCTGCAGTACGAGTTCGTCACCGGAGCGTTTACGCACAAGGCGCTCGTCGGCGTCGACTACCTCGATTTCCAGGAAGATTCACGCACCGGATTCGGCGATGCGAACGCGCCGATCGATATTTACGCCCCCGTGTATGGCGCATTCACCGCGCCCGAGCTCGGCCCGGAATCGACCTTGCGACAGGATCAGATCGGCATGTATGTGCAGGATCAGATCCGCTACGCCGATCGGGCGAGCCTGGTGTTCGGCGCGCGTCGCGATCGCGCGCGTTCGGAGGTCACCGGCGCGCTCGAGCAGGTCGACTACGCGACGACCTTCCGTATCGGCGCTATTGTCGACGTCGGTGCGGGGCTATCGCCGTACGTCAGCTATTCGGAATCGTTCCTGCCGCTCGTCGGGCTCGATTTCTATCAACAGACGTTCGTTCCGCAGGAAGGCAGTCAGTATGAACTCGGCGTCAAATTCCAGCCGCGCGCCGGCACGCTGATTACGCTGGCTGGATTCGACATCACCGAAACGAATCGTCAGACCAACGACCCGAACGAAGTGCTCAACACCGTCCAGACCGGTGAAGTCGAGTCGCAGGGCGTCGAACTGGAGGTGAGTCATGAGGTCGCTCGCGACTTCAACGTGACGGCGTCGTACAGCTACACGAACGCCGAAGTCACGAAGAGCAGCTTCGCTCCCGAAGTGGGCGAGCAGTTGAGCGACGTGCCGAAGGAGCAAGCCTCCGTGTGGGGCGTAAAGTCACTGGCGCTCAGCGACGCGCTGACGTTGCGGCTCGGCGGCGGCGTGCGCCATGTCGGCGAGACACTGTCGATCAGCGCGACAGGATCGCTCACAACCCCGAGTTACACGCTCGCAGACGCGCTCGCCTCGATCGAGGCGCAGAGTTGGTCGCTTACGGTGAACGCGACCAACGTGTTCGACAAGCGCTACTACGCACCGTGCCGCGCCTTCGGCGACTGCTTCACGGGCAATCGCCGCGCGATCTTCGGCACGGCCAGCTACCACTTCTGACCATGTTGAACGCGGCTTCGATTCGCAACTGGTATCTCGTCCACAAGTGGACGAGCCTGGTGTGCACGCTGTTTCTGCTGTTGCTGTGCATCACGGGTCTGCCGTTGATCTTCTATCACGAGATCGATCATGCGCTGGGCGCATCTGTCGATCCGCCGGAGTTGCCGGGCGTCGCGTCCACCGCCAGTCTCGATCGAATCGTTGCGGCTGCGCGCGCGCGCCGACCGCAGGATGCGGTGCAGTTCGTGTCGCGCGATCCGGACGAACCGAACGTCTGGTTCGTCTCGTTGGGTTCGACCGCGGATGCACCCGAAGCGTCGGCGTTCTACACGTTCGATGCGCGCACCGGCGAGTTTCTGCACGAGTATCCGCTTGCGCAGGGGCCGATGTACTTCCTTTACCGGATGCATCTCGACATGTTTACGGGGTTGCCCGGAACACTGTTCCTGGGATCGATGGGGTTGCTGCTGATCGCATCGCTGATCTCCGGCGTGGTGGTCTATGGACCGTTCATGTCGAAGTTGCCGTTCGGCGCCGTGCGGCGCGATCGGTCGCCGCGTCTGAAATGGCTCGACCTGCACAACGTGCTCGGCATCGCCACGCTTTTATGGGTGTTCACGGTCGGTGCGACCGGCGTGGTCAATACGCTGGCCATTCCCATCTTCGGTCATTGGCAGAACACCGAACTCGCTGCGATGACGCAAGGATACAAAGGTGCGCCGCCGCTTGCGCATCCGAGTTCGCCCGAGAAGGCAGTCGCGACCGCGCGCGCCGCCGCTCCGGGCAGGGATCTCAGCTTCATGGCGTTTCCGGGCAACGAATATTCGAGCCCGAATCACTACGTCGCTTTCATGTACGGTTCGACGCCGCTGACCTCGAAGCTGCTCGCGCCCGTGCTGATCGACGCCCGCAACGGTGAGCTCGTAGCGCAAGCATCGCTGCCCTGGTATGTCGCCGCGCTGCTGGTCTCGCAGCCGCTGCATTTCGGTGACTACGGCGGGCTGCCGCTCAAGATTCTCTGGGCGCTGCTGGATCTGATCGCGATCGTCGTGCTCGGGAGCGGTGTGTATCTCTGGCTGAAGAAACGCAACGCGTCGATCGAAGCGCGCTTGCGCGCGTTGCCAGCCGAGCCGGACGAAGCTGCGTTGGCTTCCGCGATTGCGCGATCGGAGCAATCCGCATGAAGCAGCGACGCACACGCGCTCGCGTGTGGTTGACGCCGATGGCGCTCGGCGTCGTTACGGTCGTTGGTCTGATCGCCGCGTTGCTATCCGATGAGGCGGGCGACGTACTCGCGTGGGTCGCGCTCGCGACGCCGGTCAGCGTTGTGATCTGGTGCGCGCGGCCACGCAACAGCGGTCATGATGCTTCCGACTGATCCGCCGCAGGGGCTGCGCATCCGCGCTATCAGTCTTCAGGCGTTTCCTCGCGATTTCGCCGTTCAATCGCCGCGATCTCCGGCATGGAATCGCGCATCTGCTGGGCCCGTATCGCCTTCTCCTCCATCGTCAGTCCCTGATCTTTTTCCAGGCGCATGAGCTCGATCAGCTGCCGGCTGATCGCTTCCTCTTCGGCGTAGAAAGCGGCGGCGATGTCGGGGCCGAAGTGCGCGACTCGTAGTGCGTGCAGACCTTCAAGTTCGGCAAGCGCCTCGTCCTCGGTCGACGGCGCCGAACCCGGCGGATAACTCTGGCGCTGCGCCCTTTGATAGTTGTCGTACCGATCTATCAGCTCTCGAGCCTGGGCAGCTGCCGCCGGCGGCAACATTCCCGCGATCTCCTGCTGCGCCTCGGCGAGTTCCGCAGGTTCGGTCCGGGCGATCAGCGCCTCCAGATTGAGTCGCGTGTGCTCATTGAGGATGAGTTTGCCGGAAGAATTCGTTCTGAACACCTCGTCATTGGTCTGTGCGATGCGTTCGTCCATTTCGTCATCCGCCGCCGGCTCGGCAGAGACCGTCGGGCGCGACAATTGAACATCGACATCGGATGGCGACTCGGCCGATTGTGTCCGTGTGGGGTCGCTGGGTTCGTTCGCGGCCATCGGCGGCGTCGCATCCACGCCAACGCGATCCCGGCCGAACAGCAGGAGCAGCGTCACGACGGCGGTCAGCGCCAGGGCGATCGGCAGTATTCGGCTCTTCACTCATGCACCTCATCGTTGCAACGGGTGTTCCCGGAAAAGGGTGGCGGTTAACCGATAACCGCCACCAGGGAACACAACAGCGCGACGATCCTCCACTCGATCGTCGCCTGATCGAGTCATCCGCTCAATACGGACATCTGATCAATACGGACAGCTCGAGCGGTAGTCGGAGAACACCGTTGAGGCGGCGTAGCTCTGATGCGCGGCGCCGCACAGGAACGGCTCGTACCGCGTGTCGTTGTCCATGAATCGCTTCACCCATGCCACCGAGTACCGGCCGATCGGCGTGTTGGTGGTGTTCGGCGCGGTGTGGCTCGCGTTGTTCAGCTCCGCGTACGCCTTGTCGAGCGAGGCCTGCAGACTCGTGTAG
>JBOHZJ010000069.1:0-10706 GCA_050738395.1 Steroidobacter sp.
ATCCCATTCCGTACATCGTTTCTATATTGTCAAAGCTGGCGTCGATAGCCTGGAACTTCCGGCGAATGCGTTTGATGTGCGAAGTGATGGTGTTGTCGTCGAGCACGACATTCGCTGCATCCATGAGCTGCTGGCGATTCTTGACGTGCCCCGGATTCTTCGCGAGTGCGTGCACGATCCAGAATTCGGTGAGCGTCAGCCCCAGCGGCTTGTCCTGCCAGATTGCGTGCAGGCGCGCGGCATCGATCACCAGTGGACCACGCGTGATGATCTGATCGCGATTTGACGGCTGCGTCAGCGCATCGATGCGTCGGAACAGGGCGGTGACGCGCGCTACCAGATGCGTGAGGCTCAGGTCCTTCGTCAGATAGTCGTCGGCGCCCAGGCGCAATCCCGACACCGCATCGAGTTCGCTATCGCGCGCCGTCAAAAAGATGATCGGCAGTTCAGCGGACATGGATCGCAGTTCACGACACAGTTCGAAGCCGCCTTCCGGTTCGTCGCGCAGGCCAACGTCGATCACGGCGAGATCGGGCAGGCGACTGCGGAAGCCTTCGATGGCTTCCTTGCGCGCGCCGAAAGTGCGCACGGAATAGCCGTGACGCTGGAATGCGGCGGCGTAGTTGTCGCGGATGGCGGGCTCGTCTTCGACGATGGCGATGACTTTCTTCATGCTGCAGTACGCGTGACAGTGCGTTGTCGTGAGCGCAGTGTAGCGCCGGCGTTGCGCGTGCAGACCGCTACGCCATGATTTATCACAATCCGCCCGCGCTGCGCCGCTCGGCGCCGCGATGCATCCGCACTGCATTGCTGAAATAACTCCCGGATCAGAACCGGGAGAGTCGTCGTGAAAAGGCAGAGCCGTTCAGGCGCAGCGCAAGGTCGACGTGAAGTCATCTGGGCGTGGGCTTCGCTCGCGACCCTGGTGGTCTGCTGGGATCGCTCGGCGCGTCTGGACGAGCCCGTCTCGCCTCCGCGAATACGTGTTGCTCATGGCGTCGATCGCGAAGCATCAGCACTCGGCGCGGGCAGCTTTCGAGTGCTGAGCGAGTGAGCGTCTAGAACGCGCTGATCCCGGTCAGGGCGCGGCCGACGGTGAGTTGGTGAACGGTCTCCGTGCCCTCGTACGTGATTACGCTTTCGAGGTTCAATGCGTGACGTATGGGAGCGTACTCGACGCTGATGCCGGCGCCGCCGAGAATGTCGCGCGCATCGCGTGCAACTTCGATCGCGGCGCGCGTGTTGTGCCACTTCGCCATCGACACCTGTGTGGGCGCCATCTGGCCGGCATCCTTCAACCGGCCGAGTTGCAGAGAGAGCAGCTGCGAGGTTGTGATTTTGCGCGCCATTTCGGCGAGCCGGATCTGGACTGCCTGCGTCGCTGCGAGCGCCTTGCCGAAGAGGATGCGGCTTTTCGAGTACTCGATCACTTGTGCGAGACATGCCTGCGCGGCGCCTGTGACGCCCCAGCAGATCCCATACCGCGCCTGCGTCAGACAAGACAACGGGCCGTTCAGACCGACGACCCCTGGCAGCACATTTTCTTCCGGCACGACGACGTTGTCGAAGAAGAGACTGGAGGTTACGGATGCACGCAGACTCATCTTGTGCTTGATGAGGTTGGTGGTGAATCCCTTGAAACTCTGTTCGACGAGGAAGCCGCGAATGCCTTCGTCGGTGCGCGCCCAGACGATGGCGAGATCGGCGATTGAACCGTTGGTGATCCACATCTTCGCACCGTTCAACACCCAGTCCTTGCCCTGCTTGCGCGCGTGCGTCTTCATGTTGGCGGGATCAGAACCGCCGTGCGGCTCGGTCAGCCCGAAGCACGCGATGACTTCGCCTTTCGCCATGCGCGGCAACCAACGTTGCTTCTGTTCTTCGCTGCCGAACGCGTAGATCGGATACATGCACAGGCTGGATTGCACTGACACGAAACTGCGAATGCCCGAATCGCCGCGTTCGAGTTCCTGACAGATCAGTCCGTACGACACACCGTTCAACCCCGCACACCCGTAGCCGTGAATGGAACTACCAAGCAAGCCGAGCTCGGCGATTCCCGACACCAGCTCGCGCGGGAAGCGTTCGTTTTCGAAGCAGTCTCCGATAACCGGGATGACTTGCTCGTCGACGAACTTCGCGACGGAGTCCTGCACCAGTTTCTCTTCATCGCTGAGCATGCTGCGTACCGAATACAAATCCATGGGATCGAGTTCGGCGGGGACGGATTTCGTGACAGGCGGCTGGGGCATGGCTGACATGTCGGTTCTCCTCGAGGTCGCGCATGATAGCTCACGAATTTGCGCCTCGCTGCGCCACAAAAGTCCTGCATGGCGAGCCATCTTTTCTTGTCGCGAATTCATGACTCCTTGTCGAGGCGGGAGCGCCGGGGTAGCGTAGCGCCCGTTGAGCGCCGGCCCGTGGAGCGCGGAGCGCGAACCCCCAACAATCGAACATGTGTCGGCGTTTGAGAACGGTTGCGCCGCTTGATCGCCAGGGAACAGTCACCGCATCGTCAGGTTCAGTCGGTATTCAGCGCTCTGTGACGACGCTGATGTCGCCCCAAGAAGACTCCGCGCCAGGCGCGGGCGCTTCTCACAGGAATTCAAAGGAACGAGAGAGGAAACGTCATGATCAATCGATTGATGAAGCCGATCGCCATGGGCGCCGTGGTGCTGTGCGTCGCGACTGCCTGTACGACGGTCAATCCGTACACTGGCGAACAGCAGACCAGCAAGGTCGTGAAAGGCGCCGGCATCGGCGCGGCTGCAGGTGCAGTCGCGGGTCTGCTGACCAAGGGCGACAAGCTGGAGAACGCGCTGATAGGCGCGGGCGTCGGCGCTCTCGCGGGCGGCGGCGTCGGTTATTACATGGATGTGCAGGAGGCCAAACTACGTCAGCGTCTGGCCGGGACCGGAGTGAGCGTCACGCGCATGGGCGACAACATCACGCTGAACATGCCCAGCGGCATCACCTTCGCGCTGAACAGCGCCGACCTCAATGCGCAGTTCTATAGTGCGCTCGATGGCGTCTCGATGGTGCTGAAGGAATACGACAAGTCTGTTATCGAAGTCGCGGGCCACACCGACAGCAGCGGCAGCGATCAACATAACCTCGGCCTATCGCAGCGTCGCGCGCAATCGGTGGCGGGGTACCTGTCGAGCCATGGCGTAAAGGATCAGCGACTGATCCCCGTGGGCGCCGGTGAAGCACATCCGATCGCATCGAATGATACGGAACAGGGTCGAGCATCGAATCGTCGCGTCGAACTCACGATCGTACCGATCACGAAGAGCTGATCGCCTCGATTTCGCGCCCATAAATGGAAAGGGCCGGCTTGCGAATGAGCCGGCCCTTTGTACTTGCGGCGCGCCGAGCGGTGCTCACGCCCCGGCGGGCTCCGCGACCAGTCCACGCAGTTTCTTGATCGCATTCGCTTCGATCTGACGGATGCGTTCCGCCGACACGCTGTACTTGTCGGCCAGTTCGTGCAGGGTGGCCTTCTCTTCCGTCATCCAGCGGCTGCGCAGGATGTGGCGGCTGCGCTCATCGAGCGTCTCCAGCGCATCCGCCAATCTGTCCGCCGTGTCTTCATCCCATTGCTCGCGCTCGACGGCGACCGACGGATCGGCTTCGGGATGCGGCAGGTACGCCGACGGCGAATAGGATCCTTCCTCATCATCGGCGTCAGGCGTCGGGTCGAACGACAGGTCGCGCGAACTCAGGCGCTGCTCCATATCCGTGACCTCCGCCGTGGTCACGCCGAGATCGCTTGCGATCGCGCGCGTTTCGCTCTCGGTCAACCAGCCGAGATTCTTCTTGAATCGACGCAGATTGAAAAACAGTTTGCGTTGCGACTTGGTCGTGGCGATCTTCACCAGCCGCCAATTCCGCAGAACATATTCGTGAATCTCGGCGCGAATCCAGTGCACGGCGAAGGACACCAGGCGCACGCCCATGGTGGGGTCGAAGCGCTTCACTGCCTTCATCAAGCCGACGTTGCCTTCCTGGATCAGATCACCGACCGGCAGGCCGTAGCCGCTGTAACCGCGGGCAATGTGAACCACGAAGCGCAGATGCGACAGCACGAGCTGACGAGCGGCGTCGAGGTCTTCTTCGGCGCGAAAGCGCGTGGCGAGTGCGACTTCTTCTTCGCGGCTGAGTACCGCTATGCGTGAGACGCGTTCGATGTACGCGTCGAGGCTGCCGACCGGGCCGGCGAGAACGAGATCTGTACTCGGACGAATAAGCGCGTTGGTCATCAGGAAAATTCCCCTCCAGAAATTGCCGATCGAGTTTAGCAGTCGGATCTTCAGAGTGCTAAATCACCGAAAGGTTCCGGGTCGCCGTCCGCGTTTCGCGGACTTTTGGTGCTCGTAACCCTTTGATCTGGAATGGCTCAGGGCCGCAAAGGTTCCGACCCGTATCGGGCTGACTTCAGGTGGGTTCGATGTCGCGCAGATGCCGCGAAGCCGCGATGTAGGAGCCGATCCAGCCAAGAATTACGCCTGCCGCCAGCAGCCATATCGAGGGTTCCAGACCCAGACCCCTGAGCTTGAATCCGCTCCCATATAAACCGGCGATTCGAGCGACTGGCTCGCGCAGAACACCGGTCGCCACTGCAGTGATCACCCAGGCGATTACCGCGCCGGCAAGTCCGTACCAGACTCCGTTGTAGAGAAACGGCCGACGAACGAAGGCGTCGCTTCCCCCGACGAGCTTTGTGACCTCAATTTCGTCGCGACGGCTCTGGATGTCCAGCCGAATCGTATTGCCGACGATGACCACCACGCCGAGCGCCAGAACTGCCGCTGTAAGCAGAAGCCCGCGTTCGATTGCGTCGAGGATTGCGTTTAGACGGTTGACCCAGGCTGTATCGAGCTGCACCACGTCGACGGAAGGGACGTCGCGCATGTCGGCGGCGAGGGCTTCGAGCCGTGCAGCCGTCGCGTAGTTCGGCGCGGGCCGCACGACGAGGGTATGCGGCAGCGGATTCTCATTCAGTGCGTCGATGGCTGCGCCGAAACCGGAATTGCGGCGGAACGCTTTTAGCGCATCGTCCGCGAGAATGACTTCGACTTCCCCTACATCACGCCGCTGCCGCCAGCGTTCTGCAATTCGCCTGACCTCGTCTGCCGAGGTTGGACGCTTCAGATAGACGGTCAGATCGACGGCTCGATTCCAGCTTCCCGTAGCCGTCTGGGAATTCGCAATGAGCAGGTGCAGGCACGCAGGCAACGCAAGGGCGACGCCGATCACGAGCACCGTGAGCAACGTTGCGAGTTTGTGCTGGGACAATCGACCGAGCGATCCAATCAGCGTCTGCAGATGCCTGGTAAACCACGCGCTCACGGCGTCGCTCCCTCGCTACGCGCAATCAATTTCCCGGGGTCAAGCAGCGTCTGTACAGGCGGCTCGCGGCCCATTTCCACGATTCGGCCTGCTTCAAGGCGCACTCGCCGCACCGGGAAGTGGTTGAGCAGATACAGATCATGGCTTGCGACGAGCACCGTAACGCCCACTTCATTGAAGCGTCGAAAGATGTTCATGACTTCGATCGACAGCTCCGGATCCAGGTTTCCGGTGGGTTCATCCGCAATCAGAATGGGCGGCTTGCTGACGACTGCCCGGGCGATGCCGACGCGTTGCTGTTCGCCGGTCGACAGTTCCAGCGGCGCGCTTTGTTCGCGCCCAAGCAGTCCGACCTGATCGAGTGCGGCGCGAACGCGTCTGCCAATTTCCTTCGTACCGACGCCGGCGATGATGAGAGGCAGCGCCACATTGTCGAAAATGGTGCGATCGTGCAGCAGTTTGTGGTCCTGAAAGACCATGCCGATCTGGCGCCGGAACGCCGGTACTCTGCTGCGCGACACACCGGACACGTTGTGACCGTTGACGATTAGTTGTCCGCGACTCGGCCGTTCGATGAGTGTGATGAGTTTAAGGAGACTGGACTTGCCGGCGCCCGAGTGGCCGGTCAGAAATACGATTTCACCGCTTGCGATCTCGAGCGAGAGGTCGCTGAGCGCCTCGCGGCCGTTCGGGTAGCGTTTGAAGACGTGGTCGAAACGGATCATTCGGGTGCTGCGGCTCGAGCTATCAGGAGGTCAGGCGTTCGCGTCGCGGTTCAGCAGCGCATCCACGAAGGCTTCAGCTTCGAATTGAGCGAAATCTTCGGCGGATTCACCGATCCCGATGTACCGGATCGGCAGGCCCAGTTCGCTCGCGATCGCAAAGACGATGCCGCCTTTCGCGGTGCCGTCCAGCTTGGTGAGCACGATACCGGTTACACCCAGCGCCTCATTGAATAATCGAGCCTGCTGCAAGGCGTTCTGTCCCTGGCTTGCATCGAGCACCAGCAGCACTTCATGCGGGGCGCTGGCGTCCACGCGTCCCATGACGCGCTTCACCTTTTTCAGTTCGTCCATCAGATTGGATTGTGTGTGCAGTCGCCCGGCAGTATCCGTCAGCAACACATCGATTCGGCGCGACCGGGCCGCCTGCATTGCATCGAACGCCACGGCGGCCGGATCCGCGCCAGTCGCCTGCGCGATCACGACGACGTCATTGCGCTGTCCCCAGATCTGCAGTTGCTCCACCGCTGCTGCGCGAAAGGTGTCGCCGGCGGCGAGCATGACTTTCAAGCCTCTCGTTTTGAGCAAGCTTGCCAGCTTGCCGATAGTCGTTGTCTTTCCTGCCCCGTTGACGCCTACGACGAGCACTGCAAACGGCGCAACACTGCGATGGATCGCAAGCGGCTGCTCGCTTGGCTTGACGATCTGAAGTAGTGAAGCCCGCAACGCTGCAAGCAACGCGTCAAGACTGGCCAACTCCTTGCGCGCGACTTTCTTCCGCAGGCTCTCGAGAATGCGTGTCGTCGTTTCAACGCCGACATCGCCCATGATGAGCCGTGTCTCGAGTTCATCGAGCACCTGGTCGTCGATGCGTCCGCCGGGTACGAGATTGGCGAGGTCATACGTGAGCCAGGAATCGCCCCGATTCAGCTTGGCGCGCAATCGCTTGAACAGGCCCTGTTTTTCAGCAGGTCGGTCCGCTGCGGGGTCGTTTGCTTTTGAACCGAATCCAAACATTGATGGTGGTGAGTGCGGGTTTGCAGGGAAGCGGCTGATTCTAGCAGCAGCATCGCGCCAGTCCTGGATCATCGCCGGCGCGATATGATCGCCGCATGGCTCGCGTCGTCAGCAAAAAAACCGCAGCGCGCGCAACACCTGCCAACCGCTTACGCATCATCGGCGGGCGCTGGCGCGGCGCGCCGATCGTATTTCCGCCGGTCGAAGCGGTGCGTCCGTCTCCCGATCGTGTGCGCGAAACGCTCTTCAACTGGCTGCAGTCGCATGTTCTCGCGGCGCGGTGCCTGGATCTTTTCGCCGGCAGCGGCGCATTGGGGTTCGAAGCGTTGTCGCGTGGCGCGGCTCAAGTGACTTTCGTCGATCGCGAACCGCAGCTCGCGCGGCATCTGAAGCAGACGCTTGAACGCCTTGGCTCCGCGGCGGGTGCGGTGTTCACCGAGGATGCGCGTCGCTTTCTGCAACGTCCGGCTCACCCATTCGACATCGTCTTTCTCGACCCGCCGTTTGCATCGGGCGACATGCTGCAGGAAGTCTGCAATGCGCTGGCGCATGGCTGGCTTGCAGACGAGGCGTGGGTCTACATTGAATGTCCCGCTGATGCAGCGCTGCCTTTGACGCCTCACGGCTGGACGGTGCATCGGTCCAGGCGCGCAGGTCAGGTCGGCTATCATCTGCTGAGCGTTCGCACCCCATCATGAAGAGAGGTTGATATGACCGGCGCCATGTATCCGGGCACGTTCGATCCGATCACGAACGGCCATCACGACCTCGTGCGTCGAGCAGCGGAAATTTTCGATCGCGTGGTGATCGCGATTGCGGCGAATCCCGGCAAGGCGCCTTTGTTCACTGTAAAGGAACGCGTTGAGCTTGCACGCGAGGTGCTGGACGGCATTCCGAACGTCGAGGTGACCTCGTACGAAGGACTGACCGTCGATTTCGCACTCCAGCATGGCCTGAGGGTCGTGGTGCGCGGGTTGCGTGCGGTATCGGATTTTGAGTTCGAGTTCCAGCTCGCCACCATGAGCCGTCACTTATCCGACAAGGTCGACTACGTGTTCCTGACGCCGATGGATCAGTTCAATTTCATCTCCTCGACGCTGGTGCGCGAGATCGCGAGCCTCGGCGGCAACGTCGAGAAATTCGTACACCCAAGCGTCCAGGCCGCATTGCAACGCGCGTGGGCCAAGCGTCGCGCCCAATGACCAGTCAGCCGAACGATCGCGGATTCAACGTGAAGCTTTCGTCACCTGTTCAATACGCGCTATGCCTGCTTGTGCTCGTGGCGCTGCCGCTGGTCGCAAGCGCAGATGCGGCGCGCAAGCCCTCCGCAGCGGGCATCGCCAGCGCCCACGAGCTTGCGACGCAGGCTGGTCTGGAAATTCTCAAGCAGGGCGGCAACGCCTTTGACGCCGCGGTCGCGGTGAGCGCCGCGCTCGCCGTCGTGGAGCCGAGCAGCTCCGGTCTGGGCGGCGGTGGGTTCTGGTTGCTACATCGAGCATCGGATGGCTTCGAGACGATGGTGGATGCGCGCGAGGTTGCGCCTCAGGCGGCGACGCGCGATATGTTTCTCGACGAAACCGGAACCGTAGTCCGGGGACGATCGACCGCGAGCGCTCTGGCAGCCGGCATTCCAGGAGAACCCGCGGGGTTCGAACATCTCGCGAAGAAGTACGGACGGTTGTCGCTCAAACAAAATCTGCAGCCGGCGATTCGGCTGGCGCGCGAGGGATTCCCGTTGAACGCCCGGCTGCGAGGCGGGATAGAAGCCAAACGCAACACATTCAACAGCGGGGCGGCTGCCGCCGTTTTTCTGCAGGAAGGTGCAGTACCAGCGGTCGGCGCGATCATTCGTCAGCCCGATCTTGCGCAGACACTGACTGCGCTCGCAGAGCGCGGTGCGGACGGCTACTACAAAGGCGCCGTCGCCCGGAAACTCGTGGACGGGGTGCGCGAGCTTGGCGGCATCTGGTCGATGGAAGATCTTTCTCGGTACCAGGTGAAGGAGCGCAAGCCGCTCGTGGGCGAATATCGTGGCGCACGCATCGTATCGGCCCCCCCGCCGTCCTCAGGCGGGGTCGCATTGATCAATGCCTTCAATATGTTGTCTGGCTACGACTTCGGATCGGTCGACACCGCCACGCGTAAACATCTCATCGTGGAGGCGATGCGGCGCGCCCACCGTGATCGCGCGGAGTATCTGGGCGATCCCGAGTTCGTGGATATTCCGCTCGAAAAGCTCCTGCATCCCTACTACGCGGCTGGCCAGCGCGTCTCCATCCGCATGGATCGGGCGACGCCGAGCAGCGCATTACCGGGAATTACGGCGGCTGATCCTGGCCAGCAAACGACGCACTTTTCGATCATCGATGCGCAAGGCAATCGCGTTGCGGGTACGTTGTCGATCAACTTCTTTTTTGGCTCCGGTCTGATGGTCCCCGGCACAGGAGTGATGCTCAACAACGAGATGGATGACTTCGCAGCGAAGCCTGGCGTGCCGAATGGATTTCGCCTGATCGGCGCCGCCGCGAACGCCGTCGCACCGGGCAAGCGTCCGCTATCGAGCATGACGCCGACCTTCATCGAAAAGCCGGACGGATTGATGATTCTCGGCACGCCCGGCGGCAGCTACATCATGGGCATGGTGATGCTTGCCGCGCTCGACTGGATGGACGGAGTCGCGCCCGAAACCCTCGTGAAGCAGGGCCGCTATCACCATCAGTACATGCCCGACATGCTGTCCTTCGAGCCAGGCGCGTTTACCGAGGAGGAAAAGACGACACTGCAAAAATACGGTCACGCGATTCGCGAGTCGCGGCAGCCCGGCAACATGCAGATCGTCACCTGGGACTACAAGACGGGAGAGGTCAACGCAGTCTCGGATCCGCGCGGGGTGGGTGTGGGAGTGGTGTATTGAGGCCGGCCGACTGGCAGATCGGCTCACTGGCAAGTTGGCTAACCGGCTAACTGGTCTGAGAAGACGCACGGGCGGTTCGTCTCCGGCCAGTTGGCCAGTTGGCCAGCTGTCACCGCTGACACTCCGGACAGAAGTACGTCGATCGCTGTCCCTGCACGAAATGCCGGATCGGGGTATTGCATAGGCGGCAAGGTTCACCGCCGCGCTCGTACACATATAACTTCTGTCGAAAGTAACCGGGCATACCTTCAGGATTGATGTAGTCCCGCAGCGTCGTGCCGCCCGCACGGATGGCGTCGCTCAACACTGCCTTGATTGAGGTCGCGAGTGCATCGAACTCCGCGCGCCTGATCCGTCCCGCCGCGCGCCGAGGTCGAATACCGGCGCGAAACAGCGCCTCGCTTGCGTAGATATTCCCAACGCCGACAACGATGTGGCTATTCATCAGCAACTGTTTGATGGCGACGTGCCTGCCTTTGCCGAGGCGCGCCAGGTAGGCGCCGTCGAACTCATCCGACAGCGGTTCCGGCGCGAGCTTGCTCAGCAAGGGATGCGCCAGCGGGTCGTCCGCGGTCCAGAGCAGGCTGCCAAATCGTCGCGGATCGTTGAATCTCAGGCACACGCCGGAATCGAGCATGATGTCGACATGGTCGTGCAGCATCGGCTCGGTTGCGCGCGGCAGCAATCGCAAACTCCCGGAC
>JBOHZJ010000070.1:0-4840 GCA_050738395.1 Steroidobacter sp.
GCACAGGTCCATGATCGCGTGTGCGACGCGGCCGGTGACGTCGACGAACGCAAGATCGCCGAGCTTGCGATTGGTGCGATCCAGGCGCGTCGCGAGCTGCGTCGCCAGCTCGAACACGAGCCCCGGGCTCTCGGCGGCCAGCTGGCGAAAGCGCGGATACGTCATCTCGGCCAGTTCGCATTGCTGACGGGTGCGCACCCAGGCGCTGCGCGTCGGCTGCTCGTAGAACAGGCCCATCTCGCCGCAGAACTGGCCCTTGTTGAGGTAGGCGAGCACCATCTCGTTGCCTTCCTCGTCCTCGATCATGACTTCCACCGAGCCGCTCACGATGTAGTACAGGACGTCGGGAAGATCGCCGGCATGGATGACGACCGTCTTGGAGGGCACCGTGCGAATCCGGCAGTAGCTCAGGAACCGGTTGATCGCCGGAATATCGCTCAATGGCCTTGCGCCCTCTTCCATACTCACCCCTGGATCGTATTGTGCGTTGTGCGTATTAACCCGAGCCTATCGCAATAACGTGCACCAACAACGTGCAATGTCATTGTCTTGCGCGCCTTTTAATACAGGATACGCCCCTACCGCAAGCATTCAACCTTCTGCAACGTCAGATCCAGAAGGCGGTGCGCGTCATCACGCGTGCAGTGAGCTTCATCAACGTGCGTGCGAACGACGGCAGTGTAGCGCCGCCCGCGCTCATCGCATTGTGACCGTGGCGTGCTTCATCAGCACTCATCTGCATGATGATTGCTCGTGTGCGCGCATCATCTGCCGGCAGTTCGTGCAGGCAGCCTTCGAGATGCTCGACGACCTGCCGCTCTGTTTCCGCGACGAAGCCCAGACTAGTCCTGTCCCCCGCGACTCCCGCGAGGGCGCCGATGGCGAAGGATCCGGCGTACCAAAATGGATTCAGCAGGCTGGTGCGACCGCCGAGTTCGCGAATGCGCTCCGAGCACCAGGCGAGATGGTCGGTCTCTTCGCGAGCAGCTTCCATGAGCGATTCCCTTGTCGCGTCGGCCCCGGCCGCGAAGGCTTGCCCCTGATACAGCGCCTGCGCGGCCACTTCACCAGAGTGATTGACGCGCATCAGGCCTGCTGCGCGGCGGCGATCGTCCTGGCTCTCCACGGTTTCCGGGATGCTGTCGGCGGGATAGGGGCGGGCCGATTCATACACTCCACTGACCGTCCGGATCGCCTGGTCTGCCGGACTGATGAGTCGGTCGAGCAAGCCATAGCGCCGCCCCGACGAGGTGGGAGAACTGGTGGTGTTCATCTCTACACATTATATATGTGACGTTCCGCCGACCCTGGCCGCACCGCGCCGGAGAGCGTCGGACGTTGCCGGGCATGGCGATCAATGGTTTGCAAAGGCAGGGGTCGTCCTTTAGACTTGCCGGCCTTTTCGCCCCCCGGGCGAAATTTCCCGGAGATTTCAATGAGAACCGTCTTCGCCAATGCGGCTACGGTGCGTCGTGATTGGTTCGTAGTCGACGCGACCGACAAAACCCTCGGCCGTCTGGCATCGCAGATCGCATCGCGCCTGCGCGGCAAACACAAAGCCGCGTACACGCCGAATGCAGACACGGGCGATCACATCGTGATCATCAATGCGGGCAAGATCCGCGTGACCGGACGGAAGATGACGGACAAGTTCTATCATCACCACACCGGTTATATGGGCAACCTCAAGAGCACCAGCCTCGAGAAGTTGCTCGACAAGCACCCTGAGCGGGCCATCCAGTTTGCAGTGAAGGGCATGCTTCCGAAGAATCCCCTCGGTCGCAAGATGTTCAAGAAGCTGCACGTGTTTTCAGGCGGTGAACATCCGCACACGGCTCAACAGCCGAAAGCACTCGAGATCTGAACCGGACATACAGGCACAGCTAATCCATGGCGACTTCCACCAACTACGGCACCGGCCGTCGCAAGACCTCTACCGCCCGCGTGTTTCTGCGTAAGGGCAGCGGCAACATTCGCGTCAACGAGCGGACGCTCGACGAATTTTTCGGCCGCAAGACTGCTCGCATGATCGTGCGCCAGCCGCTGGAGGCCGTGAGCCTCGACAAGAACTTCGACGTCGACGTAACTGTGAAGGGCGGCGGCATCACTGGGCAGGCCGGCGCTATCCGCCACGGTCTGACCCGCGCGCTGATTGAGTACGACGAAACTCTCCGTAAGCCGCTGCGTGATGCAGGCTACGTGACTCGCGATGCTCGCGAAGTCGAGCGCAAGAAGGTCGGCTTCCGTAAGGCCCGTCGCGGAACGCAATTCTCCAAGCGCTAATCCGCCAGCGGCCACTGCTCCTCCTGGGGGATCGTCTAGTGGTAGGACTACGGACTCTGACTCCGTCAACCTAGGTTCGAATCCTAGTCCCCCAACCAAACAGAAAAGGGTCCCCAGCGCGGGACCCTTTTTGTTTGGTCGGGACTAGGGGTTTGAGAACCTGGGGGACCTAGGTTCGACTAAATTCGCCGGGAGCGAATTTGAACATCGAGCGGTTCGTCCGCATCGCTCGATGGCCCAGCGGGCGGAGCACAGGGACGTGCGGAGTAATCCTAGTCCCCCAACCAAACGCAAAAGGGTCCGGTCTTCCGGGCCCTTTTCGTTTGGTGGTCCGGCTAAGGATGAGAACCTGGGGATCCTAGGTTCGACTAAATTCGCCGGGACGCGAATTTGAACATCGATCGATTCGACCGAATCGCTCGATGGCCCCAGCGGGGCGGAGCACATGGATGGGCGGAGTCCTCCTAGTTCCCCAACCAAAAACGATTAGGCCCGCTTCGCGCGGGCCTAATCGTTTCCGGATCGGGACCAGGATCAGAGCCTGGGGATCCCAGGTTCGACCAAGTTCGCCGGGAGCGAACTTGAACATCAAGAAATTCAACGAAGCGAATCGCTCGATGGCCCAGCGGGCGGAGCACATGGGTGAGGAGGGTGCTTTCGAGACTGCACCTAACGTGCAGTCTTCCCGGCGAACGCCCGAAACGCTTGCGCGAGGGTTGGGCATCGCGAAAGCGATGTGCGGAGTCATCCTGGTCCCCAAAAGCAACAAAGCCCGCTCGACGCGCTTTGTTGCTTTCCGGGATAGCGAGCGAGCGCTGCTCGAGCATGCCTGACATCTGAACCAACCCAGACGCCGATCGCGCGATCATGTCCGCATACCGCTCAGCCTTTATCCTGCACTGCGCCGATTCTCTTCACCCTTGAACCGGAGCGCGCCCAGGCCGTTGCACTCAGCGCGCTGAGCTGCGCCCACTCACCGCGGTTGCTGCGCAATTCTCAGATTGACGATTCGGCTGCGGTTTCTGTGCTGGGCCTGCGCTTCCCGGGATTCGACAAGAACGGCCGTCACATCGATGCCTGGGGCGCGCTCGGGTTTGGATCATCGAAGTTGGAACGGCGACGCTGAGGGCGCAGGCCGGTCAACCCAGGCGTCGCCTGTTTCGGGTGGAGGCTGCGCATGCACTCATCAATCGTATGGGCTTCCCGAACGAGGGCGCCGCGACGATCGCTGCGCACTTGTCGTATCGCGGAGTTTGCGGTGTGAATGTGGGCAAAGGCTCGCTGACTGCACTGAACGATGCGGCTGATGACTACGTCGAGCGCCTGCGCATCGTGGCTCCGGTCGCTGACTACGTTGCAATCAACGTGTCCTCACCGAATACAAAGACTAGCGCTGTCTGCAGCAGATCGATCAGCTTCGGCCAGTGCTGCACGCAGTGCTCCAGGAACGGCAGCGCTTGCGCAGTACCCCTGAATTGACGCGTGCCTTTACTCCGCAAGATCTCGCCTGACCGGTCGACTGAGGAACTCACTGCAATGGCCGACCTGGTGCGTCAGGGAATCGATGGGCTAGTCCGACCGACTATCGGGACCCTCGCTGTATCGTCTTCACTCCGTCTTCGGCTCCAACGACCAACACATCTGCAGGTCGCTTCGCGAACAATCCGACGGTGACCACCCCGGCAATCTGGTTGATCGTTTGTTCCAGCGAGACCGGATCGACGATGCTGAGTGCGTGCACGTCGATTATCTGATTGCCGTTGTCGGTGACCACGCCGTCCCGGTAAACGGGATGGCCGCCGAGCTTTACCAGCTCGCGGGCGACGTAGGAGCGCGCCATCGGGATCACTTCGACGGGCAGAGGGAACCTGCCGAGTACGTTGACGAGCTTCGAGTCATCGATGATGCAGATGAATCGGCGCGATGCGGCCGCGACGATCTTCTCTCGGGTGAGTGCGGCGCCGCCTCCCTTGATGAGCCGGAGACTCCGGTCCGCCTCATCCGCGCCATCGACGTAGAGGTCCAGATCGCCGGTCGCATTGAGGTCGAGAACCTCGTAGCCATGCTTCAACAATCTCGCGGTAGAGGCTTCCGAACTCGATACAGCGCCTCGAATGCGCAACTTCCGCGCAGCCATCACATCGATAAAGCGGTTCACCGTAGAGCCGGTGCCGATGCCGATGATCTGATCTTCGATGACGTGTGCGATGGCCGCCTCAGCAGCGAGTTGCTTCTTCAGATCCGCATCCAAGAGTTCTCTCCTGTCAGTACGTCTCGTGAAATGCCTGTTTTTCCAGTCTCCGGAAACGACTGTGCCCGCTTTCGCGGGCACAGTCTTCATCTACATCAACCAGAAGAATTCTACTTCTTCTTGGCGGCCTTCTTCTTGCCGCCCTTCTTCTTGGATGATTTCTTTGCTTTAGTTGCCATAGTCTTCAATCTCCATGTCGAGTTAGTCCGGGCGCAGTATATACATAAATTGAAAATGGCAAGCAAGGGGTGTATGCGAATTAGTTGTGCGACTTCGAATCACGTCACGCATCGGTGACTCGTCGCG
>JBOHZJ010000071.1:0-10294 GCA_050738395.1 Steroidobacter sp.
CACCTGCAGATTTCATTCAACTTCAAACAGCAGACGCCTCCTCGCTACTTGCATCTGTGATGCCTGGAAGAAAGTGCTCGTACCCGTGTGGCCCGCCTACGTCCTCAGGCGGGCACGCATTCTCTCCGGCCATGCAGACGGGGGTCGCAGGTCCGCAGCAGCACTACGAGCGTGCTTTAACGGCGGCGGACGCAAGACGCATACCGGCCCGGAGAGATCCCAAACACATTTGCGAACACCCGTGTGAAATGGCTCTGGTCATGAAAGCCGCAGGCGATAGCGATCTCGGGGAGCGATAGCTGCCGCTGTTTCAGCAACGTCGCGGCGTGTTCAACACGAAGCTGTCGGACGTATTCGCCGATCGTAGCACCGTAAATACGTCGGAACGCTTTGGCGAGATGCGACGGATGCACGCCAGCGATTGCGGCGAGATCCGACAGGCTGATCGTCTGTGTGAACTTGGAATGGAGGTACTCGCGAACGCGGCCCAGCCATTGGGGTTCGCCGCCATTGCGCATCAATGCGTGTCGCGTTATCGAGACGATGAGCTCGTACACATGCGCCTCGATCGCGAGGAGCGAAACACTATCAGGGTTGCGAGATTCGAAATCGAGCCGCCGAGCGAGCACGGCGAAGCGTGGCGATTCCAGGTGACTCGGTGTGTCGAGGACGCGGGTCTCGGATCGGATTTCGTCCAGCGCGTGAGGGAGAAGCTCGATGATCAGCGTGCGCGAGGGTGCGCGCGCCGGGTACCTGTTGGCGTGCGGCTCGCCGCCGGGGCGGACCCATAGCGATCTGGTGCTCACCTGCCGCCAGCTTGTGCCAAACGTCTCTTCGAACGGCCCCTCCACGCAAAAGGCCAAATTGGTCAGATCGTGTGTGTGCCGCGCCACGGCCAGCCCGGCCGGGCGCCAGGTCGTGGTCACGCGCAGCGCGCGATGCGTCACCTCGTGATCGGGTGGGAAGCGCGTCAATGGCAGGGACGTCGTGGTCATCGTCGCAAAGCCTGCTTCATGCCGTCGGTAGCCGGCAAAGTAGTCCAGACAGCCACTGCGGTGCAAGGATGCAAGGTGGGTGCAAGACGTGCGGCAGCGCTGGAAGCAAACTCCGCTTCAGAGAACGGCAAGCGCGAGAGGAGTCGCGTCCCAATGAACCTCGAATCAGACGCGGTGGCGATGCGATCCTCGCCACGAGGCATCCCAAGCAGCTCAGATGAGCGCCGCAGGCCACACCAGTGCTGCGATGTGCAGCGGAACACTTTGAAATCGGCAAGCCGAACCCGCTGGTGCAGCCGGATGGTTCCCAGTCTCGTTGTGGTGCTGATTCATGGATTCGGATCGCCGGCTGCCGCTCAGTCGTCCTCAGAGTGGCCGATCATCGAGCTTCGCCAATACACGCTCCACCCGGCAGCGCGCGATGTCCTGATCGACTTGTTCGAAGCGCAGTTCGTGGAGAGCCAGGAAGTTGTCGGCATGAAGATCGTCGGAACCTTCCGCGATCTTGATCGACCCGACCGCTTCGTGTGGATTCGGGCGTTCAATGATATGCCCTCGCGCGCGCAAGCACTGAACAGCTTCTATTCCGGTCCGGTGTGGAAGGCGCACGGAAAAGCTGCCGCAGCAACCATGATCGACTCCACGAATGTTCTGCTGCTTCGTGTGACGCGCCCGCAATCCGGTTTGGCCGTCACCGGAACACGGCCGCCGCAGGGCGCGACCACTGAACCACGTGCTCTGATCGTCGCGAACATCTACTCGTTCGAACGTGCCGTCGATTCCGCGTTCGTCGAGTTTTTCGAACGTGCCGCCGTTCCAGAACTCAAGGCAGCTGGTATTCCAGTTTTAGCGACCTACGTCACGGAGACCGCTGCGAACAATTACCCGCCACTGCCAGTTCGGGCCGATCGCGTGTTCGTCTGGTTCACGCGGTTCGCAGATCGGGCCGACTACGACAGCCGCATGGCCAAGCTGCGCAGCTCTGCGCGTTGGAATAGCGTGGCAGAGAGACTCTGGCGCAAGTCGGCGCCTGAGGTCCTGCTGCTT
The DNA here is from genome assembly GCA_050738395.1 of Steroidobacter sp. Lineage (GTDB taxonomy): Bacteria > Pseudomonadota > Gammaproteobacteria > Steroidobacterales > Steroidobacteraceae > Steroidobacter. Next base: position 2,043 of record JBOHZJ010000071.1, read on the forward strand.
CAACCTACGCCTCGCTCGCTTCTCGGTGGCTGACCGCGATGTCCGCGAGCGCTGACGACAGCGTACACTCTTCTTCAGGGGTCTCGTCCATGGTGCGATTATCTTCGAGGATCCTGGCAGGTTTATTACTGCTGGCTGGTTCGGCGGTCACTCAGTCTGATTCGAGCGATACCCCCGAGGCGCCGACAGAACAGCGGGAGGTCAGGATGGCGCTCTGTGCCGCGCCGGAGCACCTGCGCGAGGGCGCCGGCGTGTATGTGCTCACGTCCTCGGGATACAAGCAGATGCGCCGAAGCACGAACAAATTCACCTGTATCGTGAACCGCGATCACCCCAAGGCGCTGAAGCCGACCTGCTTCGACGAAGAAGGAACGGCAACGATCCTGCCGAAGATCCTGCGAGTGGGCGAGCTGATGATGCAGGGCAAGTCGCCGTCCGAAATCGCCGCGGACATCCGCGCCGGTTTTGCGAGCGGCAAGTTCGTGTCGCCGCGGCGTCCTGGCGTCGCGTACATGCTTTCAGGTGACATTCGCAATGTGAATCCGGATACCGGCGCCGTCTCCTCGTTCCCCCCGCATGTGATGTTTTATGCACCGAACCTGACGAACGAAAACATCGGATCGAACGGCACGACGGGACTACCGTTCATTGCGTATCAAGGGCCTCACGGCTACATGATTATGCCCGTTCAGCCGACTCCTGGCTCTCACGATGCCAAGTAACCCGCGTTGAGGATTACCGCCGCATCTTCCGAGATCCTTGCGGCAACCAGGAGGAGCCGAGGGAAAGGCGTCGCGCAGTATGCGGGGCTTTCTCTATACGCCGGCATCGGCATGGAAGCGGACGCGCGCACGAAGGTTGAACGGCTCGCGCGCTACGTGAGCCGCCCTGCCGTCTACGGTGGAACGACTCTCGCTCACTACACAAGGTGACACGTGCGCTATCGGCTGAAAACGCCGTATCGCGACCGCACGACGCACATCGTGCTGGAGCCGCTCGTGGGGGCAGGTAGCTGAGCATCCTCGGTCAGTACACTGGAGTTCCCATATCACTGGCACGGACGCCATGGCGCGACCACCTCGTCTGCACGTTCCGGGCGCGAGATGTACCACGTCACGGCCCGCGGAAATCACCGACGCGACATCTTCTTCAAGCACGCCGATCGCCAGACGCTGGATTCGATCATGGCGGGCGCGCTCTCGCATACGGGCGCACGCGTTCACGGGTACTGCTGGATGACCAATCACGTCCACATGCTTGTTCAGGTCTCGGAGCAACCGCCTGGAAGGCTCATGCAGCGCGTCGGCGCCCGCTTCGCACGCTGCATTCAGAAGGAGTTCCATACGACTGGCCACCTTTTCGAAAACCGCTATCACGCAGTGCTCGTCGACGTCGACAGCTACTTCCTCGAGCTACTGCGCTACATTCATCTCAATCCGCCGCGAGCCCGAATCGCTCGGTAGAGTGACGAAGGCGAAGGTGATGAAGGTAAGAGCCCTCGTCACCTCGTCGCCTCTAAAGTATCGGCAGCGGAGGCGGGTCGCTTCAGGTTTGAAGCCCGAATTCGATCGGGCGAGTCGGGCGGCGCGAACGTGTGATAACCGGCGGCGCCGATCGGTGTGATCAGTGCTGTGGTGTTGGGTGTGCTCACGCATCCCGACAGCGCGAACACAATGCATAAGGTTCGGCATAGGACGCGGAAATGTAGTCTCATTCGCAAATCCTCTCGCGGCCTTTCATGCTGATGAAACGCATGACTGTGCGAGAAGATCGAGATCGCGATGTGAAAAGCCGCACGAGCGCGCTCATCGTGGACGAATTCCGACGTGCGCTGTCGGTTGATTTGCCGCAACGAGCTCGACCTCGAAGCCGGCATCGGCAACGTTGCCGAGTCATGAGATGATGGGATCGGCAGAGGCAGCAAGCGACCGTCGGCATGATCGGACTCGGCATGCCGCCGTAGCTCGAGTCAAACCCAATCGTGCGAAAACTCCGCTATCGCCCGGAACCTCGTAGCGAGCTATGCATTGCCCGAGTAAGGATGGAGCTTCGGCTGAGCGCCTGCGTCGCAGTTCACTGCATGCCAAAAAGCGACATGCAAATCCCATGAACTACGGCGAATAGAGCTACGACTCACGCTGAGGTTCCATCCGTCCGCGCGCGACGGCGCTGCGCGAAAGCAGACGGGTTCACTTGCCTGTTGTTCACTTGACGCAGGCGCCGGGCTGCTGACAGCGCCGAAGGACCGCACGTCAGCCGGACACTCACTCATTTCTGATGAGACGCCGATCGTCAGAATGGATCGTGAGGACATTTGTCAGACTGCAAAGCTGATTGTACCTTCCGTACCTTCGGCGCCGCGTACCTTCGGCGCCGGGCCGTAGGTTCGTAGGTTCACGATCCAAGCATTGATGGAGAGCGGCTCTGGTCGGATCAACCTTGCCGCTAAGACAGAACGATCGACGGCATCCGCAAACTCGAACCTACGAAGCTACGGCCCGGCGCCGCCCGCACGCCCCTAGCCGGGTGGCCCAGGAACTCGGCGCTGGACCACGCGTTGCGCACAAGGGTGCCAATTTTACAAACTTTAGATTCACTCGCGGCTCTGGGGAGGGGCGACGATGGGTGATGCGCAGACGATGACGAATCCGGTCAACAGCCCTGAAAGGCCGACGATCCTCGTGGTTGACGACGAGGTGTTGGTGCGCGCGATGATCAGCGACGAACTGCGCGATCAAGGCTACACCGTCATCGAAGCGATCAATGCGGACGAGGCGGTGGCGATACTGCACAGTCCGATCAAGGTGGACCTCGTCGTGACAGACATGCGCATGCCCGGTCTCATGGACGGTGCAGGCCTCGTGCGGCTGCTGCGCGCGGAGCTGCCCTTCGTAAAGGTCCTGATGGTGTCCTGGCCGGCCCCGGATGACTCCATTCGCGCGTTGCTGGATGACTTTCTACCGAAACCTTTTCTGCCGTCGCAGCTGAGCCAGCGCGTTCGCGCCCTTACCACAGTCGGCTCTGAACCCGGTGACATGACGTGAGTGATAGTGGGCGCGAAGCACGACAGACGGTCCTGGTCGTCGAGGACGAAGTGTTCGTGCGGATGGTGATATCAGACTACCTTCGCGATTGCGGTTACAGAGTGATCGAGGCCGCCCATGCCGACGAGGCGCTCATCGTTCTTCAGCATGTGGAGATCGATGTGGATGTGGTCTTCAGCGACATTGAAATGCCCGGATCGATCGATGGGTTTGGGCTTTCAAAGTGGTTGCGCGCCAACCGCCCTACGATAGATGTGATCCTGGCGGGCAGTGTTTCGCGCGCCGCTAACGCCGCGGCCGAGTTGTGCGAGTCAGGTTCCCTCCCCAAGCCCTATGAGCCGCAAATCGCAGTCGACCGAATAAAACAACTCATGGCGCTTCGCGCAACGAAGAAGTAAAGAGCAGTGCCTTTACCGTCGTGAGCGCCCGCTCGTGCGTAGCGCGGGCAGCGCAACTTGTTTCGAGTCCTGTCAGCGTGCCGCTCACTGAGGCGAAACGTGTGTGCAAATTTCGGGCGCCACAACTGCGCAGCTTTCAACCGGCGTTTTTGCCAGCGAGCTCTTGATCCCGACGATCGTTCTGTTGTTCGGCATCGACAGGGATGGTCGCCAAGTCGCGTGGCGGGTCCTTGGCAGAGGCGAATCGAGATTGCTTGATCGAAGGCGCTAGGACAGCACGCGAATGAGTGCGTAGTAGAGGGCGAGCACGAGCATGCAGCCGAACGACATCAAAATTTGGAACCAGAGTGAGAATTCCGGCACGGCGCCCGATGCCTCGAAAACAATCGCGCTGAGCACGCCCAAGATCGCCGCGGCAATCAGGAGGATTCGGACAAACGGTTCGAGCGCCAGCAGAAACAACAAGATCGGAACGCGCACAGCGTGCCAGGCGACGCCCAAGATACCGACCGCTACACCTGCAGCCGTCCCTCTCTCTTCCTGAACGGGCATTCGTCCATTCGCCGCGCTCATGACACCTCTCCCTGTTGGTTGAGTGCCCACATGCTCGACGCCAAACATTGCGCCGGACGCAGTGCAACGGTCAATCCTTTCAGCCGGAAATCCGGCGAAACTCACCGCCCATCGCTGCCTCATCTTGAAGTCTCTGGCCAAGGGTCGCCTGTTTCGCCGATTTTGTGGGCGATACTCGGGTGTGCGGATCGATTACTACCTTGGCGAGGACGAGCGACCAACACGGCCTCTTGTTTCGTCCTAATTTCCCGCGATTCTCCATGCTGACTTCCTTGGCCGTATTCACCACTATCGGCTTCACGTGACAACTCGTCCCTAAGCGACCGGAACCGCAGACTACGCCAGGCCGCCCCATGAACATCGAGGAAAAGATCGTCCCCGCGCAAGCCGCCCCTCGCGTCGCGCTACAACGCATTGACCTGAAGCCCGCGTGCACGATGCGTGACGCAGACACGTTGAACAAGCGTCGCATTCGAATGCTGCGCTTGGCGCAGGTGCGCGAGATGACAGGGCTCGGTAAGACCAAGATCTACGAACTGCAGGCCGAGGGTGACTTCCCCATGCGCGTCAAGATCACGGAGCACTCAGTGGCCTGGATCGAGGACGAGGTGCAAGCGTGGCTCGCGCGCCGAGTCGAAGGCAGCACGCCGCTGTGCACGCTGTGGGCAGGCATTCACGTAGATCGTTAGCTGTGAGCGTCATTCGTCGAATTCATCTTCATCTGTTGGATCATCCTCGTGAGTCGATGCTTCCGTTGCGTCAGCCGGGCTATAGACAGTGCCTTCGTCATCGCTGCCACCATAGACGAACGACGACGTGGGCCGAGGCGTTCGTGGGGCCGTCTTGCCCATCTTCCACGCTTCCTGCCAATCACGCCCGAGCAACCGAGAGAGGGTCTGCTGCACCTTTTCCGGCCCGTAGCCATAACTCGAGCGATCCTCCTTCATCTCGGTGTCATGTGGCGTGTGCGAAAGGGGGTCGAGCTGATCGACATAGTGCTGCGCCCACTCGAGGAAATCGATCGCCACACCTTGCCGAGTCGCCTGCAACTTCGTCTCACCAAGCGCGCGACGCTGTGCCCTCAAGTACGATCGCAAGAGCCGCGCTCGAAGCCAGGCGCCCGCTTGCGCCTCAAGCTCGCGGATAAGCTTGGCGTTCGCGTCGCGCTGCTGTGCCAACTGCCAACGGAGTTCCTCTTTGCGCTGGCGCTCGATCTCGGCGAGGCGCTCCCTCTCGCGATCGGTCTTCATGCGTATGGCTTGATCGAGCAAATCTGCAAGGATGGGCCGGATCTGATCCTCCAGCCGATTTCTCGCACTATCCTTCCAAGTGCGCACGGTGTAGCTCGCCTTCGACCTCATCACGTGAAGCCGAAGGTCACCTGTCGGTAGTAAATCCCACCGTGGCGCATAGACGTACTCGCCGCGCTTCTTTCGCTGCTTCTCATCCTCAGTGAGCACATGATCGACTTGGCGGCGGCGTTCATCGATCCGAATTGCCAGGCTCTCCCCTTCGACACAGAGCTCTCCAAACGTAGGTCCGGTTGTCGGCGGTGGCTGCTGGACTCTTCGATCGGATCGAGACGACGAATCGTTCTCGGGACGCGGCATGTCAAATTTCCAGCCCAGCGATTCGGCAGCAACCAAGACCTGCTCGCATAGCCTCAGCGCTCGATCCGCAGCCGCCTCGGAAACATCGAGCAGAACCGTCGCGCCGCTACGCTCACCTCGGTTCCACGTGATCTCTCGACGCCACGGCCGCTTCAGGAGGACTGCTGTGCGCTTCACTGCGGCGGATGCGGTGCGCAGGTTTTCGATCGCCGGTACGCTCAGCATGAGGATCCGATCGCGCAGCGCGCCATACTCGGCCGGCAAGGGGACGGTACTCTTCGCTTCGACGGATTCCTCGTTCGGTGCGTCGAAGGTCAGAGCTGAGTAGTCCACGATCTCCTTCTCGCGTTTCTTTAGCGTTGGCTGACGTGGCGCCTGCCCCGCGGCGACGCGCGCCCAGTAACCGCGACCGGTACAGGGATGCCCAGCTTTCGGCAACGCTTCGCTAGTCCAACGTCGGACATCGAGAAGTCCTTCGCCAGCTCGACCATGGGTTTCGACCAGACGAGTTCGTAGAGGTCTTCGCGCGATAGTGTCAATGGATCTACGTCGGCCATGCATCAGCCTCCAAAGAGAAAACAGAACGATGTGTGCTCCGTTTCGGCGACGGAGCTGTCCGAGACTTGACTCAACTGGTCGGCGAGGGCGCCCGACCTTCTCGACCGCCCGTAACCGCAATAGCTGGAAAACGCTCGAAGAAATCCAGGATCCAAACCGTGCGATCTGGATTGGCGGGATCGCGATTGAACGCATATCTGAAGGTGTTGCCGAGCGACCTTGCCACTCCGGCAAACGCGAAATCCATTGCCCACCGCAGCCGGGCCACGAGATCTCCTCGGCTCACCTTGATTGCGCCTGGCACCGTAGCGTGAACGTCATAGCCGGGCGCCAAGCGCCTTGCAGTCTCGTGGAAGAAAAGTCCATGCGTGATCCATGCGCACGCGCTTTCCATTCTCGCGACTTCAGGCGTGAACTGGCCTGCCTCGCCCAAGAACAGTCCTGCAGGTGAAAGTAGCTCGATCGGCTCGGCCGACTGCACGATGCTGGCGGTCGGCCCTCCCGCGCCGTGCCGATCGAACGATCGCATCGCGGCGTCAATGAAATGGTTCGACTCGGGATGCGTTTCGAACTCCATGCGAAGGACAAGCGCGGTGCGGAGATACTCTTGATCCGCTGATGCTGTCTGATTGCACGCACGGCAGCATGGTACCGTGATGAGATTTTGCGGCGGCATCGTCGGAAAGAATTGACGCGCTGGCACATGTTCGCGCGTTCCTGCTAGTCCGCCACAGAACGCGCATGGAAGTCGATGCTTCCTCTTGTTGCTCTGTTTGCCCACTGAACTCCGAAAGCGGGTTCTCGTCGCATATCACGACGGCTTCCCCCTCTTCTTCAAATTCTACCTATGGCGTTGCCGTAGGACGCGCTGACGTCACGTTCGATCGAGCAGCCGCCACACACTATGCCGCCTGCAAAGTTTCTGTGGGCCTCGGCCGCAGACTAGGGTCCGGACCTATTAAATCAGGATGCGGTCCGAAGTCCGGGAACGGCAATTTTTCGCCAAAAGCGGACATTGAGGTATCAGACGCTGCATGTCTGATACTGCTTCATTATTGCGATTCGAATGTTCCAGCCTGATGTCCGTATAGGGATGCTCCTGACGCCAAATTCATTTCCGGGCTGACATATATGCAATATGTTTGTTGCATTTTGCCGATCTGACGTGCAATGTATTTGTTGCGTATCATGGAGGCGACATGGAAAACGATACTATCACGCGCCAAATCCACATTAATGCTGATCAGCAGCGCGTTTGGGACGCCCTTTCTGACGCGACCGAGTTCGGCAAATGGTTTCGTGTGAAGTTGGATGGGCCTTTTGTCGTGGGAGAGACGACCACCGGAAAAATGACGTATCCCGGGCATGAAGGAATACCTTGGATAACAGTCACAGAAGTGATGGAGCCGCCTAAACGGTTTGTCTTTCGGTGGCCGGATTGCGCCCCGGACGAGAACATCAGCCCCAACACAATCTGGCTGACTGTTGAATTTACACTTCAGCCGCAAAATGGCGGCACATTGGCGACTGTCACAGAGACCGGTTTCGCGGCCTTGCCCGAAGATCGACGTGTTTCAATGCTGCGTGACAACGCCAAAGGCTGGGATGTCCAGACCGTCAATTTAAAGCATTATGTCGAAGGCTGATCGCGCATTGGTGTTCGCCGCGTTAGGCGATCCCATCCGATTGGAACTGCTCATCAGAATGCGGGATGGCGGCTCCATCACAAAGTTGGCCGACGGCCTGCCGATGACAAGGCAGGCGGTGACGCGTCATCTGCGCGTACTGGAAGACGCGAAGCTCATTGAAGCCCGCCGGCGTGGCCGCGAAATGCACTTTGTCGCGCGTCCCGCCCGGTTGTCGCAAGCGAAAGGCTGGCTGGACGATGTGGCGCGGCAATGGGACGGGACGCTCGGGCGGTTTCGGGATCACGTTGAGAAAAAAAGCCGATGAGTGCGAGCGCGGCGACGAAAAACATTTGAAACATTGACCTTATCACCCGGCAATCCTGATGTGGATTTAGCATCAAGCTACCGCCCGTTTGATTGGAGCCGAATGTCGGAAATGGG
>JBOHZJ010000072.1:0-4414 GCA_050738395.1 Steroidobacter sp.
CTTCGATTACATCGAAGTGTTCTACAATCGCGAGCGACAGCACTCGTATGTCGGGGCGATCAGTCCGGCTGAGTTCGAGAGACGAACCGTTTGCTAACAGGGTGTCTGTGAATGGCTGGTCAGCTCAGGGTTTCGGTATTTCGGTTATCAGAGATCGAGCGGTTTGTCGAAAAGCGCGGTTAATGCCGCGCCCGTAACCGAAATACCGAAACCCGGCGCGAGAGCCGGCATTGGAAGGGCAGGCGCCGATTGCTCGAGGGTCTGGGCCGGAGTTCCCATTTCCCGGGCCAGGACAACCACCGATCACCACCGCGTCGCCGGCGCGAATGGATGCGTGTCCTCGACTTACACTGCTCCCCTCGGGGGGTGCTGCGCTTTCGGAAGCCATGCCGAGCGCGGGGTTGGACGCACAAAGAGCAACGCGATCCAGGAGCACATCCGCTTTGAACTGCCGCCGAAGAGCGTCATAGGACTCGCGCGGCCGCAGGATGGGCCGCTCGAGTTGTACGTTGAGTCCGCATGAGCGCAGCGCTTCGACGATCTGCGTTAGTGCGACGGGGTCGATCGGTTGAATCGGCAGCAGCGTCACATCCAGAACTGGCAGGCGTTCCTTGAGCAGAGATCGTTGGGTTCAAAGTATTGCTGCATGGCGAGTAACGAGGAATGCACCATTGGATGCACCTCATTCCACAACCACCGCCGTACCGTTCGCCGAGACCATGAGCATTCCGTTTTCCTTGCCGAGCACTTCGTAGTCGAGATCGACCCCGACGACCGCGTTGCCGCCGAGCTTCTGCGCTCGTTCTTGAAGCTCCTCCATCGCCATGTCGCGCGCGCCTTGCAGCACGCGCTCGTAGCCCGCGGACCGTCCGCCCACCAAGTCGCGTATGCCGGCGAACATGTCCCTGAACACATTGACGCCCAGAATCGCCTCGCCCGACACGACGCCGCAGTACTTCGTGATGCGTTTACCTTCGACATTCGGTGTGGTTGTGATCAGCATGGGCGTCTCCTGCACGAGGAATGCATCGAGATCGTGGTGCAGGCGCGCGAGATGCAGTAGTCGCGATTAGCGCAACTCTGAGGCCGCTGCCGGAGAACGACTGCTCGGGCGCGCCGGTGCAAGGCCCACAAGCCCGGCGGTGTCAGGTGTGCAACTGCTGCGAGAGGCTGTAACCGCCTCGCAATGGATCAAGCTACTTCGAGCGCGTCGGCACGAGCTCACCTCCGGGGCGCGTGGTGCGTTGAAGCGGCCGATGATTTGACAGTCGGCCGTGATGCGCTCTTAATTCTCGGGGTAGACCCGCCAGACGTTCGCGCGCGCGACTCGAAGGAGTTCATCGCCTGATGATGTGACCTTCGCCTGGTTGTAAATCATGCGCGCATGGTTCCGCGGCGGCGTCGGTGCTTGTTATCGCTAGAGGAGGTGCGTCATGCAAGTCCAATCACAGCTATTCGTCGCAGCAGTGCTCACGCTGGCGCTCGCCACGGCATGCAGTAAGCGAGCCGAGCAAGAGTCCGCAGACACTGCGCCGCCGGCCAGCGAAACCGCGGAGACCGCGGATGCGGCGGGCACGACGACGACATTCGAGGAATCAACGCCCGCGCCGCAGCAGTGATACACACCAGCACGACTACAAGGACAAACACACTAGGCAGAAGCGGACTTTCCGCCCTGCTGGTTGACGCTAACCACGGACGAGGCCGAACAACAAGGAGGTTGTATGACATGCGCGCGCAAGACGCTGGTCTCGCTCACGACACGCCGTATTACGACGTCGTCGCCACGGCATTTGGGGTCAGGTCTTGCAATCAAGCGTGGGGGCATTTGGGGTCAGGTCTTGCAATCAAGCATCTCCGATCGACTCGAACAGCGATGCGTGGGCGCAAGACCTGACCCCACTTGAGCTCGTGAGCGCAAGACCTGACCCCACTTGAGCTTGACTGTGGAGATTCGACAGCCTGCCTCAAGTTTTCAGGACCGCTGGCGTCAGCGCGAAACCGAGAACAATCGCGACGAGAATCGGCAGCACATGCCCTACGATGAGATGCAACGCTTCTCCGGCAGGGCAGAAGAAGAGTAGTGCGATTCCGGCCCAGGCGCCGGCGGCTGCGCCGAGCGCGGCGCCGCGCAGTCGCACGGCGACAGTCACGGCGCGGCGAAGCGCAAGCGCGAAGCTCGAAAGCGAAAGTCCGATCACGATTGACGCAACCAGAAGGCAGCGCACGCCCCACGGCGAAGGTCGCGCGGCATCGAGCAATACGCCGCTCGCGTGCAGCGGTTCAGGAAGGATGAGGATCGCGTACAGCGGTGTGATGGAGCAGGCGATAGCCACGAGGATCGCGACGCCGGCGCCGAAGCCGGTGCGGCCTTGAGAGAGCGCGAAGTACGTGGACGCCAGCGTGAAGGTGGTGAAGGTGTAGAGCACGAGCCGGAGCTGTGGGATCGATTCGATGTCCACCTCGAGGCCCTGAGCGGGCTGGCCGTACACGACGTACGACGCGATCAATGCAACGAGTGCTGCAAGCAATGGCGCACCAAGGAGCGCGAGCGGAATTTGCTTCGAGGTGCGCAGTCCGGGCGGCGGTGATGCGTCGATCGCGGCGCGTACGCGCTCGTACAACTGCGCGCGCGGCAAGCCAGGTTCATCTGGTGAGTACTTCATGTTCCTTCCAACCCGCGGCGTGGAGCGCCGACTTGAGTTGCTCGTATGCGCGATGCGCCCGCTGTTTGACGGCGTCAGGCGTCGCACCGAGGACCGCGGCTGCCTCTTTGGCGCTCAGGCCCTCTTCTTTCAAGAGCAGGTATGCGATGCGATTCTTCTCGGACATTCCGCGAAGTTCGCCATCGACCAGCCCGAGCAAGTCCTCGGCAAGGATGTGTGCTTCAGGTGTTGCCTCTTCTCCGGGATGCACTTCGATGCGCTCTGATACATCTGTCGCAGCACCGAGCGCTTCCGGTCGTCGTCGCCAGTAGCGAAGTTTCGTGAGGTGGACCGAGCGCGCGATCGCGAACGCCCAGTGGAGTGCGTTGGCGCCGGCTGCGTAGGTTGCGCGCGCGCGATGGAGTCGCAAAAAGGTTTCCTGAAAGCAATCATCTGCTTCTCCTGCAAGCCCGGTGAGGCGCAGGCAGAATCTGTAGAGGCGCGGCGCCATCAGGCGATAGAGGTGCGCGAAGACGCTGTCGTCCCCAGCTGCATAGCGCTCCATCAGTGCGCTCATCGCCTCGATCTGCGGGTCCATAGGCGCGCATGGTGAGAGTCGCCGTCGATCATGGGAATGTCGGCCGCTGGCGACGAATCCGCAGCCAAGCGGACGGTCGGCGCTTTTCTCAAGTGCTGTCGATGTAACGCTGTCAATCACGAGGCAGTCGCGTCGTTCTGATCTCCATATGAGTACGCCGCGCGAACGTGCCGGTGACATCAAGGCATCGCGCGCAAGCCCGCGCTGTCCTCCATCCGTTCCGAGCGTTGTGTCACCGATTCGGTCCTGCGGTGTATATCCGTGTGCGCGAAAGCAGGAGATTGAAATGACGCACACTGTCTTCCTTAGCCGCGTTGTATGCGCGGCCGGTGCACTTCTCATGGCTGGATTCTCGATGAGCATCTTCGCGCTGCCGGGTAAGGGCATGGCCATGTCTGCAGCACAAGCATCGACGCTCGAGTCGAGGCAGGTCAGGCGCGGGCGCTATCTCGTGAAGATCGCCGGCTGCAACGACTGTCACACGCCGGGCTTTGCACAGGCTGCCGGGAATATTCCCGAATCGCAGTGGCTCATCGGCGACCGACTCGGCTGGCAGGGTCCCTGGGGCACAACCTATGCGCGCAATCTTCGGCGCTTCGTGCAGGGCATGACGGAAGAGCAATGGCTGAAGATCGCCCGTCAGCCCACGCGTCCGCCGATGCCGTGGTTTGCGTTGCGCGACATGACGGACGAGGACCTCTCCGCGATCTACTATTTCATTCGCTCCCTCGGCGCTGATGGACCCAATGCGCCGGCGTACGTGCCGCCCGGCGGTCGCGTCAGCACGCCCGTCGTTTCCGCGCCAATGCTGGGCTCGCCCGCGAAAGTCGACGAGAAGAGCAAAAGGTGATCGGCAGCGCCGCAGTCCATTCTTGACCGATCATGTCGGCATGGAGCTCGAGCAACTCGTGGATAATTGCCGGCGGCAGTCGCAGTAGCTGCGTCCGGACACAAATCATGCATCTTAAATCGACCGTGCGAACCCTCGCCATCCTGCCCGTGATCGTTGCCGCGACCGTCCTGGCTTCGCTTAACTGAGGACATCCACCAATCTTCTCCCGCGAGATCGCTGCGTGTCCCGCGGTCTCGCGGTCTTAGTTGCTGCGGTTACCGCTCGCCAGTCCACTCGACCTTGAGCCTGGCCTTCGCGTTCTCTTCTATCTGGCGTTGC
>JBOHZJ010000073.1:0-7584 GCA_050738395.1 Steroidobacter sp.
GCCGTCCGGCGGCAGCCGCGTCACGAGTTCATTGACGCCGGCGGCGCGCAACGCGGCCTATCGCGCAGCGCGAGACCTGGCGCAACGAATCGCGCCTGTATTGAACGCGACTCCCGACGAGATCATATTCAAGGCGGGTCGGGTGTTCGCGCGCAGCGCGCCCGAGCGCTCGCTCGGCTTCAAAGAGGCCGTGCGCGCCGCGCAGTTCGATCGAATTTCACATCGCGCTGATCGAACGTCTGACTACGATGGTTATGCGCGCACCATTGGCGACTTGCAGATCAGTAAACATGGTCTGGGCGGCGTGCAATTCGCCGCTGTCGCGGTCGATACGGAGACGGGAGCCGTGAAAGTGGAGCGCGTGCTGGCCGTGCACGACTGCGGCCGCCCGATCAATCCGAAGCTCGTAGAGAGCCAGATCTACGGCGGCGTGATTCAAGGCGTGAGCTATGCGTTGTATGAGGAGCGGCATCTCGACGGGGCAAGCGGCGTGCAACTGAACGCGAACGTCGATCAGTACAAGATCGTGGGATCGCGCGAGACCCCGATCATAGAGGTGCATCTGATCGAGCAACTCGGCGGTCAATCCTCCACCGACGCACGCGGCGTCGCGGAACCCGCGAACGTGGCGACGGCGGCGGCGGTAGCGAACGCGTTCTTCCATGCGACCGGCAAACGCATCTACACGCTGCCGATGACGCCGGCGAACGTGCTCGCGGCGCTGCATGGCGGCGCGGCAAGAGGCTGACGGAAACGCGCATGGAAACTTTTGAGTGGATCGACGCGAGCTCCGTCGAGGATGCCGTCAGGCTCCTGAGCGCGGGCAGCTCAAGTCATCCGGTGGTAGCGAAGGCTGGTGGGATGGATCTGCTGGATCTGATGAAGGAGGGCGTCGTCAGACCGGCTCGCGTGGTGAATCTGAGATCGATCGCCGAGCTGGATGTGCTGCGAATGGATGAGCGCAGCCTGCATCTGGGCGCCCTGGTCACACTCTCGCGGATCGCACAGGATCTGCAGTTGCAGCAGCACTACAACGCGCTCACGGCAGCGGCTGCGCACGCCGCAACGCCTCAGGTGCGAAACGTCGCCACGATTGGCGGCAACCTGTTGCAGCGAACGCGCTCCTGGTACTTCCGCAACGAGCACTTGCACGACCGACGAGTATCTTCAGCCGCGGACAGCGAGAATCAGTACGACGCGATTTTCGACAACGCGCAGACCGCGATGGTCCACGCATCGACGCCCGCGACAGCCTTGCTCGCCTATCACGCGACCGTTCACCTGACCGGCCCGCGCGGCAAGCGCAGCGTTCCGCTCGATGATCTCTTCCTCGCGCCGGACGCCGCACGCGCCAGCGACGCCGCGATTGCACGCGATGAAGTGCTCACTCACGTCAGCGTTCCTGCGCCACGGCCGAATACCCGCGCCGCGTATCACAAGCAGACCGAGCGCGACAGCTATGACTGGCCGATCTGCGACGTGGCAGTGGTTCTTGAGATGGAGGGAGATGTCGTCGCGTCGGCGTCGATCGTGCTGGGCTGGGTTGCTCCGACGCCGCGACGCGCTGGTGCGAGCGAACGGGCGCTGATCGGGCGGCGCATCGACGCAGCGAGCGCAACCGAAGCAGCTCGCGCAGCGGTCCGCGGTGCGACTCCGCTATCAAAGAATGGTTACAAGGTGCAGGTGCTCGAAGCAGTCGTGAGACGCACTATCCTGGCTGCTCGATAGCTATCCCGCGCCAGTCTCGGCAAAGCCGATTTCGCGCACATCTGGTCGCGACTGGTGTTCTCCGGCAACGCGCGATCGTTGCAGAAAGTAGCGGATGACAAAGCCATGCTGGAGCGAGTCGCCAGCGACCCGAGCGCGATCGGCTACGTCGACTCCAAGTCCGTCAACGACTCGGTCAAGGTGCTGGCGATTCAATGACCTGAACGGATGGCTGGAATCTGATGCCCGGCGCCCAGTCGTGGGTTATCTTTGCCTCTATATTCATAGAAAGAGCAATGCCGACCCTTGTCGATCCAGATTCGTTTTCACCTGACCGCCCCTGACACTCGAACTGCATCCCGCCCACGGCGCTCGTTGGCTTTGGTGGGCCTTTTGCTGATTGGCTTTCACGGTAGTCCAGTCAAAGCGTTCGGCTTCGACGACGTCGCTGCGAAAGCCAGCGCGCAAGCACAGCGGCCGTATCAAAGCGTGAGCCGCAAACCGCCCGCGGAATTGCAAGCGCTCAACTACGATCAGTACAGGGACATTCGCTTTCGCCCCGATCATGCGCTGTGGCGCCCGGACGAGCTGCCGTTCGAACTGATGTTCTTCCACCTTGGCGGTGAGTTTCAAACCAAGCCGGTTCGCATGAATGAAGTGACGCCTCGCGGCGCGCGTCACATCCCGTACAGAAGCGCCGCCTTCGACTATGGCAAGAATAAGCTGTCTCCCCAGAGTTGGGGCGACGTCGGCTTTGCGGGCTTTCGCGCCCATCACGCACTGAACAACAACGAATACAAAGACGAACTCGCCGTCTTCCTGGGCGCCAGTTACTTTCGCGCGCTCGGTGCAGGCCAGCGCTACGGTCTGTCGGCGCGAGGGCTCGCAATCGACACCGTCGGCGGTCAAGGCGAAGAGTTTCCCCGCTTCACGGAGTTCTGGATGGTGAGGCCCGCCGACAACGCAGGCACTCTGACGATTTACGCGCTACTCGATTCACCGCGCGCGAGCGGCGCGTACCAGTTCGACATTCGGCCGGGCGCGCAGACGGTGATGCAAGTGCGCGCGCGTCTTTTCCTCCGCAAGAATGTCGCGACGCTCGGCGTCGCTCCGCTGACCAGCATGTTTTTCTTCGGCGAGAATCAGCCCCATCGCACGGATTTCCGTCCCGAAGTGCACGACTCGGATGGCCTGATGGTCGCCACAGGCGACGGCGAATGGCTGTGGCGTCCGCTGGTGAACCCGAAGCACACGCTGACCACATCGTTCTCGATGCGCGAGGTGCGCGGTTTCGGTTTGATGCAGCGGGACCGCAACTTCAGCAACTACGAAGATCCTGAAGCGAGCTACGAGATGCGGCCGAGCGCCTGGATCGAACCCATCGGATCGTGGGGATCCGGTCGAGTGGAACTGGTTCAGTTGCATACGCCAGACGAAACCAACGACAACATCGTCGCGTACTGGGTTCCTCAGAAGCTGCCCGCTGCGGGTCAGCCGCTCGACCTTTCTTACCGTTTGCATTGGCAAGGCAAGGAGATGCAGCGTCCGCCCGGCGCGTGGGTTGTGCAGACGCGCATCGGCCGCGGCTACGCCGAACTGCCACAAGACGAACAGCAATTCATCGTTGACTTCACCGGGCCATCGCTTGCCGCACTGACGTCGGATGCCACCGTCAAGGCCGTGGTCACGGCGCCGTCGAATGGGAAGATCATGGAGCGCAACGCCTATCGCGTCGAGGCGACCGGCGCGTGGCGCATGGCGTTGCGAGTCAAACAACTCAAAGCGACGGAAACGACAGAACTCCGCGGATTTCTTCAAAGCGGCGAGGACGTGCTGACGGAGACATGGAGCAACGTGCTGCCGGCGCGCTGAGCCGATCTCGCACAGCTTGATGCAGCTCTTCGCAAGGCGGGATCAGAGCCGCAGGAAATCACGATGCAGAAGTTCGTGGTCGTCCCGATCAGCGCATTCCAGCGAAAGACCGGCGACTTCCTGAAGTGGGTGACTGGCGGCTGAAGTACGTTAGCGCCTCACTGGTTCGCGTCCGGCTGTCTCTTGCACAGATAAGCGCCGAAAAGCGCAGCGGGTATCGTGAACCCTAGTCCGATGACTCTGAACCACAATGGCAGTCCTGCGGATGTCAGTACGCCGAGGAGAACGCCAAGCGCGCCGAACGCCAGTGCGTTGAAGTACTGAAGTTCGCGGGCGAGCCGCGCGGTCAGGTATCCGCCCAGCACGGTCGAAGCCGTACCGAGGATCAGGACGCCGCTCAGGTAACCGCGATTCCCGACGAGGGCCGCCAGCGCCGCGCTCTTCTGTTCGCCCGTCATGCTGCCGGTCAGCGTCGGACCATCGAATATTCCGGCCAGCACCATCCCCCAAACGATGTCAACGCCGAAGACGGCGAGGGTCGCCAGTGCAATCGCTTTGATGCTGATGCCGCGCATGTTGGCTTACGATACTGGAACCTGTGCATCGATTAGAGCGAGTTCCGGCCGGCGGCTCAGCACGAGACAGACCCGACACGAGCGCGACGCGCATCAGCGTCAAGACGCGCATTCCCAGGACCGGCGCGAACGGCCAGGCGCTGATCAGCAAGCTGAAGGACTTCGTCGCTGGAATAAAGGAGAGCGGTCGCACGAAGCTCACGCCCGACGGCGACGTCGACATCAGCGTCGTCGCGCCGCACGGCTATCGCGACGAGATCATCGCGCTCTACGCAGCCGACGCGAAGAAAGTGACGAGCTCGCTGGGCGACGACTACAAGGTTGTGACCCAAGGCATCGACCGCCCGGTTCGCTGGATCCGCATCGGACTTCTCGAGCTCGCGTTGTTTGTGCCCTATCGCTACGACGTTCTTCCCACGACTGTTCATACGTATGTGAATGTGCCGCAGGAGTAACGCGATCTCGAGAGGAAGCACCCACGCTCATAGAAAGGACCCGATGATGCTTCCGAGCGCCGGAGCCTGCGTCAAAGAGTTTCGAAGAGCGTCACTTCGAGCCGTTCTTTCTAAGAACCGTGGACGGGCACGCGACATCGAATTCGCTTTCGCTTTCACCGTGTTTGACGATGAGGCGCAGAAGCGTGTGCTGATGATCACTTGCACGCGACACGTCATGCAGCACGATCGCGAGGCATGCGAACTACGGGCCTTCGAAGCCGACGCCTTAAGGCGGGGCTCCTCTCAATCGAGAATCTGGCGAACGAGATCACCGAACTCGCCGGTCACTGAATGCAGGCAACCATCGCTTCCTGGTGTTGATTGCCGAGTTCGATCGCTGCGAAGGCTGGGTAGATAGCGCGACTCACTCGTGTGCGCACTGGCTGAACTGGAAATGTGGGCTCGAGCGGTGTTTCAACGAGGGCACTTAGCGTGCCGTCGTTCCGCTCGAGCGCTCGTACACGGATGTACGAGCCGGGCGACGCACCAGGGATGGTTACCACTGCGACCTCACAGACAACTGCGCTAGCGACTCTGCCCAAGATCTCCGCGGCCATGGAACGCGGCGAGCTGAGCTATTCCAACGTGCGGGCTATCACCCGCGTCGCCTCGCCTGAAACCGAAGACTACTTGCTGTCCATCGCCCTGCACGGCACGGCGCATCACGTCGAAACAACCGTGCGGTACTTCCGCCGCTGTCTGGATGCCGAAGAGCTGTCGCGGGACGCGCAGCAACAGAAGAACCGATGCGTGCAGTATCACTGGGATGAGGAGGACGGCTCGCTGGTCCTCAAAGCACGACTGCCGGCCGAAACGGGCGCCATCGTACTCAAGGCGCTCGAGGCTGCGGTGGAAGCACTCCATGGACGCTTTGATCCGCTGCAGGTCATGGCGGATCAGCGTGCAAGAGACGTTTCAGCTGAAACGTCTGTGGACAAACCGACCCGTTCGATGAAGAGGGCGGACTCCCTGGGCGTAATGGCCGAAGGCTTCCTTAAGAGCGGAGAAGAAACGATGACGGGCGGCGATCGCTGCCAGATCGTAGTGCATGTGGATGCAGAAACCTGCGCGAGAGCACCGCCGGACGCTGGACTGGCGATGGATGTGTTGCTGCAGCAGGCGCGGCGCGTTTCAGGTGAAACGCAGGCGCATGCGGCCGGATGAACGTTGCGCCGACGATCGGAAGTAGCAGAATAGATGCTGAGTCAGACGAGTGGGATGGCTGCTTTCGACCCGAAGCGGACATCACCTCGATCCAGTCCCGCCCGAGGTCATGGTGTTGCGCCCGTTCGGGCCTTGCGGCGAGAGCGTGAGCGAAGAATCCGTGTTGCCGAGTCCAAGTGACCCGTTGAAACTGAAGTGCAATCCGGCCACCTTAGACGACCTGACGCTCGACCCCTGAGGACACGATGCACGATACAACCATCGACCGGCGCACCTTTCTGTCCGGATCAGCCTCGCTTCTCCTTTGCGGGTTTTCTGGAGCGGAATCCGCGGATCGGACAGCCTCTCTTAGGGCGTATGCTTTCGAAAAAGCGTTGTGGTTCGACGGCGCAGGCTTTCGTTCAGGAACGTTATATTCCACGAACGGCACACTCACGTTTGATCGCCCGACCTCGGTGGACGAAACGGTCGATCTGAGCGGTCAATACATCGTTCCACCGTTCGCCGAAGCTCATAACCACAACATCGAACCGCGTCCGGACCTTACCGAGGTCATTCGCAGGTACCTCACCGACGGGATCTTCTACGTGAAGATTCCGAACAATCCACCACGAGCGAAGGCCACGCTGGTCGATCGAGTGAACAGGCGCGACAGCATCGATGTCGCTTTTGCAAACGGTGGACTCACAGCGTCAGGCGGACATCCGATACCCCTCGCGCAACGCAACCTTGAACGCAGCGGCCGCACCGAAGATTGGGCGGAGGGACGGTTCTATTTTACGATCGACCAGGTCGAGGATCTCGAGCTGAAATGGCCGCAAGTGCTGGCGTCGAAGCCCGACTTCATCAAAGTCTATTTGCAATACTCGGAGGAATACGAACAGCGACACGGCAATCCGCTCTTCGCAGATCGTTCGGCGCTGAATCCCGCAATCGTTCCGCGCATCGTCGAGCGCGCGCATGCAGTGGGCTTGCGAGTGTCGTGTCATATCGAAACGGCCGCAGACTTCCACAATGCACTCCTCGCGGGCGTCGACGAAATCAACCACACGCCCGGCCTCAAGCCCGAGCGCAACGATTGGACGAACGTGCAGGTCGAGCGTTACAGGATCTCGAAGGCGGACGCCGCCCTCGCAGCGCAACGCGGCGCCGTCGTCGTGACGACCTTTGCGTCAGCCGTCGCACGCATCGCGAAAGCCAATGCGGGCGAAGCCTTTCGCGAGTGGCGCGAGCTTTTGATCTGGAATCTTCGCGTCCTGAAGGAAGCCGGCGCCGTGCTGGCCCTCGGCAGCGATCGCTACTCGGATACTGCTGTCGCGGAAGCGTTCGCGCTCGATAGTCTCGAAGTCTTCAGCAAGGGCGAGCTGCTGCGAATGTGGTGCGATACATCGGCGCGCGCAATATTCCCGACGCGAAAAATCGGAGCCTTACGGGAAGGCTACGAAGCAAGCTTTCTAGTGCTGAATGGCAACCCGATCGCGGACTTCAGTTCGATCCGCGGCATCCAGCGCAGATTCAAGCAAGGTGAATTCATCGGCCTCTGATTTGATCCGCCATCTTCACCGGATGGAATGACACCTTAGCAGCACCCCCTTCCCCCAGACTTCGCAGCCGTTGACTTGAGCGGACGTTGCCCAACGCTCACCTTCCGCTTTAGGGTCAATTTCCGCCCGGTCCGCATGCGCTCCCGAGGCAAGATGCGCATGTCCGCTTCTGGCCGAAAGCCCGACGACGCAGAATGACGGCTTCCGACCGAGGCTGTGTGAAAA
>JBOHZJ010000074.1:0-11661 GCA_050738395.1 Steroidobacter sp.
GAGGAAATCCAATGAGCTCCATCCCCTCGAATCTCAAATATCTCGATTCGCACGAATGGGTCCGCGTTGAAGGCGACGGTTCGGTCACGGTCGGGATTTCCGATCACGCGCAGGGTGCGCTCGGCGATCTCGTGTTTGTCGAAGTGCCGGAAGCCGGTCGCTCATTGAAGAAGGGCGGGACGGCGGCGGTCGTCGAATCCGTCAAAGCCGCGTCCGATGTGTATAGCCCGGTGTCCGGCGAAGTCATTGCAGCGAACGAAGCACTGAGCGCGTCGCCCGAACTGGTGAATACCGATCCGTACGGCGAAGGCTGGTTATTCAAGCTGAAGCCGAGCAGCCCGGCAGAGCTCGAGCAGCTGCTGGATGCGGCCGCCTACGGCAAGGTGGTCGAGGATGCAGGTCACTAGGAACAAAGCTAAGGCCGTAGTCTGTAGTCCGTAGCCAGAATCGCGCCCTGCCGGAGCGATGGCCAGGGCGAACCGACTGCGAGCTACAGACCACAGACGACGGACTAAAACACGATGCCATTCATTCCCCATACCGAGACCGATGTTCGCGAGATGCTCGGCGCCATCGGAGCGTCCAGCATCGATGCATTGTTCGAAGAGATTCCGGCGGCTTTGCGCACCAGATCGCTCGCAGGGATTCCAGAAGCGCTTACCGAGATGGAGGTCGGTCGGCTGATGACCGAGCTTGCACAGCGCGACGGGCGTCCGCTCAACTTCCTCGGCGCGGGCGCATACGAGCATCACATCCCGGCCGCTGTCTGGGCGATCGTGACGCGTGGCGAGTTCTACAGCGCGTACACACCGTATCAGGCCGAGGCGAGTCAGGGCACCCTGCAGTTGTTGTACGAGTATCAGACGATGATGGCGAGCCTGACGGGCATGCAGGTTTCGAACGCATCGTTGTACGACGGCGCCTCGGCGCTGGCCGAAGCGTGTCTGATGGCGGTGCGCGCGCATCGCAAATCGAAGTCGGCGCGCATCCTGGTCCCGGCGACGCTCAATCCGACGTATCTCGAAGTCGCCCGCGCGATCACAGAGGGGCAGAAATTGAGTTTCGATGTGCTGCCGTACGACAACGCAGCGGGCCTCCTGCAATTCTCCGCGCTCGAAGCGCAGCGCGGTCAGGACGTCACCGCGGTCGTGATCCAGCAGCCGAACTTCTTCGGATTGCTCGAAGACGTCGATGCGATCACTGACTGGGCGCACGCGAATGGCGCGCTCGTCATCGCTGTCGTCAATCCTTTGTCGCTCGCAATCCTGAAGCCGCCGGGCGAGTGGGGCGCGAAGGGCGTCGATATCGTCATTGGGGACGGTCAGCCCCTGGGTGTGCCGCTGTCCTCCGGCGGCCCCTATTTCGGTTTCATGACGACGCGGCTCGAGCACGTGCGTCAGATGCCGGGACGCATCATCGGCCGCACCGTGGATCTCGACGGCAAGCCGGGATTCACCCTGACCTTGCAGGCGCGCGAGCAGCACATCCGCCGCAGCAAGGCGACGTCCAATATCTGCACGAACCAGGGGCTGCTGGTCACGGCGGCGACGATTCACATGTCGCTGCTCGGCGCGGCTGGGCTCGAAGCAGTCGCCGCTGCTTCGCAGACGCAAACGCGCGCTCTCGTCGATGCACTGACGAAGATCAAGGGTGTGAAGCTCGCGTTCCACGGCCCACGCTTTCACGAAGCCGTACTGCAATTCGATCGGCAGGTGAGCGGTGTTCTGGAAGCGCTCGCCCGCCGCAACATCATCGGCGGCTACGATCTGTCCAGACAGTATCCCGAACTCGGCAATACGTTGCTGGTGTGCGCGACCGAAATGCGTACGCCGGCGGACATCGGCGCATACGCACAAGCGCTCGCCGACATCCTCAAGTAGATCACCATGCACGAACCTTTGATTTTTACGCACTCACGGACCGGCCGCAGCGCCGCCGGACAGTATCCGCAGTCGGCTATGGCCGATGTGCCGGAAAAATTCCGCCGCAAGCAGCGCGCGGCGTTGCCGGAAGTCTCCGAGCTGCAGGCCGTGCGACATTTTACGCGGCTGTCGCAGCTCAACTTCTCCATCGACACGCATTTCTATCCGCTGGGATCGTGCACGATGAAGTACAACCCGCGAGCCTGTAATCAGTTTGCGATGCTGCCGGAGTTTCTTGGACGTCATCCGCTCGCCCCGGCTTCCGCGAGCCAGGGCTTCATGGCCTGCATGTTCGAACTGCAGGAGATGCTCAAGGAAGTGACGGGCATGAAGGGCGTGTCGCTCACGCCGATGGCGGGTGCACAAGGAGAATTCGCCGGCGTTGCAATGATCCGCGCCTATCACCGCTCGCGCGGCGATCTGGAGCGCACCGAGATCATCGTCCCCGACGCCGCGCATGGCACCAACCCCGCGACGGCGACGATGTGTGGCTGCACGGTTGTCGAAATTCCCTCGCTCTCGAATGGCGATATCGATATCGAGGCGTTGAAGCAGGCGCTCGGCCCGAAGACAGCGGGCATCATGCTGACCAATCCTTCCACGCTCGGCGTGTTCGAGCGACGCATTCAGGAAGTGGCGAAGCTCGTGCATGAAGCAGGCGGGATGCTCTACTACGATGGCGCGAACCTGAACGCGATCCTCGGCAAGGTTCGACCAGGCGACATGGGCTTCGACGTCATTCACATGAACCTGCACAAGACGTTCTCCACGCCGCATGGCGGCGGCGGTCCGGGCTCGGGCGCGGTCGGCGTCAATCAACGGTTGCTGCCGTTCATGCCGATTCCAATCGTGGGCAGGGAAGGCGCCCAGTATCGCTGGCTCGACGAACGCGATCTGCCGCAGACCATTGGACGATTGTCGGCGTTCATGGGCAACGCGGGCGTACTGCTGAGGGCTTACATCTACATGCGCATGCTCGGACGTGCGGGGATGCAGCGCGTGGCCGAGTTCTCGGCTCTCAATGCGAACTACCTGCTAGCGCGCCTGAAGGCGGCGGGCTTCGACGCCGCTTATCCGGATCGGCGCGCCAGCCATGAATTCATCATCACGCTCAAGCGTCAGGCGAAAGAGTTGGGCGTGAACGCGATGGATTTCGCCAAACGCCTGCTCGATTTCGGATTTCACGCGCCGACCACCTATTTCCCCTTGCTCGTCCCCGAGTGCCTGCTGATCGAACCCACCGAAACGGAAGCCAAGGAAGAGCTCGACGCATTCGTCGAGGCGCTGATCGCGATTCAGCGCGAAGCGGAGCAGGATCCTGGCAAGGTCAAAGGCGCGCCCTATACTCTGCCGGTGCGACGCCTGGATGATGTGCGCGCGGCGAAGCAACTGGATCTGACGTACAAGCCGAAGGAAGCCGGATAGCGAATGGCGGACGGCGAAAATAATGAGGCGACGCGGCTTCACTCTGGCCCACAGCCGGCAATCAGCAACTCGGCCCCTTCCCAGCCTCGTCCCAAACTTTCCGGGATGCGCAGGTTGCTGCTCGCGTTCGTGAACTCCTGGCAGGGGTTCAAGGGTGCGTTTCGTGCGGAGTCGGCGTTTCGGCAGGAGGTCGCCCTCGCCATCCTACTGCTGCCGCTCGGCGGCTGGCTGGGTGAAACCCCGATGGAGAAGGCTCTGCTGATCAGCTCCGTCCTGCTGGTGCTGATCGTCGAATTGCTCAACACCGCCATTGAAACAGTCGTCGATCGCATCGGCCTCGAACGACACGAATTGTCAGGACTTGCGAAGGACGTCGGCTCCACGGCGGTGCTGCTATCCTTCTGCGTACTGACCGTGATCTGGGGCTTTCTGCTGCTCGGTTGATTCGACCGCGGAACCGTCGGCCCGGGTTCGGCTCTTAGTTGGTCTGCAACCGGTCTCGCGCCTCGTTCTGCCCCAGCTCTTTGTCACGCATCCCGAAGGATGCAGAAGGTGATGCAGAGTTTCCCTCATCCCAAGCGGTTCAACTCCTCATGCAAAGAGCCTTCGCTGTCTTCGGCCTGATTTTCCTTGCTGCACATGCGCTCGCCGCCGAGACAATCCCGCCGCCGGTCGTCACCGCGCCAATCGAGGAAGATTCACGCTGGACCCGAACCCTGGAGCGGGTGGCCACCGGGGTGGTGACCATTCAGGTCGATCTGGCGCGCGCCTTTGACACCGAGTGGAACATGTCGAGCCAGGCGACGGGGTTCGTCGTCGACGCCGAGCGCGGCCTTATTCTTACGAATCGTCATGTTGTCACGCCCGGTCCGGTGACAGCGCAGGCGGTTTTTCTCAACCGTGAAGAAGTGACTCTGTATCCGGTCTACCGCGACCCGATTCACGACTTCGGCTTTTACCGCTACGACCCCTCGAAGCTGCGCTTCATCAAGCCGGCCGAATTGAAGCTCTACCCGCAGGGTGCGCAGGTCGGGCGCGAGATTCGCGTCATCGGCAATGACGCCGGGGAACAGCTTTCGATCCTTGCCGGCACGCTGGCGCGCCTCGATCGCGAAGCGCCGAACTACGGGCTCGGCAAGTACAACGACTTCAATACGTTCTACTACCAGGCGGCGTCGAGCACGTCCGGCGGCTCGTCCGGGTCGCCCGTCATCGACATCGAAGGACGCGTGCTGGCGCTCAATGCGGGCGGCAGTTCAGCTGCAGCTTCGAGCTTTTACCTGCCGCTCGATCGCGTCACGCGCGCGCTGCAGCTCGTGCAGGAAGGCAAGCCGGTGGCGCGCGGCACGTTGCAGACTGTGTTCGAGTACACGCCGTTCGATGAAGTGCGTCGTCTGGGTCTGCCCACCGAAACCGAAACCAGGGTGCGCCGCGAATTTCCCGATAACACGGGCATGCTCGTCGTTTCTGAAGTGCAGCGCGGTTCGCCCGCCGAACAGATTCTCGAGCCGGGCGACATTCTGGTGCGGATCAACGGCGACCTGAGCGCGGACTTCGATGCACTTGCGAAGGTGCTCGACGACGGCGTCGGCAAAACCGTGACGCTCGCGATCCAGCGAGGCGCACAGTCGTTCGAGCGCGAGCTTGCGATTCAGGACCTCTATTCGGTGACGCCGAATCGCTTCCTCGATTTCGGCGACGCCATCGTGCACGACCTGTCCTGGCAGCAGGCGCGGCATATCAACGTACCTATTTCCGGCGTCTACGTCGCGAACCCCGGCTATGTGCTCGGCGCGGGCGCCGTGCCCCGTGGGGCGGTCATCACGGAGGTGAACGCTAAGCCGATTCCGACGCTCGCCGAGTTCGAACGCGTAATGGCCGAGCTCAATGACGGCGAACGCGCCACCGTGCGTTTCTTTACGATCGATGATCCGAAGACGGCGCAGTGGCGCGTGATTCGTATGGATCGTCGCTGGTATCCCTCACGTGTCTGCGAGCGCGACGATGAACTCGGGACGTGGCCGTGCATCGCCTGGCCCGAGGATGGCGCTGCAGAGCCGCAGAAGCCCGCGACGACGAGCTACGCGAAAACCGCGGATCCCATTGTGAATCGACTTGCGCCGTCGCTCGTGCTGGTCAACTTCGACATGCCGTATTCAGTGTCGGGCGTCACTGAGCGCAATTACTACGGCACCGGCGTAATCGTCGACGCCGAGCGCGGCCTCGTCGCTGTCGATCGCAACACCGTGCCGGCGTCCATCGGCGATGTACGTCTTACGTTCGCGGGTACGATCGAGATCCCGGGGCGAGTCGAATATCTGCATCCGCTGCACAATCTTGCGATGATTTCCTACGACCCGGCGCTGATCGGCGAGACGCCGGCGCGCGGCGCGACATTCCGCGCTGTCGACCTGCAGGCGGGTGATCCCGTGTGGGCTGTGGGAATGCGCGCCGACGGCAAGGTACAGTCGCGTTCGACGAGCGTCGCGTCCGTGGACCCGGTCGCGTTTCCATTGTCGCGCACGCTGCAATTTCGCGAATCCAATCTGGAAACGATCAGTCTCGTGAACGGGCCGGCCGACTACGACGGCGTGCTCGTGAACAAGAGCGGTGAAGTCGTCGCAAGCTGGGCCAGCTTCGCCTACGAAGCGGGTCGCGAGATCGCGCAGGAAAACCGCGGCGTGCCGGCGGATCTGCTGCTTGAAATGCTCAGAGTCGTGCGCGACGGAGTCGCGCTGCATTCGCTCGAAGCTGAGTTCCTGCCCATTCCGCTTGCGAGCGCGCGCAAGCTCGGCCTGACGGACGCATGGATCAAACGTCTGGAGCAACACAGCCCGGAGCGCCGCCAGATACTCAGCGTCGCGCGCATGGTCGGCGGTTCTCCTGCAAGCGATCTGCTGCGGTCGGGCGATCTCATCCTCGATGTCGACGGTGTGATCGTGAATCGGTTTCGTGAAATCGAGCGCGCCGTGCAGAAGCCGCATGTGCGTGTGACTGTGTTGCGCGACGGCGTCGAACAGGCGATCCATGTGCCGACGGTCGCGCTCGCGGGCCACGATCTCGACCGCATTCTGGTGTGGGCGGGCGCGGTGCTGCAGAGGCCGCATCGCGCGCTTGCGGCGCAACGCGGCATCGAGCCGGAAGGTGTGTTCGTCGCGTACTTCTCCTACGGTTCGCCTGCGACGCGCTATCAGCTCTGGGCGGGGCGCCGCATTGTCGAAGTCGACGGACAGCCGGTCCCCGATCTCGACGCTTTCATCAGGGCCGTGACCGGCAAGGAAGACCGCACGTCGCTGCGCTTGCGCACAGTGACGTGGAACGGCTCAGTTGAGGTAATCACGCTGAAGCTCGACAAGCGCTACTGGCCGGCATACGAGTTGCAGCGAACCGCACAGGGATGGCGCAGGACGGCGCTGGAGTGATGAAGCGGCCCTCGACGTGCGAGCCGCGGCGCGCCGCGACCCGAGGCCGGGACGAGCAATAAACCCGCGTGGGCTGGCTGAGACGCAGCATCGGCGGGCTCAGGGTTATGCTGATTTTCTCGCGCATGTCGCGCGCAACGAGCCGCATGCACCGTCCCCGGCGCCGCTCATCGCCCGCCTCATACCGCTGACGACCCCATCCGCTATCATTCCCGGCATGGCAATCGGACGAGTATCGCAGCAGGAAATTCTTGAAGCCGTCGAGGCGTTGCGCGCGGGCGAGCTGGTCGCGTTTCCGACCGAGACGGTGTACGGGTTGGGCGCGAACGCCAACAATCCCGAAGCCGTACGCAAAATTTTCCGTGTCAAGGGACGGCCCTCCACGCATCCTGTGATCGTGCACATCGACCATCCGCGCTACCTGCAGCGTTGGGTGCGTGAAATGCCGCCGGAAGCCAGGAAGCTCGCGGATGCGTTCTGGCCGGGACCACTGACGCTCGTTGCGAAACGCGCCCCTGCGGTGAACGACGTCATCACCGGCGGGCAGGACACGGTGGCGATCCGCGTGCCGAATCATCCTGTCGCTCAGCAGCTGCTCAACGCCTTCGGCGGCGGCATTGCCGCTCCGTCAGCAAATCGCTACGGCCATGTGAGTCCGACGCGCGCTGATCATGTGCGCGATGAATTCGGCGACGAGGTGAAAATCGTGCTCGATGGCGGCGACTGCAAGGTCGGCCTCGAGTCGACGATCGTGTCATGTGTCGGCGATGCTCCACGCATCCTTCGACCGGGCAGTATCAGTTTTTCGCAATTGCGCGCGGTCGCGCCGTCCATTCAGGTGGGGCCGAATCCGGGCGCACCGCGCGTTCCAGGCTCCACGACCCGGCACTATTCGCCCGTGACGCCGGTCAATGTCGTCCCGAGCCGGCGGCTGGAACAGGTGATGAACGAATTCACCGGCAACTACGAGAAGGTCGCCGTGCTCGCGCAGCGCCCGCCGGGCACTGCGACTCCCTATATGACGTGGATCAATGCGGGCATTCGCCCGGATCTTTACGGGCGCCAGCTCTACGCGAATCTGCGCACGCTGGACAAGGCGGGCGCGAAAATCATTCTGGTTGAAGAAGTTCCCGCGGGTGAAAAATGGGACGCCGTGCGCGACCGCCTGCGACGCGCCGCGACTGCCGAAAACATCGTCACCTACGATCAGGACATTGCCGCCTGGGTGGCGGACTACGGCGAAGAGGGCGGGCCGGCATAGGACGCGATGACGGCTCACTTCGTGAGCAAGCAGGCTTACGGCAGGAAGGCCTCCGGCAGGACAGAACGACCGCTCCTTTCCTCGCCGGTTCGCCCGAGACTCTTTTTCTGACTTGCCGCGAGACCTTCCTGCGAGCGATAGCGAGCCGTTATCTCGATTCAATCCGCCGGCACTGTCCTCTCTCTCGCCCAGCGCCTCAACTCATCGATCCGCTCCGCCATTACGACCGATAGCGGTCGCGTGGCTCTGATTTCCGTCAGCACGTGCGCCGCGCCGATCGCCTCACCTCCGGCGTGCGCGGCATAGACGGCGGACACGACGGCTTGTTCGATCTCGGCGCCCGAGAACCCCTCGCAAGCGGCCGCGAGCTGCGCGATTTCCGCCTCGGGGAGCGGCAGTGCGCGCTTGCCTGCGTGGATGCGCAAAATCTCGGCGCGAACGTTTTCAGCAGGCAGATCGACGAAGAAGATTTCGTCGAAGCGGCCTTTGCGGATCAGTTCAGGAGGCAGGGCGGAAATATCGTTGGCCGTCGCTACGACGAACACCTTCGTCTTCTTCTCCGAAAGCCAGGTCAGGAACGTGCCGAGCAGGCGGCGTGACGTACCGCTGTCGCCGTCGCCCGTCGCGATTCCCTTTTCGATCTCGTCGATCCACAGCACACACGGAGCCATGACGTCCGCGGTCGCGAGCGTCTCGCGCAGGTTCCGTTCGGACTCACCGATGTACTTGTTGTGGATGGCCGCAAAATCAAGCCGCAGCAGCGGCACGCCATAGACGCCGGCCGCAGTCTTGGCGGCAACGCTCTTGCCGCAGCCCTGAACCCCGAGCAGCAGCATACCCCTGGGGGGTTCCAGATTCGACGCCGTGCCGTCAAATGCTGCTTTTCGGCGACGCAACCAGTCCTTGAGCCGGGTCATGCCGCCGAGATCGGCGAATTGCGCGGTCTCGTACTCGAAGGCAAGCACTCCGCCCCGATTCAACAATTCGTGCTTGGCTTGCATCACGCCGGGCAGGTCGCTTGCGAGCAACGCGCCATCGTCGAAGATCGCCTTGCGGGCCAGGCGCTCTGTGTCGCCTGTCGACAACCCGCTCAGATTTTCGATCAGGAGTTCGAGAGACGCGCGCTCGGTACGCACTTTTGAGCCGTGCGCTTTCGCCCACTCACTCGCGACTTTTTCGATGATCATCTGGCGCTCGGTGCGACTCGGAAACGCCAGCCGGAAGCGCGCCGACAGATGCTCCAGCTCGCGCGGCGGCGAAATTTCGTGGCTGAGAAGCACGACCGTGCGCGGCGAACGCTCATAGTTCTGGCAAATATCCTTCAGCAGCCGCACATGCACCGGATCCGCGAGGAACGGGTGAAAATCGACCAGCACATAGATACCGGGCTTGTCAGTCGCGCGGATCGACTTCAAAACGGCGGACGGCTCAGCATTGTGCTGCTGCGCGCCGCCGAGATCGACGTCGAGCCGCCGCAACCCGTCGGTGACGGTCCACTGGAACACCGGTGTGTGCGCAGCGGCCAGCTTCGGCGCGAGCGAAGCGAGCAGCGCCAATGCGCGCAATTCATCGCGCGTCTCGATGACGACGAGCGGCACGCGGCTTTTCAGCAGCGATTCCAGATCGCGAAGCGAGTCGGAGGAGGGCATGTGGCGAGTCCGTAGCGAGAACAAACCAGGATGGCAACGTATCCGTTCCCGGAGCTACAGACTACGGACTCGGGACTGTGGATCGCAGGGAGACGTGTCGCACTTCACAACATCAGGAAAAAATCCACATCGTGCTTCTTGCATCGCCGAACATTTTTGTTACATTTCGCGCCGGCCTGTGTAAGAGAGCACCCAGTCTCTTCCTTCGAAGGAGAGACAACGCGAAAGCAGCGGGCGCCGCTCGACCAGAACTTGTGAGAGCTTCAGATGCTTTACCCCGGATGATCCGGCGGTGAACTCAAGTCGCTCTTGTTGGTTGGTTAAGTGTGTTCCGCTTACTTTTGCATGAGGGCGCCCTACAGTGTTGCCACGCGCAGCCAGACAGTCAGCAGCCGTATCTCCCGCTCACTCGTCCGATTCGACCACGCTTGCGGAGTCTGAAATCCGTGGGCTCGCGGCGCGCTTTGGCTCGCCGCTTCTCGTAGTCGACTGTGAGCAGGTCCGTCGTCAGTACCACGCGCTGAAAAGTGCGCTGCCGAACGTCGATCTTCACTACGCCCTGAAGCCATTGCCGCACGCGGCAGTAGTTTCGTGCCTGCGCGAGGAAGGCGCCTGCTTCGATCTCGCGACCACCGGAGAAGTCGAACTGGTGAAGGCGCAGGGCGTCACGCCCGAGCGCTGCATTCATACGCATCCGATCAAGCGCGACAGCGACATTCGCGATGCGCTGCGTTACGGCGTGACCACCTTCGTGGCCGACAACCCGGACGAGATCAGGAAGTTCGTGCGCTATCGCAAGCGCGCCGATCTGCTGCTGCGAGTGTCATTCCGCAGTCCGAAGGCGGTCGTGGATCTGTCGCGCAAGTTCGGTTGCGAGCCCGGTGCGGTGCTCGGCCTCATCGAAATGGCGCGCCGCCTCGGCGTTCGCGTGCGCGGCCTGTCGTTCCATGTCGGCTCGCAGGCGATCGATCCGGCGAAGTACGTCGAGGCGATTCACGCGTGTACGAACCTCATGGGCGAGGCGCTGCTCGCAGGCCTGCCGTCGCTCGATGTGCTGGACATTGGCGGCGGCTTCCCCGTGTCCTACACCGATGCTGTGCCAGCGATCGACGACTTCTGCCGTCCGATTCGTGAGGCGCTTGCGCGGTTGCCAAAGCACGTGCGGGTCATCGCCGAGCCGGGTCGATTTATCGCAGCGCCAGCCGCAATGGCGGTATCGAGCGTCATGGGCAAGGCGAAGCGTGATGGCCGTTGGT
Source organism: Steroidobacter sp. (assembly GCA_050738395.1). Classification (GTDB taxonomy): domain Bacteria; phylum Pseudomonadota; class Gammaproteobacteria; order Steroidobacterales; family Steroidobacteraceae; genus Steroidobacter. Next base: position 10,936 of record JBOHZJ010000074.1, read on the forward strand.
GGTACTACCTCGATGACGGTCTGTACGGCTCGTACAGCGGTCAGTTGTTCGACCATGCCCGGTATCCGGTTTCGGTGCTGCGGGAAGGCGGCGAGCTGCACGAGAGCGTGCTCGCAGGCCCCACGTGCGATTCGATCGACGTCATCGACGATGACATTCTGCTGCCCGAACTGGAAGTCGGCGACCTGGTGGTCGGGCGCATGATGGGCGCCTACACCTGGGCGAGCGCGACCGATTTCAACTTCTTCAAACGCGCGAAGGTCGTCGTCATGAACGAGCGGCCGGCAGATGCACAACGAGTTGTTCGTCTTCGCAAGGCCGCGGGCAGCCGCCCCAAGAGCGCCGCCTGAGCCACCAGGGCGCTGGCTTGAATCCGGCCCGACGCGCCTGTGCGTCGGGCCGTTCTGTTTCTGGCGCATGCAGATCGTCGTCACTGCTGAGGCGCTAATGACGGCGGTTTGAGTCCAGAGTCCTGCGCTGTGTGGATGCGCTCAGGAGGTTGCGTGATGCATCCTGTATTGAAAACGGTAGTGCTGCTGACGCTCTCGAACGTGTTCATGACGTTCGCCTGGTACGCGCACCTGAAGAACATGAATCAGAAGCCGTGGATCATCGCGGCGCTGGCAAGCTGGGGGATTGCGCACTTCGAGTACCTGCTGCAGGTCCCAGCGAACCGCATCGGCTACACCGTGATGACGCTGCCGCAGCTCAAGATCCTGCAGGAAG
>JBOHZJ010000075.1:0-5788 GCA_050738395.1 Steroidobacter sp.
ACGTCAGCGATTACATCCTTCGCGACCATGGCTTCGCGAGCGCTGCGATCGAGCGATCCGAAACTCCACAAGGCCTGGGTCAGTACAGCAACTGCGGCCACGAGACCTGCAAGTGCGATCGACAGCAACGACAAACGTAGAGAGCGAAACATTCTGCGCACCTCGGCGGAGCGGCACGGTATTGATGGGCCAATCGTCTGCGGAGGATTGCACTCCCCGTTCCTGTTTCGGCGCGGATTGCGAAAACGTTAGGCGCGTCGTGAACAAATGTGATGTGCGACGCGAGCAGGAGGGTGGGCGCGAGCTCGGATGTGAACTGGTTCCCGCCCGGGATTCACCGCGTCTCGTTCGCGCCGACGAGGCATATAGCAAACTGAGATTCGCGCCGGCCTTCGCTGAAAGGCGTCCGCCATCAGGAGAATCTGTCATTGGCGGCGAAACCCGTCTTCATGGCCGCGTCGAAGTGATCGCACCTGCAACCTGGCTGCGAGCTGGCGCGTTCGGTCGTCGAAGATCTGTACCGAGGCGATGGTGAATGACAGCAGTTCTTGCGCGAAATCGTCGAACGGGAAAGCTGGCATACGGTGAGTTGCCGCGCAGATCGACGCATGTTGAGCGCACATTGCCACGAAGGCGGCGTGCAGGCGTTACTATTCGATCATCGCGGCTCGACGTGCGAGTCGTGGTAAGCGAACGTGATCGTTACACGACGGCCATGAGGCGCTACGCCAGAAACGTGATCACGGCACTCACGGAGCAGCAGACATGAAGCTGGTTTTCGATGATGCGCAACTGCGCTATGAGCACGCCCCGCGGCCCGGCGCGCCGGCGCTGCTGATGATGAACTCGCTCGGGACGAGCCTCGAGATGTGGGATGACCAGCTCGCCGCGCTGGGTGAACGTTACGAGCTGATCCGGTTCGACGCGCGAGGACATGGTGAATCGAGCGTTGGATCAGCGCGAACTCTCACGATCGACCAACTGGCGCGCGATGCGCTCGCGGTGCTCGACGCGTGCGGCGTCGCCCGCGCCCATCTTTGTGGACTCTCGCTCGGCGGCATGATCGCCATGCATCTCGCGGCGCAGTGGCCCGACCATGTGTTGAAGATTGCTGTCTGCAACACGTCGCCGTACATGCCGCCGCGTGAAACCTGGGATGCCCGCATCAAGACTGTGAGTGAACAGGGCATGGCGGCGATCGTCGAGACGATACTGGCGCGCTGGTTCACGCCGGAGTTCCACGGCGCCGAACCTGACCGGGTCGATCGTGTGCGCCAGATGCTGCTGCGCGCTGATCCGCAAGGCTATGCGGCCTGTTCAGCGGCGATTCGCGACATGGATCAGCGCGCTGCTCTCAGGACGATTACGGCAAAGACATTGGTCATCGGCGGGAGCAAGGATCCAGCGACGCCGCCCAGTGAAGCAGAGTTGATCGCAAGCTCGATTCCCGGCGCGAAGCTCGTGTTGCTGGACGCGGCGCACTTGTCGAACATCGAACGCACCGATGAGTTCAATGCAGCGCTGCTGGAGTTCCTCGCGGCGTAGCGCCGAAGGCGAATGGCCGCTCGCGGCAAGCAGGCCCTTCGGCAGGTAGGCCGTTGGCAAGCGGGCCTTCGGCAGGCCAGAACACGAGTCAAGTTCCATCGCTGACTTGCCGCAGGCCTTCCTGCCGCAAAGCGGCCTTCCTGCCGGAGGCCTACGTGCGGGCAACGCCGGCCGTCGTCGAATCGATCAGACGTTGAATCTGAAATGCATGACATCGCCTTCGTTGACGATGTACTCCTTGCCTTCCAGCCGCAGCTTCCCTACTTCCTTCGCGCCCTGCTCCCCCTTCTTCGCGATGAAGTCGTCGAACGCGATGACTTCGGCGCGAATAAATCCTTTTTCGAAGTCGGTGTGGATGACGCCCGCGGCCTGCGGCGCCGTGGCGCCGACGCGGACGGTCCAGGCGCGGACTTCCTTCTCGCCTGCCGTGAAGTAGGTCTGCAGCCCAAGCAATTTGTAGCCGGCGCGAATGACGCGATTCAAACCCGGCTCATCCACGCCGAGCTCTTTGAGGAACTCCGCGCGGTCGCCTTCGTCGAGCTGTGAAATTTCGGCTTCGATCGCGGCGCATACAGCGACTACCTGTGAGTTCTCGCTGGCGGCAAGCTTGCGAACGGCGTCCAGGTGCGGATTGTCGGTGAAACCGTTTTCGGCCACGTTCGCGACATACATGAGCGGCTTCAGCGTGATCAGATGCAGTTCCTGCAGCAGGCGATGTTCGTCGGCATCCTTGATCAGCGATCGCGCAGGCTTGCCCGAATCGAGATGCTCACGGAGCTTCTTGAGCAGCTCACGTAATTTGATCGCGTCCTTGTCGCCGGCCTTCGCCGCCTTTTCGGCGCGCAACAGGCCGCGCTCGACGGTGTCCAGATCCGCGAGTGCGAGTTCCGTATTGATGACTTCGATGTCATCGAGCGGCTTGATCCGGCCGGCCACGTGCACCACGTCGTCGTCTTCGAAACACCGCACCACGTGCGTGATCGCATCGGTCTCGCGAATGTGGGACAGAAACTTGTTGCCGAGTCCTTCGCCCTTCGACGCGCCCGCGACGAGCCCCGCGATGTCGACGAACTCAACGGTCGCCGGCAATGTGCGCTGGGGCTTCACGATGACAGCCAGTTGGTCCAGTCGCGGGTCCGGCACCGGAACGATGCCGACGTTCGGATCGATCGTGCAGAACGGATAATTCTCCGCTGCGATCTGCGCCCGCGTCAGCGCGTTGAATAGCGTCGACTTACCGACATTGGGAAGACCGACGATGCCGCATTTGATGCCCATGGTCAGAAGGAAGCGGTTAGCGGTTGGCGGTTAGCGGTTAGTCCCGGAGGACCACCGCCTGACCTTCCTTCATCAGTACACGTTCGCATCTTGCTCATCACCAATCGCCCCTTTCCGAATCCGGATCTGATCCAACCGCCAACCGCTAACCGCTTCTTTTCGAGTGCAACCCGTTCATCGCGCGTTCCGATCCATCCTCGAGAAACACCGGCAGCGCATCGAGAGCTTGTCCGACGGACGCCAGAATTTTCTCTTCCTCATCCGCCGGCGCCCGGCGCAGGACGTAGTCGATGACTTCGGACTTGTCGCCAGGATGGCCTACGCCCACGCGCAGGCGCCAGAACTCAGCGCCGAGGTGTGTGATGGCGTCGCGCAGGCCATTGTGACCGCCGTGGCCGCCGCCCAGCTTGAAGCGAACCTCGCCGACGGGCAGGTCGAGCTCGTCGTGCGCAATGAGAATCTCAGCGGGCGACACTTTGAGGTAATCCGACAGCGCGCGTATCGCAAGGCCGCTGCGATTCATGTACGTCGAGGGCTTGAGCAGCGTGATGTCGACGCCGCCGAACTGTGCGCGACAGATATCGCCCTGGAATTTCGTGTGGCTGCGAAAGCGACCGCCAAGCTTCGCCGCCAGCGCGTCGACGAACCAGAATCCGGCGTTGTGCCGCGTAAGCAGGTGCTCGGGTCCCGGATTGCCGAGACCGACGATGACTTTGAGAGGAGTGCCGGGCATGACGAGATGGTTGTCGGTTGAGCGTTGACAGTTGACGGCCAGAGGGAAGCCGTATGCTCCACCTCCGTTTCTTGCGGTCAACCGTCAACTGACAACGGTCAACGGAAACGCTAATGGCGCACCGGCCGCGAGGCCGGCGCGCCAACCGCGTTTCCCTACTTCTTGCCGCCTTTGGCCGGTGCAGCCGCTGGCTTGGCTTCTTCCTTCTTCGCCTCCGCGCCTGCCGCAGGCACTGCACCCGCTGCCGGCGCCGCTGCTGCAGCCGCTGCTGCTGCTGCAACTGGCGTCTCCGCTTCTTCGGCGCGCGGATGATGGATGGACGCCACCGCTTCGTCGCGGCCGTGCACCAGATCCACGATCTCCACGCCGGCTGGCAGCGGAATATCCGACAGACGCTTCATGTCGTTCATCTGCATCGAGGACATGTCGACTTCCAGATATTCCGGCAGGTCCTTCGGCAGACAGCTCACTTCCACGTCATTGAGCAGATGCGACACGATGCCGCCCTGCGTCTTGACGCCCGGGGAAGCCGCCGCGCCGGTGAAGTGCAGTGGAATACGCAGCCGCACCTTCTCGTCTTCCAGCACACGCTGCAGATCCATGTGAATGATCTGATTCTTGGCCGGATGACGCTGGACGTCCTTGAGGATCGCGGCTTGTGTTTCGCCGCCAATCTTCAAAGACAGAATCGTCGAAAAGAACCGCTCGTTGACGAGCAGCGACAGCAGATTCTGATGATCGAGCATGATCTGCCGGGGCTCGACGCGCCCGCCGTAGAGGATCGCCGGAACCTTCCCGGATCGGCGCAGGCGGCGGCTCGCACCCTTCCCCTGCACGCCATCCCGAGGATCGGCGACTAGTTCAAACGAGGTCTTCATATCTATCTCCGTAGCAAACAAAAAAGGCAGATGCACCGCGACCAGTTGCATCGACCTTTGTGGGAGCGATCAGCGGACAGCGGACAACGGACAGTGATTGAGGAGCATGCACGTCTCCGGCTTTCACTGTCCGCTGTCCGCTGTCCGCTGTCCGCCTAATCTATATAGAGAGAGCTCACGCTCTCTTCATCCCGGATGCGGCGCATGGTCTCAGCCAGCAATCCGGCGACGGTGAGCTGCCGGATCTTCGGGCAGCTCTTTGCTTCTTCGCGAAGCGGAATCGTGTCGGTCACAACCAGTTCGTCCAGTTCCGACCTGGAGATGCGCTCCACCGCAGGACCGGACAGCACTGCGTGCGTGATATAGGCGAGCACCTTCTTGGCGCCCGCTTCCTTCAAGGCTGTCGCCGCGTGACACAGCGTGCCTGCAGTGTCCACGAGATCATCGATGAGCACGCAGCTCTTTCCCGCGACCTCGCCGATGATGTTCATCACCTCGGACTCATTCGCGCGCGGCCGACGTTTGTCGATGATCGCGAGGTCCGCATCGTCGAGCCGTTTCGCGAGCGCTCGTGCGCGCACCACGCCGCCTACATCGGGCGAGACAACCACCACATTGTCGTGCTTCTGCTTCCAGGCATCGCCCAGCAGCACGGGTGATGCGTACACGTTGTCGACCGGGATGTCGAAAAATCCCTGAATCTGATCCGCATGCAGGTCGACGGTCAGCACGCGATGGACGCCGGCGCTTGCGATCATGTTCGCGCAGAGCTTCGCCGTGATCGGTACACGCATCGCGCGGGGCCGGCGGTCCTGACGCGCGTAGCCGAAGTACGGCATGACGGCGGTGATCCGGGCGGCCGAAGCGCGCCGACAAGCATCGACCATCACCAGCAGCTCCATCAAATGATCGTTCGCCGGAGGCGAGGTCGGCTGCAGGATGAACACATCGCGGCCGCGCACATTCTCCAGCAACTCCACCGTCGACTCGCCGTCGCTGAAACGACTGACAGCCGCGCGCCCGAGCGGGACCATCAGATGACGCGCGATGTCCTGGGCCAGCTGCGGATTGGCGTTGCCGGTAAACACCGCCATCGTCGAGCGATCCATCAAAAAGCTCCAGCGACTAGTGACTCGTGACTGGTGAATAGTGCGCTGGAGCGACGCTTCGCTGCATTCCTATTCACCAGTCACCAGTCACCAATCACTTCGTTGACTGGCTGGGGCGGAAGGATTCGAACCTCCGAATGGCGGGATCAAAACCCGCTGCCTTACCACTTGGCGACACCCCAAACCTATCAGCAAACATCGCACAGAACCGTCCCTGGTACGCCGACCGGCCCGCACGTCCTGCG
>JBOHZJ010000076.1:0-11331 GCA_050738395.1 Steroidobacter sp.
AGGCAAGCCACGCATGCGCTGCGCACCAGAAGCATGGCGGCGCCCAGCGAACCTGGTGATGCGCAAGCGCCTGTCGCCATGACCAGGCGTGGCGCGGTGATTCATTACCTGGTGAGACCGGAGCGCACCCGGGTGCTGCTGACGCACAACGAAGTACGAACCTCCTGGGACATCCCGGTCGAGAGCGAGGCGCTGAATCGTTCGGTGTTCGAGCTGCGCCAGGCGCTGCAGAATCCCAGGAATGATCCGCGGCCCGCCAGCCGTCAGCTCCATAGGCTGTTGCTACAGCCGCTGGAACATACGCTGAGGCAGTACGACGTCGACACGCTGACGCTGATTCTCGATGGGGCGCTGCGCTATGTGCCGTTCGGGGTGCTCCACGATGGCGAACGCTATCTCATCGAGCGCTACGCGATCGAGGTGCAGACGGCCGCGAGCGCTGTGGCGCGAACGCAAGCGCCGGGGCCGATCCGCATCGCTGCGCTTGGAGTGACTCGGTCCGTCGCCGGTTTGCCGCCGTTGCCGCGAGTTCGCGCCGAGCTCGAGCGCATCGTCGATCGGGGCGGCAGCGATCGCGACGGCGTCGTGCCAGGGATTGTCGCCCTGGATCAGGCGTTCACACACCGCCAGCTCGACGGCGCATTCGGCGGCCGCTTCGCACTGGTGCACCTCGCAAGCCATTTCGTTTTCCGGCCAGGCGCATTGACGGATTCGTGGCTGGTGCTCGGCGATGGCCAGTTCCTGACGCTGGCTTCGTTCAAGGATCAGGCGCCGGATCTGAGCGCCGTCGAACTGTTGACCCTGTCCGCATGCTCGACCGCGCTCGCGGACGACGCCGGCGCCGGCCGCGAGCTGGAGAGCTTTGGCGCGGTCGCGCAGCGACTCGGAGCACGCGACGTGCTGGCTACCCTCTGGCCCGTGGCGGACATGAGTACGACGATGTTGATGACGGATTTGTACCGCCGCCTCTACCGAGGCTTGACGACAGGCGATGCGCCGAGTGCGTACGCGCTGCGCCAGGCGCAACTCGGATTGCTGCGTCCTGCTTCCCGATACGCACCCTATCGACATCCTTTCTACTGGGCGCCCTTCGTCCTGTTCGCATCGCGCTGATTTCACGACTTTCGCGAAGCCACTGCAGCCGTCTCGTTCGTTCAAGGGATGGCAGGCCGATCGTTCCTGTCCATCAGTCGGATCACGCGAGGGGAGCTTCCATGACGACATACGTGCTGATCGAGTCCCGCGATCCGTTTGGTTCCGACCAGGTTGCAGCCAACTGTCAGTTGGCCGGTGATCTTGCGGGCCGCGGACATACCGCGGTGTTGTACCTGATCGAGAACGGCGTGTTTGCGGCTCGTCGAGCGGCGCAACAGGACCACCTGCAGCGAGCCGCCGCAGCCGGCGTGCAGATCCTTGCGGATGATTTCTCATTGAAGGAGCGGGGCATGGACATCGCCGAACTTTCCGATCACGTGAGCGCTTCGCCGCTCGAAGCGGTGCTCGACCATCTCGTCGCCGGCAGCCGCGTAATGTGGCATTGAGATACTCGCACCTACAGCGAACTTTTCAGATCCCGGTGACCGCCATGACCCACGCGAAAAAAACCCTCGCCTTTCTCCTGATGGACCCACCGTTCGAGAGCTCACGCACGGCGAGCGCGTTTCGTCTGCTGAGCATTGCTGCGCGACGCGGCTACGACATTGGCGTCTTCGCCTACGAGGGCGCCGTCGCGTTGCCGTTTGCCGCGCAAAAGCAGCACGCGAACGCGGTGCACGACCGCACGCTGGAACAGGAGCAGCACCCACTGCCGAAAGACTGGGTCACGGCGATCATGAATGCAGCCGCGAGCGCCGGCGGCAAGGTCGATTGGGTGAACTGCGGATTGTGCGTGGATGAGCGCGGCGTCGCCGAAGCGGTTCCAGGCGTGCGTCGCGGCTCGCCAGCGGACTTCTGGAAGATGGCCAGCGCGGCCGACAACACGCTCGTGATCGCTACACGGTGAGGTGCGAGTCATGCAAGTGCTTCAGGTAATCGAAGGCGCCTATCGCGCAACGCTCGAAGAACAGGATGATCCGGCCGTGTGGATCACGCAGGCGATGCGTGGCGCAGGTGGTGACTTCACGTTGCTGCTGCGTGGAAACGCGGTCAACTACGCATGCAGTCGGCAGGATGCCGCCGGTCTGCAGGTTGGCGCGTGGACGCAGAAGCAACCGCCCGATCTCCTCGCGGATTTCAGCCGGCTCGCGGGCGCAGGCGTCACTGTCTATGCGCTTCAAGAAGATCTCGAAGCGCGCGGCGTGCCCGCTGACACGTTGCGCACCGACATCGAGGTGATCCGTCGTCGCTCCCTGCCCGAGTTCATGGAGCGCTTCGATCAGATCTGGTGCTGGTGAACGCCGCGCTCGAATTGTGACGTACGTCACAAAAAATCAAATTGAGCTCGCGGCAAACCAGAGAGAAGAGCCGCGAAGGACCGCATAAAAGACTGAATGGTCCCGGCGGAGCTCTGCTCGGCTGCGCTCTCGCTCATCTATTTCACGCTTATTTTATGCGGTCTTTCGCGGCTCTTGTTCCAGCGTGGAGGCAGAGTCGGAGCCAGCGGGCAGACGTCTCTCACGTGCGACGTTGCTGCAATTCGACGACAGGGTTGCGGGTTTGCCTGAGCGCGTTATGCTCGAATGGTATTTAGGATTTGCGAACCTTCCCGAGGGTGATCGGGAATCAGACGGGCGAAACTACGCGCCGTCGATGAAGACGAAAGATTGGGAGTCCCTAGTCCACAGGCTGTAGCCAGAGCGCGTGCGTGAGCACGTTCTTGCTACGGACAGGCCAGGGACCAGGGAGCAGAAAAGAAGGTCCGATCAGGAATGATCGGAAGCCTCAGCGGGGTGAGCTGAAATTCTTGTGGCGATGATGTTGTGCGCGCATGCATGCATGTGTGCGCCAACTCCACGCGCCGCTCACGTAGGGACTCGCTATTGTCAAGGGCAAACCCGTTGAAAGACGGGGACGCAAAGCCACCGGTCTTACGGCCTCGACTCGAAAGAGCGAATGCCAAAGACAGCGGGGCTGCCAAAGCGAGAGCTTGGCTGTGAACTCACAGTCGCTCTGGGTGCACAAGAAGCACCGTCAGATTTGGTCCGATTGCCGTGCGCGGCAATCACGTCACGCCCTTGGAAACTTACGCCATGCGCGGCCTCGAAGCCGCGATGGCCAGACCACAAGGGCAGTGACATGCAGAAGTCTGGAGCCAACACCTGGGGCCGTCGCGGCGGCCTCATCGCGATGACAATTTCAACAATGATCGCCGCAGGCTGCGGTGGAGGCGGCGGAGGCGGTTCAAACGCGAGCGGCCAGACGGGATCGACGCCGGGTGCGAACACTCCGCCGACGATCAGCGCCCAACCTGCGAGCGAGGCCAGCGTCGGCAGCGTTTATGCAGTGACGCCGGCGGCGCAGGATGCGGACGGCGACACGCTCGCGTTCTCAGTTGCAAACAAGCCCGCATGGGCAGCATTCAATACCGCGACCGGCCAGCTCACCGGCACTCCGGGCGCAGACGATATCGGCGCGCACAGCGACGTGGTGATCAGCGTCAGCGACGGCGCGACGAGCGCTTCTCTGGCGGCGTTCTCGATCATGGTTGCGCAAAGCGGCGCGCCCGGCGGATCCACGAACCGCGATGTCCCTCTCGTATGGGAAGTGCCCACTCGCACACTGGACGGTCAGACGCTGACCGATCTGACAGGCTACCGGCTTCACTACGGCAAGACCGCCAGCGAACTCAACGAAGTGGTCGAGATCGAAAGTCCCGGCGTGAATATCTACGACGTCAAGGATCTGCCCGCCGGCACTTACTATTTTGCGGTCCGCGCAATCACGGCCTCGGGCTTGCAGAGCGCGCTGTCGAATGTCGTCAGCCGCGAAGTGAGCTGATCGAACTGACATCGAGCGATGACGCTGCTCCGTCGTCGCTCCTTGCTTCGGCGGCCCGCAAGAGCGTAGTGGCAGAGAGGCAATTCGGCTATCGTTTACGGATGCTTTCATGCTTGCGGGAGAGCGCCGTGGAATATCTGCACACGATGGTGCGCGTACGCGATCTGGCCGAGTCGCTGCGCTTCTATTGCGACGCACTTGGTCTGCGCGAAGTGCGCCGCATGAAAAATGAAAAGGGCCGCTTCACTCTGGTTTTCCTCGCGGCGCCGGACGATGAACAGGCCCAGGTCGAGCTGACTTACAACTGGGATTCAGAAGAGTACGGGATCGGGCGCGCGTTCGGACATCTGGCCTATCAGGTCGAAGACATTTACGCCGCGTGCCAACGGTTGAAGGACCACGGCGTGATCATCAATCGGCCGCCGCGCGACGGGCGCATGGCGTTCGTGCGTTCGCCAGAAAAGATTTCCATCGAGCTCCTGCAGAAGGGAAATGCGCTGCCGCCACGGGAGCCTTGGGCTTCGATGCCGAACAGCGGCGAGTGGTAGCTTGAAGAAGTGACTAGCAAACTCGTGGCTGGTCAGGGGCGTGGGGCGCGCCTTCCGCCCTTTCGGGATGTCGCGTGCAATAGAGATCTTGTCAGACTCCGGAGTGCGGATTTTTCCAATACCGTGTGACGGACGCGGTCCAGAATGAACGCACTCGATCGCTCCTTCGGAGATACCACCATGAATCGCTCCCCATCGGCCTCGTTCGCAGTGCACGAGGTCTATCCCTATCTGCGCGTCCGCGACGCAGCAAAGGCGATCGAGTTTTATCGCCGTGCGTTCGGCGCTCAGGAGTTGTTTCGCCTGACTGAGCCGGGCGGCCGCATCGGCCATGCGGAAATCAAGATCGGCGCGACGACGCTCATGCTGTCGGAAGAGTATCCGGAAATGGGCATCGTCGGTCCGCAGGCGCTCGGCGGCACGACATTTTCGATGCACTTGCATGTTGACGACGCGGACGCGTGGATCGCTAAAGCCGTCGAAGCCGGCGCGACGCTTGTGCGGCCGGCGACAGATGCGTTCTACGGCGAGCGCAGCGGCACGGTGCGCGATCCATCAGGTCACGAGTGGCTGCTCGGCCATCAGATCGAGGAAGTATCCACCGAGGAAATGCAGCGCCGCTACACGGCGCTGTTCGCCGGCGAATAGCGACCAGCGACCGGCGATTCGCCGAGAAGAAGGGAGGGATGCACATCTGGCTCTTACTCTGGCTCGTCGCTAATCGCTGATCGCTAGTCGTTCAGTTGTTCTGCGCTCCCGCGCTGATCCACGAGCGCACCTGATCGATCGTCGCCTGATCGAGGAACGGTCCGCCGAGCGGCATGCGCGCGCCGGTGATCCCCGGCGCACCCTCGAGCTTGCGAACCAGGTAGCTGTTGCCCGGATCGTTCGGCGCCACGCGCAGGACGGACCCTTGCTCTTCGCTCGCGACGCCGACGAGTGCCGCAAAGCTCGCCGCTGCGGAGGACAAGTTCATCGATCCGGGCAGTGAAGCGCCAGAGCCGTTGTGACAGCTCGAGCATGCCGGTGTGAAGATCGAACTCTGCAGTTGCGTGAGCGTGGTCGCGGCCGGTGGGGGCGGCGCCGGATTCGGCGTGATCTGCCCGCGCAGGGCGCCTGCCGGATTCGCCGGCGTGTGCACGTCGATGTACCAGCCATTCGCGTTGAAGTCAGTGCGATCCGCGGCCGCAACCGTTTGCAGCTCAGCAGACCAATGGCCGGGCGCGACGAGGTCCTTGGCTAACGTGATCAGGGCGGCGGCGTTGTTTGCGCCCGCGGCCGCCTTGTGAATGTGGGCGTCCGTCGCGTCGTCGACGCCCGTCGTATTCGCATGCACGGTAGCGGTTGCCGCTTGCGTGTCGATCGTCGTCGCGGCAACGCCGTTCGCAGTCGTCGAAACGGGCGGTGACACCGAATCACCGTTCATCGCAGTGATGACGACGTCGATGTTCTCGGGTTGCACTTGTCCGCGAATTTCCCCCTGCGGATACGCCGCGGAATGAACGTTGACATACAGCTTGCCGATGAGCAGGTCGTCGATCTGCTCGGTCGTGAGCACGCTGTCCGCTTGCGGCTCCCAGCGATTGGGGTCGGCGCTGCTCTGCACGAAGTTCACTATCACCGGCCCGGCCACGCCCGCATATCCCTGATGAATGTGTGCGAGCGTCGCATTGACGCCGCTGACATCTACCCCGCCGCTCACTGCGCCGCTAATGAGATTGAAGGTAAGGTCTCCTGAGCCGCTCGCCGTCGATGTGGGTCTGGGAAACGTTTCATCGGGCGACAGCACAACGTTGATCGCCGGATTGTTGTTCACCGTGACTGTCGCGGCTGCTGAAGTCACGACAGTATTCGCTGTATCGGTGATCCGCGCGGTAAGCGTATGCGCGCCATCCGCCACTGCTGAAGTGTCCCATGCAAATGTGTGCGGCGCTGTTGTGGCGGCGCCTATCACTGTCCCGTCGACGAGAAATTCCACACGCGTCACGCCCTCGGGCGCCGTCACGTCCGCTGTCAGCGTCACGGTGCGATTCGCGGCAGCGCCGCTCGGCGCGCTTAGGGTGATGGTGGGCGGCGGCGGAGGCGGGGGAGGGGGCGGAGGTGCGTTGTCGTCGCCTCCGTAACCGCCGCCGCCGCCGCATCCGGCAAGCAGCGAGAACAGCAACATTGCCGTCGTGACGACCAGCGAGCGAATCGCAGTGACGCGCGAAGACATGTGACGCCTCTTGCTCAGGTGTGGCGGAGCATGAGTACCCACACGCGCATGCAAGGTTCTGTCGAGCTCACAACATCTGTTGCAGAGAACCCTGGATGCGATTGCGGGCACTTACCGCCGCAAACTTTTTTCGTGCGAGCGATCCGCCCTGCGATTCGAGAAGGTCATCATGTTCATGCGAACGACAAGAGCAGCAGCGTGCAGCGCACTGCTTGCAATGGGCGCCTGCGCCGGCGACGGCGACGGGCTCGATGTGAATGGGCGGCCCGAAGATGAAGCCGCACAGCCGTTGCAAGCAACGTTCGCCTCGATCCAGGACAACGTGTTCACGCCGATCTGTACGACGTGTCACGCGGGCGCGGCGGCGCCGTTGGGATTGCGCCTGGATGCAGGCGCGTCCTATGTCATGCTCGTCAATGCGCCGGGCGTGGAAGCGCCTGCGCTGCTGCGCGTCGCTCCGGGCAATCCGGACGCGAGCTACCTGATTCAGAAGCTTGAAGGCACGGCGGCGGTCGGCGCACGCATGCCGCTCAATGGCTCGCCGTTGCCTGCCGAAACGATCGCCGTCATTCGGCAATGGATCCTCGCCGGCGCACAGCAGACTGTTGCGGCCGGCGCGGAAGGAAAAGCCGCCACGATCGAGGCGGCATGGCCGATGCCTGGCGCCGTGTTACGTGAGCCGCCGCGAGAGATTCTCCTGAGCGCGAGTGCTGAGCTCGATGCAACGCTGCTCGAGGCGGGTACGGTCATCATGCAGCGCAGCGGCGGCGACGGCGATTTCACGAATCACAACGAGCAGCTGATCGCCGTATCGATCGCGTTGCGCTCAATCGAGCCGACTGCATTCGCAGTGACGATGCCCGGCGCCGAATGGATTGCGGATCACTATGAGCTGCGCGTGAGCGGCGGCGCACCGCTGGCGCTCGCCGAACGCGCAGCGCGTCCGATCGACGGCGACAACGATGGCGGACCGGGCGGCGATTTCGTTTTGCGCTTCAGGATGGAGGAATCGCGATGAATGCGCGAAACATACTGCTCTGTGTATTGCTGCTGTCCTGCTCGCGGATCGATCCCGTGCTTGCCGAACCGTACTTCGCCGTGCGCGAAGGTATGAAGTGTGTGAGTTGTCACGTGAGCGCCAGCGGCGGCGGGATGCGCAATGCGTTCGGCGCTGCATGGGGGCAGACCGCGTTGCCGGAGCGTCGTGTGGAGATCCCGGGAGTGGAGCCGTGGACGGGCGCCCTAAACCGCTACATTTCCGTGGGAGCGAACCTGCGCTCTGGCTACTTCTACACCGACATTCCTGGAAGCGATGCACAGTCCGAGTTCGATACTGAGGAACTACGCGCCTATCTTGGCGTCGCGATCGTTCCCGATCGAGTGCTGCTCTATGTCGATCAGCGCGTCGCGCCGGGCGGCAGTACAAATCTGGAAGCCTACGCCCGCTACATCACGGCTGATCAGCGCTGGTCGATCCGGGCTGGTCAGATGTACCTGCCTTATGGATGGCGGCTGGAGGACGACGCGGCGTTCGTGCGGCAAGCGACCGGGATCAACTTCGCCACACCGGACAAGGGAATCGAGGTCGGCTGGGAGACGACGCACTGGTCTGCGCAACTTGCGGTCACGAATGGGACCGCGGCAGGTCCCGAGACCGACGAGGGCAAGCAGGTCAGTCTGCGCGCCGAGCACATTCGACCGTTGTGGCGCGCCGGCGCGAGCTTCAATTTCAATGACGCGGATGCGGGTGAACGTCAGATGCAGGGCGTCTTCGCAGGCTTGCGCACTGGCCCAATCGCATGGCTTGCCGAGGCGGACTACATCATCGACGATAGTTTCCCCGAAGGCCGTCGCCATACGTGGGTGGGGCTTCTCGAGGGCAATTGGGCGTTTCGCGCGGGTCACAATCTGAAGTTGACCGCGGAGTACTTCGAGCCCGACGACGACGTAGACGAGGACGAACAGAATCGCTTCAGCGTCGTCTGGGAATACGCTCCGATTCAGTTCCTGCAGTTGCGCGCCGGTGCGCGCGTCTATGACGGCATTCCGCAGAATGATCTTCAGAACCGCAGGAGTTATTTCATCGGCGTAAATGCGTTCTTCTGAAAGGCGCGCCTGCGTCGCTCATGGAGCTGAGCCGGGCGTCGCAGTTCATTGCGACGATCAAGCACGTCGCGTTAATACGCGACCTACGGGGAACCGGCATCGCTGATCCTTTGCAGGTCGAGATTCATTGCGACAATCGGGTGTGTCGGGTTACAACCCGACCTACGAAGAGCCAGGCTTCACCTGGGCGCAAGCAGCCGATGAGCCCCCATCCCATCACGATCACGCATACCGACGTCGAATGGTGCGAGGCGTTCATTCGTTATGCGCCGCGCGTGTTTCCGCGCATCAGCTTTCGCAAATGGTACGAGCGCGGCGGCTGGGACGAAGACTACTGCGCCGTTGCGATCACCGCGGGCGAAGAGATTATCGCGAATGCCTCGCTATCGCGGATGACGATCCTGCTGCACGGTCGTGAACTCACCGGCTGGCAGCTCGGCGCCGTGGGTGTTGTTCCGGAACACCGCGGGCAGGGCTTGCAGCGGATGATCATGCCGCGTGTGCTGGAATTCGCCGCGAGCGAGGACATCATGTTCCTCTTCGCGAATGACGATGTGCTCGACTTCTATCCGCTATTCGGCTTCAAACGCGTTCACGAAGTTGAATTCGGTGCGGACTACGCCGTCACTCCGGCCCGCGACAGACTGCGCACGCTTTCGCTCGATAGTCCTGAAGATCGCGCTCTGCTGGTGCGCGTTGCCGCGAGCGCGAGTCCACTCACCGAGCTATTCGGCGCCCGAAACTACGGCGGCGTCTTGCTGTGGTACTGGACGAACTTCTACCAGGAACGCCTGTATTACTGCGCCGAAAGCGACGCGATTCTGATTACGGAGCATGAGGGCGATTGCCTGCGGATTTGCGACGTGCTGGCCAGGAATCGCCTCGATCTGCGCAGCTATCTCCCGCGGGTCGCGAGGGCGCCGGCTCGCCATATCAAATTCGGATTCACGCCGGGAGAATGGTGGCCAGACGCTCGACCGATCGGCGCGTATGACGAGTCGCCGCTGTTCGTGCGCGGCGATCATGCGCTGCCGACGGTCCCGTTCAAATTTCCCATGCTTGCGCAGACCTGAGTTCACCATGACAAAAACCCTGGCCCTTGTTCTTGTAGCGACAATCGCACTCTGCGCCGCATCCGAAGGAAGCGCGAAAACGATGGCGGAAGTGCTGACTGCGTCCGCGCCCGCGGACTGGCGTGCGCTGGATCCGGAGCGCACGCTCTATCTCGAGCTTGCGAGTGGGCGGGTCGTTATCGAACTCGCGCCGCAATTCGCACCGCAACACGTCGACAACATTCGAATGCTGGTGCGCGAGCAGTATTTCGATGGCCTTGCGATCAATCGTTCGCAGGACAACTTCGTGGTGCAATGGGGCGATCCGGAGGGAAAGAAGTCGCTCGCCAAGGCGCGCAAGACGCTGGCGGCTGAATTCACGCGTTCCGCCGCCGGCCTCGCATTCACGCCGCTGCCGGATCCAGACACCTACGCCGCGCAAACCGGATTCGTCGACGGCTTTCCCGCCGCGCGCGAATCGACGACCGGCGCCGCCTGGCTCGTGCATTGTTACGGAATGATCGGAGCAGGTCGCGACAACGACGCGGACAGCGGCGGCGGCGCGGAGTTGTACGTCGTCACCGGTCATGCGCCGCGGCAGCTCGATCGAAACATCACGCTGATCGGGCGTGTGGTGCAGGGCATGGAGTTGTTGTCCATTTTGCCGCGCGGCGCTGCTCCGATGGGTTTTTATGAAAAGCCCGAGCAGCGCACGGCGATCAGCCGTGTTCGTCTTGCCGCCGCTGTTCCGGCGCCGCAGCGCGCCATGCTCGAGGTGCTGCGGACCGATACGCAAACCTTCACCGACCTGATTGAATCGCGGCGCAATCGTCGCGACGACTGGTACAAGGTCCCCGCCGGTCGGATTGACGTCTGCAATGTGCCGCTGCCGGTGCGCAACGCTCCGAATCCGTCCACCACTCATTAGCAGGGTGCAGGAAGGTCCGTCCTGGACGTTTTCCAACTCGCTTGCCCAAATCTCATGAAGACACTGGTCTCATGAGAACACTGGGCGTGGTTTTCGCTGCGCTCGTCAAGCCATCCGTGGCCCGACAGCAGGGCTGTTGAAAGGGGCCCTTCAACACTACTGCCAGCCGGTTTCGGTCCGAAGCGCGCGCAGCATGCAATTGTCTGACGCGCGCAACAAGGCCGTTCAGGCTGTTCGGCGGCCTCCCGATCATCCTTCAGCCGGATTTCTATTTCTCCGCTGACCATCGTTGTCATACGGCTTGACAACGTTGTCAAAAGGCGGGACATTGCGGCCGCGCCCAGGCGTTGACCAAACACAGACGCCAGGCAGGGGGAGTTCATGTCGAGTGCTACGCCACAAATCTCACGCCGCGATTCCGTATCGCTCGTTGCGTTTGCGACGTGCATTCCATCCTCCTGCCTACTGGATTCTGGCGGCGCGAATCTGAGCAGCACGCCGCCCCGTGGTGTGATTTTTGGGAATGTTTTCCGGAGGAGGTAGTTC
>JBOHZJ010000077.1:0-2912 GCA_050738395.1 Steroidobacter sp.
GTCCCTGCAGCGCCGTGACGCCCGCGCCTTTGAACAGCCCGGTAATGCCCATCGTCGACTGCTTCACGATCTGCGCCCGACGCTTCTGCATCGCCGCCACATCGAAACCGATCTCGCCGAGCTTGATCCCGTGCACCGCGAATTCGTGCTGCGCCCGATGCAGGAGTTCGGAGGACTCAAGCAACGCCTTCGACGGTATGCAGCCGGCGTTCAGACACGTGCCGCCGAACGCGTATGAGCCATCCTTGTTTCGCCACTCATCTATACAGGCGACCTTGAGCTTGTTCTGACCCGCACGAATCGCGCAGGGATAACCGGCGGGGCCGCCGCCGATAACGATTACGTCGTATTGGTTGGACATAGAGACTCCAATGGAAAGTTGACGGTTGACCGTTGACGGCTGGAGCACGCCTGCGCGGCCTCTGGCGGTCAACTGTCAACCGTCGGCCGTCAACTGCGCGGCTGCTTCTACAACTGTAGAAGCAACCGCGCCGGGTCCTCGAGCGCTTCCTTGACCGCGACGAGGAACTGCACCGATTCGCGGCCATCGACGATGCGGTGATCGTAGGTCAGCGCGAGATACATCATCGGGCGCACCTTGATCTCGCCATCGACGACCATCGGGCGTTCCTGGATCTTGTGCATGCCGAGAATGGCGACCTGCGGCGGATTCAGAATCGGCGTCGACATCAGCGAGCCGAACACCCCGCCGTTCGTGATCGTGAACGTGCCGCCGGTCAGTTCCTCCAGCGTAATCGAGCCATCGCGCGCCTTCTGGGCATACAGGCCGACGGCCGCTTCGATTTCCGCAAAGCTCATGCTCTCCGCATTGCGCAGCACTGGCACCATCAGACCGCGTTCCGTCGATACAGCGACGCCCACGTCGTAGAACTCGTGATACACGATGTCGCCGCCGTCGAGCGATGCGTTGACAGCCGGGAACTTGCGCAGCGCTTCGATCGACGCCTTGATGAAGAACGAGCTGAAGCCGAGCTTCACGCCGTTCGCCTTTTCGAATTTGTCCTTGTAGCGGGCGCGAATTTCGCTGACCGCGGAGAGGTCGACTTCATTGAATGTCGTCAGCATCGCGGCGGTCGATTGCGCCTGAATCAAACGCTCGGCGATGCGCGCCCGCAGACGCGTCATCGGCACGCGCTGCTCGGTGCGAGCGCCTGGCGCGGCCGGAAGCTTCACCGCAGCCGCGGGCTTCGCCGCCTTCGCGGCCGGCGCCGAATCCCTGCCGGCGATGTGTTTAGTCACGTCGCCCTTCGTCACCCGGCCGTCGCGGCCGCTGCCCGCGATCTGCCCGGCGTCGAGCTTGTGTTCTTCGACCATGCGCTTTGCAGACGGCGCCAATTTGGCGCTCCCGCCGTCAGACCTGGGTTGCGCGGCGGCCGGCTTTTCCTCTTTCTGCTCGGGCTTTGCCGCCGACGCAGCTTCGCCTGCTTCAAGAATCGCCAGTATCTGGCCACTCGTCACGGTCGCGCCGTTTTCGACCCTCAATTCCTTGATCACACCCGCGGACGGCGACGGCACCTCGAGCACGACCTTGTCGGTCTCGAGATCAACGAGGTTCTCGTCGCGGCCGACGGACTCACCCGGCTTCTTGTGCCACGCGATCAGCGTCGCATCGGCGACCGATTCCGGCAGCTGCGGCACTTTGACTTCGATGCTCATTCGATCTGTTCCTGGCCTGTTGGAAAATGTGGGCGGCTATTTGTCGCTCGCAGCTTTGAGCCGCGTCGTCTGCCGCAAGGACTCCTCGGTGCTCGTCGAACGCAATGCCGCATCGACGAGTCCCTTTTGCTGGTCCGCGTGCATGTGCGAGATGCCGGTCGCCGGCGCGGCTGCCGGCGCACGTCCCGCGTACAGCAGATGCTGCTCCTTCGACAATGGCTCCTGCAGACGATGGCGAATCTGATACCACCCGCCCTGGTTCTGCGGCTCTTCCTGGCACCAGATGATTTCGCGCGCATTCGAATATTTCCGGATGACGGCCGCGTAGAGTTCGATCGGAAAGGGATAGAGCTGTTCCACTCTGACGATCGCCACGTTGTGCAGGCGATCGGCGCGGCGCGAATCGAGCAAGTCGAAGTACACCTTGCCCGAGCAGAACACCACGCGAGTGACCCGCGACGGCGTGATATCGTCGACCTCATCGATGATGTTGCGGAACCCGCCGTGGGTCAGCTCCTGCAACGGCGACACGGAAAGCTTGTGACGCAGCAGGCTCTTCGGCGTCATCACGATGAGCGGCTTACGGAACGACTGCCGCATCTGACGGCGCAGCATGTGAAACATCTGCGCCGGCGTCGAAGGCACGCACACCTGCATGTTCTGCTCGGCGCAGAGCTGCAGGAAGCGTTCGAGGCGTGCGGAGGAGTGTTCCGGCCCCTGCCCTTCGTAGCCATGTGGAAGGAACAGTGTCAGACCGGACAAACGGCCCCACTTCGCTTCGCCGGAACTGATGAACTGATCGATGATGACCTGCGCGCCGTTGGCGAAGTCGCCGAACTGTCCTTCCCAGATCGTCAGGCAATTCGGTTCGGTCGTCGAGAAGCCATATTCGAAGCCCATCACCGCTTCTTCCGACAGCAGCGAATCGATCACTGTGAAGCGCGGCTGGCTCGGTGCGAGATTCTCCAGCGGAATGTAGGTTTCGCCCTTGCTCTGGTCATGCCAGACGGCATGCCGATGAAAGAACGTGCCGCGCCCGCTGTCCTGGCCCACGATGCGCACTTCGTAGCCTTCGGTCAGCAACGTCCCATACGCGAGCATTTCGGCGAAGCCCCAATCGAGCGGCATCTGCTCCGCCGCCATCCGTTCACGGCTTTGCACGACATTGGCGACCTGTCGGTGCAGGGTGAAGTTCGCTGGAAAACTGGTGAGCTTCGTGGACAGTTCGCGCAGCA
>JBOHZJ010000078.1:0-2459 GCA_050738395.1 Steroidobacter sp.
TGCGTGCTGCTCCTCATCGAAAACATCTGATCCGGATACACCGCCAGCATGCGCCTCAGGCTCGATCGCACCATGCCGGTTGAACGCAAACGAGCGTAAGACAAAGACTGATCCACGGGCGAACATGTTCCATCGACATGCACGTCGGACGTGCTCGCGCGAGGTGCGTCACATTTGTCTGCGACGGTGAAGAAATTTGGAGATGACGAAGAACCGTACGGCTCGTTGCGATGCTCGGAGCCGGATCGCGCTGCGTTGCGCAGTTCACTACGATCACTGCGGAACATATTGCATTGATTACTCCCTTCGCGCCGATCTTGCAATGCGATTCATCGCTGATCGTGATGCAAGGTGCGTAGCGTCGCGATGGGCCGACCGGATTACTGGCGCACTGGATTACTGGCCAGAGACAATGCGCATGGCGCGCTGGCCGCTGAATCACCGCTGAATGCTCGACGCGAGCGCGCAGGGTTACGCTGGAGTCAGATCTTCATCTGGCCAATGGACCACAGTTGGCCAGTAAGCGAGTTGGCCGCCGCGGCAGCGGGGCTACGCCGCGGCCGTGACCTCTGTCACGTTCGATTCGACGCCCAGCGCCTCACGCACCACATCATCCACACGTTCGCAGAATACGAACTCGACTTCGTTGCGCACGCTTTGCGGTATGTCCTCGAGGTCCTTGCGATTGCGCGCTGGCAGCAGCACTTTGCGAATCCCCGCGCGATGCGCCGCAACGGTCTTCTCCTTGATGCCGCCGACCGGCAGCACCAGCCCGCGCAAACTGATCTCACCGGTCATGGCGAGGTCATGGCCGACCGTTTTACCGGTGATGAGCGACACCAGTGAGGTAAACATCGCGACGCCGGCGCTCGGGCCGTCTTTCGGTATCGCGCCAGCAGGCACGTGAATGTGGATGTCCGTCTTGTCGAACGTAGCCGGATCCAGACCGAAGCGCGCTGACTGCGATTTCACGATCGACAAGGCCGCCTGGGCGCTCTCTTTCATGACATCGCCGAGTTGACCCGTGAGGATCAGTCGCCCGGCGCCGGGAATGCGCGTGGATTCGATGAACAGAATGTCGCCGCCAAACGGCGTCCAGGCGAGCCCCGTAGCTACGCCCGGCACGCTGGTGCGCATCGCCACTTCGTTTTCGAAGCGCGGCGCGCCCAGGATCGGCTGCAGATCTGACGCATCCACCGTCTGCTGAGTGACCGAGCCCTCGGCAACGCGGACCGCGACATTGCGGAGCACCGCGCCGATCGTGCGCTCCAGATTGCGGCAGCCGGCTTCGCGTGTGTAGTCGCGCACGATCTGATGCAGGGCCGAATCGGTCACGGACGCCTGCTCAGCTTTGAGCCCGTTCGCTTCGAGCTGTCGTTTCACCAGATACCGCTTCGCGATCTCGACTTTCTCTTCTTCGGTGTAGCCGGTGAGTTCGATGACCTCCATACGGTCGCGCAGCGGCCCGGGAACCGTATCGAGCATGTTCGCCGTTGCGATGAACATCACTTTCGACAGGTCGAATGGCAGGCCGAGATAATTGTCGCGGAACGTGTTGTTCTGTTCCGGATCGAGCACCTCCAGCAGTGCGGACGATGGATCGCCCTGGATGCCGGCGCCCAGCTTGTCGATCTCATCGAGCATCAGCACCGGATTGCGCGTACCCGCCTTGCGGATCGCCTGCACGATATTGCCCGGCAGCGCGCCGATATAAGTGCGCCGATGACCGCGGATTTCCGCCTCGTCGTGTACGCCGCCCAGGCTCACTCGCGCGAACTTGACGCCGAGCGCGCGTGCGATGCTCTGGCCAAGCGAGGTCTTGCCGACGCCGGGCGGACCGACGAAGCACAGAATGGGGCTGCGGCCCTGCGGGTTGAGTTTACGCACCGCGAGGTATTCGATGATGCGGCGCTTGATCTTCTCGAGGCCGTAGTGATCTTCATCGAGCACGCGGCGCGCGTTCTCGATGTCGATCGCTTCGTGATCGAGCTTCGACCATGGCAGCTGAATCATCAGATCGATCCAGGTGCGCAGCATGGAATATTCGGCGCTCGCATCGGGCATCCGCTCGAGGCGCTTCAGTTCCTTGTTCGCCTGCTCGAGCGCCTCCTCCGGCATGCCGGCCTTGTCGATCGCTTCGGCCACCTCCGTGAGCTCATCGCCGGACTCGCCGTCCTCGCCGAGCTGCTTGCGGATCTGGCGCATCTGCTCACGCAGCAGCACCTCCTTCTGGCGCTCGTCGATTGCATCGCGCGTCTGCTCTTCAATCTGACGCTGCAGACGCAGCACTTCGACGCGCTTGGTCAGCAGCTCGGTCACGCGATCGAGGCGTAGCTTGAGATCGGCTGTTTCCAGCAACTCCTGCTTGTCGCCTGGCTTGATGTCCATGAAGCTCGCGACGAGGTCGGCGAGCGCCGACGGCGATTCCACTGCCTGAATCGCGTTCGCCAGTTCCGCGG
>JBOHZJ010000079.1:0-34906 GCA_050738395.1 Steroidobacter sp.
CTCCAATGCAATAACTTCGAAGTGATCGATCTCGGCGTGATGGTGCCGTGCGATCGCATTCTGGAAACCGCGCGCCGCGAAGGGGCGGACATGATCGGGCTGTCAGGCCTCATCACACCGTCGCTCGATGAAATGGTGCACGTCGCCAGCGAAATGCAACGGCAGGGTTTCGACAAACCGCTGCTGATCGGCGGCGCGACGACATCGCCGGCGCATACCTCGGTGAAGATCGATCCGCAGTACAAGGGTCCTGTGGTGTACGTGAAGGATGCATCGCGCTCGGTCGGCATCTGCCAGCAACTTGTAACCGCAGCTTCACGAGACGAATTTGTCGCGCGCGTGAAGTCCGATCACGCCGTGCGGCGTGAGCAGCATCGGGGCAAGAAGACGAAAGGTCCGCAGCTCACGATTGCGCAGGCGCGCGCGAACCGCTTCAAGGGCGGCTGGGAAAGCTATGCGCCGCCGGTCCCGCGATTCCTCGGACTGCGGGTATTCGATGACTACTCGCTCGAAGATCTCACGCGCTATATCGACTGGATGCCGTTCTTCAACGCCTGGGAATTCCGCGGCACCTTTCCGGAAGTGCTCACGGACCCCGTCGTCGGCGAGGAGGTCAGCAGGTTGTATGCGGATGCGCGTCGCATGCTCAAGCAGGTCATTCACGAACGCTGGCTGACGGCGCGCGGCGTCATCGGTCTGTTCCCCGCGAACAGCGTCGATGACGACGACATGGAAGTGTACGCGGACGACTCGCGCTCGCGCGTCATCGCGCGCCTGCATTCCCTGCGTCAGCAGAAGGGTAAACCGGCGGGGCAGACGCATGATGCGCTCGCGGACTACATTGCGCCCAAGTCCTCGGGTCGGAAGGACTACATCGGCGGCTTCGCAGTCACGGCGGGAATCGGCATCGAGCCGCATCTGGAGCGCTTCCATAAGGCGCACGACGACTATTCGAGCATCATGCTCAAGGCGATCGCGGACCGTTTCGCTGAGGCGTTCGCCGAGCGGATGCACGAACGCGTACGTCGGGAATTCTGGGGTTATGCGCCAGAAGAGCGGCTTGCGAATGATCAGTTGATCAAGGAAGAGTATCGCGGCATCCGTCCGGCGCCAGGCTATCCAGCTTGTCCGGATCACACGGAGAAGGCGACTCTCTGGCAGTTGCTCGATCCGGAAGCGAACGCCGGAATCAAGATCACCGAGTCATATGCGATGTACCCGACCGCAGCCGTCAGCGGCTGGTACTTCTCGCATCCAGGCTCGCGCTACTTCGCGGTCGGCAAGATCGGCCTCGACCAGGTGCAGAACTACGCTGCGCGCAAGAAGATATCGCTGGAAGAGGCGCAACGCTGGCTGTCGCCGATCCTTGGATACGATCCGGATTCAGACGCTGACGCAGCTTAGAAATACAAGAGGAGAGCCGCGAAGGACCGCATAAAGGAAGTAAATGGCTGGTCCGGAGGACGTCCGGACGAGTTCAATTGCGTGGCGAGTCTTTTATGCGGTCTTTCGCGGCTCCTCCCTTCCGGCAGAGCCGTGCGATCGACATAATTCCTCAAACGATGAATTTCGTGTTGGCGATATGGATTCCGCATTGTGGGCGGGTACAATCGCGGCCCCAGTCGGCGCTTCTGGCAAGAAACTTATGAAGACGAAGGTGTACGCGAGTGCGCGCGAAGCGCTCGAGGGCGTGGTGCGGGACGGCATCACGCTCATGTGCGGCGGCTTCGGTCTGTGCGGAATTCCGGAGAATCTCATCGATGCTTTGTGCGCCACCGGTGTGCGTGGACTCACGGTCGTCTCCAACAACGCCGGCGTGGATCTGTTCGGACTTGGCAAGCTCCTCAAGACGCGCCAGATCCGCAAAATGATTTCCTCCTATGTGGGCGAGAACAAGGAGTTCGAACGTCAGTATCTCGCCGGCGAACTGGAGCTGGAATTCAATCCGCAGGGCACGATGTCCGAGCGCATCCGGGCTGGCGGGGCCGGCATTTATGGTTTTTACACCCGGACTGGCGCAGGCACGCTGGTGGCTGAAGGCAAGGAGCAGCGCGTCGTGAATGGCGAGACGTACATTCTCGAAACCGGTCTCACCGCGGACGTCTCGCTCGTGAAGGCGTGGAAGGGCGACACGGAGGGCAATCTCGTCTATCGAAAGACGGCGCGCAATTTCAATCCGATGATGGCGACCGCGGGTAAAGTCACGATCGCCGAGGTCGAAGAACTGGTGGAACCCGGCGACCTCGATCCCGACTGCATTCACACGCCCGGCATCTTCGTGCAGCGCATCGTTCAGGGCTCGAATTATCTCAAGACGATTGAGCAGCGCACAGTGCGCAAACGCGAAACGGCATGAGCTTTCATAACCCACGCATCACTGAAAACTGACAACAGGTCGACATCATGCCCTGGACCCGCGATCAGATGGCCGCCCGAGCGGCGCGCGAATTGAAGGACGGCTTCTACGTGAATCTCGGCATCGGCATTCCGACGCTGGTGGCGAACTACATTCCGGAAGGAATGAAGGTGGTGCTGCAGTCTGAGAACGGGATGCTCGGGATGGGTCCGTTTCCGTACGAAGGCGAGGAAGATCCCGACCTGATCAACGCCGGCAAGCAGACGATTACGCAGCTGCCGATGTCCTCGTATTTTTCGTCGGCCGACAGCTTCGGCATGATCCGCGGCGGCCACATCGACCTGTCGATTCTCGGCGGTATGGAAATCGCGGAGAACGGCGATCTCGCGAACTGGATGGTGCCCGGCAAGATGGTCAAGGGTATGGGCGGTGCGATGGATCTGGTCGCGGGCGTCAAACGCGTGGTCGTGGTGATGGAGCACACCTCTAGGGACGGCGCCCCGAAATTCAAACCGCGCTGCGACCTGCCGCTGACGGGCGCCAACGTAGTCGACATGATCGTCACCGAACTCGCGGTATTCGCACGTCCGGATCGCAAGTCGCTCTTCAAGTTGGTCGAACTCGCGCCCGGCGTCGCCGCCGAGGAGATCAAGGCGAAGACATCGGCTCGTTACGAGTCGTGACGCAGACGAGAGCCGCGAAACAGCGTGATCGAAGGAATCCCGCGGGACATAAAGGAGGGCCGAAGGTTTCAAAGATAGCGCTCGATCGGATTATTTTTCTTTAATTCTTTTTTGCGGTCTCTCGCGGCTCTTCATCTCACCCTGCTTTCGTCCCGCAAAACTTGCAACGCACTCTCGATTGCAGGTAAGGCCGCAAGCACGTTCATTCGCTGACAGTCTGCGCGCAGTGATTCGAGCTGTGAGCAGGTCGCGCCTGTTGCGATGTTCTCGCCTGCATCCGCCAGCAGACGTGCTCGTGCAATCAGCAGATTCGTAAGGGGCAGCGGCTCCTCCGCCGTATAGGCGGCCAGCCCTTCCGCATAACGCCGGGCATCCGCCCAACCGCGCTCCGCCAGACTGACTTCGATTGCGTTGTGATAGAAGTCGAAATAGCTGTGACTGACACAGCCCTTCGCCAGCAACGCTTCGCCTTCGGCAAGCGCCCGCTTTCGCTGCAGAGGATCCGGGGTGATGCGCGCCACAATGCTCAACAGCACCGGCCCGCAATAAGACATGCCTGTCTCGCGACCGAGTTGCACCGCCTCTTCGGCGAAACGTAACGCCTCGGAGCGGTCACCGTCTGGCAGCATGGTCGCTGCAATGATTCCCAGGCACTCGGCCTGGAAGCGGCGTGCGCCGATTTGCTGCGCAAGTCTGAGGGCGTGCTCGGCGTTCTTGCGGCACGCTTCGATCTGCAGTTGCATGATCAGGCCGGTCGTCATCCCGAGATGCGCGACCAGTTCGCCTCTTACATCGCCGATGCGTCGTGCGAGCTCCAGCGCTTCCGCAGAACTGTCGCCGCCCGCGGCTGGATTCCCGGAGTACGTGTGAGTGATGCCCAGCATCGGCAGATTGGCGAGCAGAACGCCGACCAGGCCGTGATCGCGAGCCTCACGAATACATTGCGCAAAGTGATTGCGCGCGGTCAACATCTGCCCGCGTTGATAGTACGCATCGCCGATGCCGCCCAGAGCGCGTGCGATCTCCAACGGTGAGTTGGCCTGCAGCGCAAAGCGATGCGCCTGCTCGTGCGATCGCAGACAGGCGTCCAGGCGTCCCAGCGGGAAACACAGATTGCCGCGCAAGGTCAGCAGGCGCGCGCGCATCCGCGCGTCGGCTGACTCGTCGAGCGCTGTCTCGGCGCGCTCCAGCGCATCCAGCGCCTCTTCGTGGCGGTCCATGATGCGCAATGCGGACGCGACGCCGAACCAGGCCTGGCCGTGTTCGCTCTGGTCGATGGCGAAGTCCAGCGCCTCACGATAAGCAGTCAGGGCGTCGTGCGTCCGGCCTAATTGCAGTAGCAACTCGCCAAGCAGCGTGCTGGTCCGATGCAGCATCGCCGGCTCACGCGCGAGAGCGACGGCCTTCGTCGTGAGTGCAAGCGCGCGTTCGAAACGCAATGCAGCCTGTTCCGCCCGAGCTGCATCGACATATGCGGACGCAGCGCGTTCGTCCTCTGCGGCAGCCAGATGATCTGCATACAGGGCGACGTCGGATGATGAGAACCACTCCGCGGCGATGCGGTGCAGTTCGCGACGTTTCGATCTGAGCGTCGACTCGTAAATGGCGTCGCGAAACAAAGCGTGAGAGAACTCGAGCTCGACCCCATCGAAGCGGACCAGCGATGCATTGACGATGAGCGTTGGTTCATAAGCGTCGTCATCGATCATACGCCTCAGCGGCGCGAGCGCACCGCGCTGACCGAGAACGGCGGCTGCCTGCAGCGCGAAATGATCCTGCGCCGACAGGCGATCCGCGCGCGCCAGCACCAGCGAGCGCACCGAGCCAGGCAGCGAATCGTGGCCTGCGGTCGCGGAGCGCAGCAGTTGATCGAGAAACAGTGGATAACCGTCCGCGCGTCGAATACAGGCTTCGATCGTCCCGGTCGGCAGCTCCGGATAGTGCGCCGCAAGTTCGTGAGCCTCGTCATCCGCAAGCGGCGCGAGATCGACAGTGGTAACGGGGCATCCTCGTGCTCGCGCGCGCCACGCTGCACTGATGGGGTCGCCTTCGGAGCGAGTCGTCATGATGAACAGAATGGGACAGTTCGCGACGACGGCCGCAATCTCGCCCAACCGCGCCAATTCGTCGCTATCGGCCCAGTGAACGTCTTCGACCACCAGAAGCTGCGGAGCGCGCTGCGCGGCAGACTCGATGATCTGCGCAAGCGCAAGCGTGCGTCCGCGCTGACGTGTCGCTGCTTCCATCGCTTTTTCCAGGGCCTCCAGTTCAGCATCCAGCGGCGCATCGATCAGATCGCTGAGGAAAACGATCTGATCGATGCTGCCGCTGCGAGCGACCGCAACGCGACGAACCGCTGCGATACGTTCGCTGGTGGAGGCGTCGGCGCCAACGCCCAATAGACTGAGTGCGAGCGTGGTGATGGGGCGTCGTCCCGGGGACTGACCGAAATCGAATACCTGTGCGCAATGCACGGCGACGCCGCGTTCGCGAGCCGCAAACCGCACGGCCTCCACGAGTCGTGTCTTGCCGATTCCCGCTTCGCCGCGAACGACGATGGCGCGCCCGTGACGACTGGCGGCGCAGCGATCCATGGAGGCAAGAATCATGGCCAGTTCAGGTCTTCGACCGACGAACGGCTGCGCGCCGGCGCCGTCAGTGCGCATCGCCTGGAGCGACCACGCAGTGATCGGATCGGTCTCGGCCTGTGGAGTTGCCGACGTGCGCTGCGCGTTTACAGAATCGCCGAGCGACTGCCGCAGTTCACTCGAGAGCAGAATCTCGTTATCCGCGGCGCGCGTCGCGAGCGCATGAGCGACATGCGTCGGCCTGCCGGTCAGCGGAAACAGACCGGCGCTGCAGAGCACTTGTCCCTGTGCAATGCCGATACGAAGCGTCAGAGCTCCGGCGGCGGCGGGCCAGGCGCTGTGAGCCACGGTGTCGCGCAGCCTCAGCGCCGCGCGGGCAGCTCGCTCGGGTTCATTGCCGTACGCAATCGGTGCACCGAAGATCGCCAGCACGTTGGAGCCGACGCGGCGATCGGCGCGGCCGCCGAATTCCTGCACCGCGCATTGCACGCGCTGTTGAAATTCCTGTGACAGCGCCAGCGACTCCTCGGGATCGAGGCTGGCTTCCAGTTCAAGCAAGCCTTCCAGGCGCGCGACGAGAATGACCGCATCGCGCAATTCCGGCCGCATTGCAGGTTGCGCCGCGGCAGTGAAAGCGGCGACTGGCGCGCCTTGCGGCTCCTCTGCAGACGCCGCGTCATCCAGCTCGGCGCCCGGTACGGCGGCGCGGCGACGCTTCATGAGTTCGCGATAGAGCTGCTCCGTGGCGGGTTCGGGCGACACATCGAGTTCGCGTCGCAACACGTCCCGGCAGACGCGGTACTGACGCAACGCTTCGGCGTACGCCTGCCGTTTCGCGTGCAACTCCATCAGCATGCGATGCGCGGCTTCGTTGAGCGGCTCAAGCGCAACCAATCGCGTGCATGCAGTTAGCGCTCCGTCCGTGTCGCCGCTGACCGTGCAGAGCTGCGTCAGTCGCTGAAGCGCTTCACTCATATGCTTGCGCATTACGAGTCGTTCGTGGCTCAGCCATTCATCAAACGCCGTCGAACGCGCATCGAAGCCGTCGAGGAGGTCGCCCCGATACTGTGCGACCGCTCCCTTCAGCGCGGTTCTCGTCCCGTCCGCGAGCGAACGTTTGAAGGAGAGAAGGTCGGTGACGATCAATTTACCGTCGACGCCGACCGATTCGGTATCCGCGAGCAGCGCCGCCTGCGCGGACTTCGGCAGCGCCTTGCGCAGCGCGGCCAACGCCTGTCTGAGGCTGGTGCGTGCAAGTTCCTCATCGGCGCCTTCCCACAGGAGCATCGCCAGGCGTTCGCGACTGTGCGACTCATCCGGACGCAGCGCGAGATAGGCGAGTAGCGCACGGCCCTTGCGGGAAGCGATGCGGATTTCGCTGCCCGCGGAATCGTGCACCCGAAAGGCGCCGAGCACTTGCAGAGTGAGTTCGCTCAAACAATCAGGTCCTTCAATCGCCCTCAGTCCAGAGGAAGACGGCGCCGCTCGCATGGGGATGACATGCATTCGCCGCCGCTGGCCCGCCGTGCATGTCATTTTCACGGATTTTTCACGGCTGTCGAGACTTACTGCTCACGACGACCCGCGAGACTGCCTGCAGAAAGTCCGTTCCATGCTAGTCCGGGAGGCCCCTCATGTCGCTCAATGATTCGCGCGGTGTACCACTGTCAACCAGCAACCGCGCGTTGCTGCACCAGTATGAACAGGCGCTCGACCTGTCGGTCAGCTATTTCCTGGACCCGCTGGCCGCGATTCAGACCGCCATCGACTCTGATCCGGGTTTCGCTTCAGGGCACTGCCTGCGCGCTGGATTGATGATCATGGCGAGCGATCGCATGGTGTTGCCGCTGCTGGCGCAGAGCATCGAGGCGGTCGAGGCGTTGGGGCGGCGTGCGAATGATCGGGAACGCGCACATGCCGCCGCCGCCCGCACCTGGCTACATGGTGATTTCGCAGGCGCTATCCGTCGTTACGGCGACATCCTGCTGGACTACCCACAGGACCTTCTGGCGCTGCAGATTGCGCATGTGGGGGACTTCTTCCTCGGTGCGTCATCAATGCTGCGCGACCGCATTGCGCAGGTGCTGCCGGCATGGGACGTCGGCGCGCCAGGTTACAGCTACGTCCTCGGGATGTACGCATTCGGGCTCGAGGAAACGGCGCTCTACTCGCGCGCGGAGGACACCGGCCGACGGGCGCTCGAACTCAATCCGCGCGACGCCTGGGCTGTGCACGCAGTAGTGCACGTCATGGAAATGCAAGGTCGCTTGCGCGATGGGATCGAATGGCTGACTGCGCGAGAGAAGGACTGGTCGACCAACAATGGCTTCGCGCTCCATAACTGGTGGCATCTCGCGCTCTTCCATCTCGACGGCGGAGACATTACGCCGGTGCTCGATCTGTATGACCGGCGTATTCGCGCAAGTTCCTCGCAAATTCCGCTGGAAATGGTGGACGCCGCTGCGCTGCTCTGGCGGCTCGGAGTGCGCGGCGTCGATGTGGGAGCGCGCTGGCTGGAGCTTGCGCAATCGTGGGAGCCGTTCATCGAGCACGCCTACTACTCGTTCAATGACGTACATGCGGTCATGGCCTTCGCCAGCGCCAGGCGCTTCGATCTTGCTCAGCGAACGATTGCGGCGATGGAACGCAAAGCCATGGGCTCGGATACGAATGCCGCCATGACACGGGAAGTCGGCTTGCCTCTGGCGCAGGCGCTCGTATCCTTTGCTTCCGCTCGCTACGCCGAAGCCGTCGATCTGCTGACGCCGGTTCGCCTGATCGCGCATCGGTTTGGCGGCAGCCACGCACAGCGCGATCTGCTTCACCTCACGCTCGTTGAGGCGGCATTGCGCAGCGGACAGGCGCGCCTCGCCCGCGCCCTGAGTGCGGAGCGCACCCAGCTCAAGCCGTCGAGCCCCTTCAACTGGCAACTGGCGGCGCGCGCGCTGGAAATGAGCGGCGATGCGAACGGCGCAGCGAAGGCGCGCGAAAACGCGGAATCGCGGCGTAGGGCGCAACTCGGCGCGCATCGGGCGGTGGCGTGATTACGTTGTGAGTCGTCGGTTCTGCGTTGTCCGCAGGGAAAAGACGCCGCAACGTGCGGCAGCGCGCACAACTCACAACTCACAACTCACAACCTACAAGGTCGCCTATGGCTGATGCGGCCGCGCCAGGTATTCCTGCGACTGCATCTCGATCAGGCGGCTCCTGGTGCGCTCGAACTCGAATGTGAGTTTCGACCCCCGGTAGAGTTCATGCACCGGCCTGGAAGCCGCAATGATGAGCTTGACGGCGCGGTCGTAGAACACATCGACCAGGATGATGAAGCGCCGCGCCTGGTTCTCCGCTTCGGGACCCAGGACGGGCACGTCGCTCAGTAAGACGGTGTGATAGCACCGCGCAATCTCGATGTAGTCAGCCTGGCCGCGCGGTCCGTCGCACAGTTCCCGGAAGCTGAACCAGATGACGTCGTCCGCCTGACGCAGCGGATGCAGTCGACGATGATTGAGCGTGAGCGTCGAATCGGGCCTGCCGGGTTCGCCCGCTATCGTTTCGAACAGTTGTTCGAGCGCAGGGACCGTCCCGCTGTTGGTATCGAACCAGGTGGTTGCGCGTTCGAGCAGACGCAGCCGATAGTCTGCGCCGGCGTCCATGTGCACGATTCTGGTGTGTTCCTTGAGCAGACGAATGGCGGGCAGGAATCGGGCGCGCTGCAGACCGTCCTTGTACAAGTCGTCCGGCCGCACATTGGATGTTGCAACGAGTGTGACGCCGCGATCGAACAGCCCGCGGAACAGGCTGGCGAGCAGCATCGCATCGGCGATGTCGGCGACGAAGAGCTCATCGAAGCACAGCACACGCGTCCTGTGCGCCACCTTCTCAGCGACGAGTTCGAGTGGGTCAGCGCGATCCTTGTGCTTCTTCAGGTCGTCATGAACGAACTGCATGAAGCGATGAAAATGACTGCGCTGTTTGTCCTTGAACGGCAGGCTCTGGAAAAACAGATCCATGAGCCAGGTCTTGCCGCGCCCGACGCCGCCCCACACATACAACCCTTGTTGCAGCTCGCGCGGTTTGCCGCGGGAGAGCAGGCCCTTGAGCAGACTCTTCGGCTCCGGGGCGAGCAAGCGCGTTCGCAGGTCATCGAGCAGGGCGACCAGCTTCTGCTGCGAACTGTCAGGCGTATAGCCCAGACGTGCGCATTCACGCTCATAAAGCGCCGCGACGCTCAGAAAAACAGGAGGCGAACGGCCGCTGGTCACTGGTCGGAAAACACGGTCGGACCAGCAGGTCGGCGTCCGGCCGCTTTCACCGCTTCAGCTCCTGAAGGTCTCTGAAGAAATCCAGAGCCTGTGGATTCGCCAGCGCATCGGTGTTCCTGACCGGCAACCCGTGAACGACATTGCGCACCGAGAGTTCGACCAGCTTGCCGTTGATCGTGCGCGGCAGATCCGGCGCCTGAATGATTTTTGCGGGTACGTGACGCGGCGTGGAGTCGCGGCGGATCGTGCTGCGGATTTTGTCCTTCAATGCTTCATCAAGCGTAAGGCCAGCGCGCAGTCGCACGAACAGCACAATACGCACATCGCCCTGCCATTGCTGCGCAATGGCGATCGATTCGGCGACTTCCTCGACTTTCTCGACCTGTCGATAGATCTCCGCTGTGCCGATGCGCACGCCGCCCGGGTTTAGTACGGCGTCTGATCGGCCGTGCACGATCAATCCGCCGCGAGGGGTGATCGTTGCGAAGTCGCCGTGGCGCCAGACGTTCGGGTAGTGCTCGAAGTAGGCGGCGCGAAAGCGCGAGCCGTCGGCGTCGCCCCAGAAGCCGATCGGAATGGAAGGGAACGGTTCGGTGCAGACCAATTCGCCCTGAGCGTCGATCAATGGGTGGCCGTCGTCGTCATACACCTGCGTCTTCATGCCGAGGCTCAGAGCCTGAATCTCGCTGTCATACACGGGCAACACCGGGCAACCGCCGCCGAAGCAGGCCATGATGTCAGTGCCGCCCGTAATCGACGCAAGCAGCACGTCGTGCTTCACGTGCTGATAGACGTAGCGATAACTCTCGGGACTCAGCGGCGAGCCCGTGGAAATGATCGTGCGTAACGCGCTCAGGTCGAACTCCTCGCGCGGACGTATGCCTGCCTGTTCACAACTCGTCAGAAATCGTGGGCTCGTTCCGAAGATCGTGAGGCGCTCTTCGGCCGCAACGCGCCACAAGATGCGCGGATCGGGCTGTAGCGGCGCGCCATCGAACAGCACGATGGTCGCGCCAGTCGCAAGACCGCTCACCAGGCCGTTCCACATGACCCAGCCGCAGGTCGTGAAATAGAAATAGCGATCGTCGCGTCCCATATCTGCATGCAGCGCGTGTTCCTTGAGTTGCTGCAGCAGCGCGCCCCCTGCGCTGTGAACAATGCATTTTGGTGCGCCGGTCGTACCGGAGGAATAGAGGATGAAAGCGGGATGCTCGAAGGGCAGCTGTGCAAAGGCGAGCTGAGCGTTGGGCTTGCCGAAATCCGTGTACAGGACGACGCCGTCGATCGTATCTACCGTCGCGGACTCCGTAAGATAGGGAACGAGGACGATATGCTTGATGCTGGCGATTCTTTCCTTGACGGTCCGCAGCGTGGGCATGCAGTCGACGGCCTTGCCGGCGTACTGATAGCCGGCCGCAGCGAACAACACCTTGGGCGTGATCTGACCGAAACGGTCCAGCACACCGCTGACGCCGAAATCCGGCGAGCAGGATGACCAGACTGCCCCGATGCTCGTAGCCGCAAGCATGGCGGCGACGGTCTCGGGTATGTTCGGGAGATAACCCGCGACCCGGTCGCCTTTCACGACGCCGGCGCGTTTCAGGCCGTCGGCGATGCGCGCAACTTCCCTGCGCAGCTGGCGCCACGACAACTCGCGCCGCTCCCCTCGCTCGTTGCGAAAGATGATGGCGGGTGAGTCATCATCCAGACGCAGCAGGTTTTCTGCATAGTTGAAGCGCGCGTCGATGAACCACTTCGCGCCCGGCATGCGGTTGCTGTCCTCGATGATCTGCGTCGCGCGCTGTTCCGCGCGTACTTCGCAGAAATCCCACACGGCGCCCCAGAAGTTCTCGGGATACTCGATCGACCAGCGATGCAGCGCGGGATAGTCGACGACAGGCGCGTGATGGCGCTCGCGCACGAATCGCATGAAGCGCGTGAGGTTGGCGCGTTCGATGCGTTCGGGCGAAGGGGACCAGATGGGATTCATAGACGGTAGTCTGTAGTCTGTAGTCCGTATTCAGTAGCCAGATTAGCCGCCATCGCGCCAGAAAGATCGCCCTTATCTTCCGGCTACCGACTAGGAACCACCAACCTTCGGACTAGAGATTCTGGTAGTTCGGTCCCGAGCCGCCTTCCGGGGTCGTCCAGGTAATGATCTCGTACGGATCCTTGATGTCGCACGCCTTGCAGTGCACGCAGTTGGCGGCGTTGATCTGCATGCGGCGACCGCCCTGATCGTCGTCGATCATCTCGTACACACCAGCGGGGCAGAAGTTCTCGCATGGATTGCCGAACTCCTTCGTGCAGCGATCGACGCAGATCGTGGTGTCGTGCACCTTCAGATGCACCGGCTGCGATTCGTCGTGAACGTTGCCTGCAAAGAATACGGAGGCCAGGCGATCGCGCGGCGGCAGTGTGCGATCGATCCAATCGCGATCCGGCGAGGCGTACTCGTCGAGCTTCTCCAGGGCGGACCAGTCGGCTGAATTACGCAATGTCCATGGCGTCTTGCCTTTCAGCAGAGCCTCGATTCCTGCATTGATCATCGCGACGTACAGGCCGCCCTTGAATGCGGGCTTGAAGTTGCGCACGGCGTGCAACTCACGATGACCTTCGGAGGCGCGCCAGCGAGCGTCATAACCTGCGCTCACGCCGTGCTCGGCAAAATGCTCGGCTGCGACGACGCCTGACCGGATAGCCTGATGAATTCCCTTGATCTTGAAAACGTTCAGCGTGCCGCCGGCGTCCCCGATGAGCAGCGCACCGGGCATATCGAGCTTCGGCAGCGACTGATAGCCGCCCGCGGCGATGGTGCGCGCGCCCGCCGCCACGATTTCGCCGCCTTGGAGAAGCGCCTTGATGCGTGGATGATTCTTGAATTGTTGGAAAACCTCGAACGGCTTGAGTCGCGGGTCCTTGTAGTTGAGTCCTACGACATAGCCCACGTACACGCGATCGTCGTCGAGGTGATATAGAAAACTGCCGCCATAGGTTTGTGTATCGAGCGGCCAGCCGAATGCATGCTCGATGCGACCGGGCTGCACACGGCCGGGCGGCAATTGCCAGAGCTCCTTGAAGCCGAGGCCAAAGGTCGCCGGATCGACGCCCTCGCGCAGGTTGAATCTCTTGATGAGCTGCTTGGAGATCGAGCCGCGACACCCTTCAGCGAGAATCGTTACACCTGCGTGAATCTCGACGCCCGGTGTGTAGTTCGGTCCCGGCGTTCCGTCCTTTTCCAGGCCCATGTCGCCGATGCGCACGCCCTTCACCGCGCCTCGTTCGTCGATCAGTGCTTCCGCGGCCGAGAAGCCCGGGAAGATATCGATGCCGAGTTTCTCCGCTTCCTGTGCAAGCCACGCTGTCAGCTGACCCAGCGAGACGATGAAATTGCCATGGTTGTTCATCGGCGACAGGTTCACCGCCCAGTTCGGCAGTTTGAGCGACCCGGTGCGCGTCATCAGACGAACATCATCCTGCGCCGCCGGCACCTTCATGCCCCTGTATTCCGCGCGCCAGTTCGGCAGAAGTTTTTCCAGCGGGGCAGGTTCAAGCACCGCGCCGGACAGGGAGTGCGCGCCCACGGCGGAGCCTTTCTCCAGTACGCAGATGTTGGTTTCCGGTTTGAGCTGTTTCAGACGGATCGCACATGCGAGCCCGGCCGGACCCGCACCGACGATTACGACGTCGTACTCCATCACTTCACGTTCGGTCATGTCGCCTTCTCTTCGTAGGTCGGGTTTCAACCCGACGTACACGGTTGCCGAATGAGTCCCGACCTACATGGATGTAGGAAGACGCCGATCCTGTCGGGAACATGGAACGGCCGACCTACCGACTTACTTCGGAGCCATCCGGATCGCGCCGTCCAGACGAATGCATTCGCCGTTCAGCATTGTGTTCTCGCAGATGTGAGCGACCAGTGCTGCGTATTCGTCGGGACGGCCGAGGCGAGGAGGGAAGGGCACTTGCTTGCCGAGCGAGTCCTGCGCTTCCTGCGGCAGGGCGGCCATCATCGGCGTCTTGAAGATGCCGGGCGCGATCGTCATCACGCGAATGCCCAGTCCGGAGAGATCGCGCGCCATCGGCAAGGTCATGCCTACGATGCCGCCCTTCGAAGCCGAATACGCAACCTGACCGATCTGTCCATCGAACGCGGCGACCGAGGCCGTCATGACGATCACGCCGCGCTCGCCCTCTTCGCTGGGAGAATTGCTCTGCATTGCGGCCGCCGCAGTCTTCGATACGAGCAGCGTGCCGACCAGATTGACTTCGATGACCTTGCGGAAAATATCGCCGGGCATTGGACCTTCCTTGTTCACGGTGCGACGCGGCCAGCCAATGCCCGCGCAGTTCACCGCCAGATTGAGTCCGCCCATTTCGTCTTGCGCCTTCGCAATGGCTGACGCGACGACGGCCTCGTTCGTCACATCGACCGTCTGGAAGAACGCAGATGCGCCGAGCGTTTTCGCGGCGGCCTGGCCGGCGTTCTCATTGACGTCAATCAAAGTGACCTTGGCGCCGGCGGCGATGAGTTTCTGCGCAACGGCATTGCCCAGACCGGAAGCGCCGCCGGTGATGACGGCTCGCACCTGATTGAGTTTCATGGCTGTACTCCGTGATCGATCAGTAGTGTAACGCTGCTCAAATGCGCTGCGCGCCGTCAAGTTCGACGATGCGGCCCGAGAAGAAATCGTTTTCTGCAATGAAGATCGCCGCGTGCGCCATCTCGGCGGGGTCGGCCATGCGCTTCAGCGGCACGGCGCTCAGGGCGCGCTCAATCATTTCGGGTTTCATTGCGTCCAGAATCTCTGTGCGCGTGAAGCCAGGCGCGATCGCGCCGGCGCGAATGCCATGACGGGCAAGCTCCTTGGCCCAGACGACTGTCATCGCCGCCACGCCGGCCTTGGTTGCGGAGTAGTTCGACTGTCCCATGTTGCCGGCGCGCGAAATACTGGACGTGCTGATGATTACGCCGCCGTTGCCGAGCCCGATCATGCGCGCCGCCGCTTCGCGTGCGCCGAGAAACACGCCGGTCAGGTTGACGTCGATCACCGCGTTCCACTGATCCATCGACATCTTGCCCACCACCTTTCCCTCGTGGACCTTGACGAGCAG
Source organism: Steroidobacter sp. (assembly GCA_050738395.1). GTDB lineage: Bacteria > Pseudomonadota > Gammaproteobacteria > Steroidobacterales > Steroidobacteraceae > Steroidobacter. The sequence goes on from JBOHZJ010000079.1 coordinate 15,008, forward strand.
TGCATCCTTGGTGATGCCCGCGTTGTTGATCATCACGTCCAGTCGACCGAAGTCCTGAACGACTGCATCGAGCGTCGCGGCGACTTCGTCCTCGCGAGCGACATTGCAGAGATAGGTTTTGGCGCGTACGCCCACGGCTTCGCATTGCGAGCGTGTCTGATCGAGGTCGGCGGCATTGAGGTCGATCATCGCGATGTTGGCGCGCTTCTGAGCGAAGGCGAGCGCCATGGCGCGGCCAATGCCGCGGCCGCTGCCGGTGATGACAACGAGCTTACCTTCGAGATGCATGGGCCCTCGCGTTATTGAGGAAAAACGGCGCCGGATGTTAGCCGCTTCTTTTGCGATGCACAAAGGGGAGTGGAGCCTGATCAGCCGGGGCCGCCCACATCGTTGCTCTCTATTTGCGCGGCGCCCACTCCGGGGATCTACGCTCCAGAAACGCCGAGAGTCCTTCCTTCCCCTCCGGGCTCACACGTAACCGGGCAAGCAGGCGGGCTGTTTCCTCGCCGAGCACGTCGCGATCCGTGAAATGGGCGACACGACGGGCCAATTTTTTGGCGGCCCGCAGTGCTTCGGGTCCGCCTCGCAGAATCAGATCGATCTGCTCACCGACGAGCACATCGAGCTGCTCGGGCGCCGTTGCGAAATGCAGCAGTCCCAGTTTGCACGCGGCCTCCGCATCGAACGGCGCCGCTGTCAGGAACAATCGTCGCGCCTCGCGATTCCCGATAGCTGCGACGACATAAGGCGAGATCACCGCAGGCACGATGCCCAAACGCACTTCGGTCAGTGCGAATTTCGCGGCCGAGGCGCCGATGGCGATATCCGCACACGCGACCAGCCCGACGCCGCCGCCGAAGACATTGCCGTTGACGCGAGCAATCACTGGACGATCGAGCTCGTCGAGCGTGCGCAGACAGCGCGCCAGCAGCATCGCATCGTCCACGTTCTGCTGCTCAGCCGCGCCCATCATCGAGCGCATGTGTGCGATGTCCGCACCGGCGCAGAAGCTTGCACCGGCGCCCGTCAGGACAACCACGCGCACGGACCGGTTGCGCTCGATCTCGAGCAGCGCATCGTGCAGATCCCGCACTGTCGCGCCATCGAGGGCGTTATGTTTCTCGGGTCGATTGAGCGTCAGCGTAGCGACGCCGCGCGCGTCGATGGAGGTCGTCACCAGGGACATGCGAAGCTCCTACATTCGAAAGACGCCGTAGCGCTCCGGCCCTGGCGCCGGGCCGTTCATGGACGCTGCGATCGCGAGCCCGAGTACGCGTCGGGTGTCGATCGGATCGATCACGCCATCGTCCCAGAGACGAGCGGTCGCGTAGTACGGGCTGCCCTGCGCTTCGTATTGCCCGCGGATCTCACTGATGAACTGCTCACGCTCCTCTTCGGGCCAGGATTTGCCGCGCGCTTTCAACCCATCGCTGCGCACAGTGGCGAGCACTTGTGCGGCCTGCTCACCGCCCATCACTGAGACCCGTGCATTCGGCCACATCCACATCATGCGCGGCGAATACGCGCGCCCGCACATCGCATAGTTTCCGGCGCCGAACGAGCCGCCGATGATCACTGTGTATTTCGGCACCCGCGAGCACGCGACCGCAGTGACCATCTTCGCCCCATCCTTTGCGATCCCGCCATGCTCGAACTTCTTGCCGACCATGAAGCCGGTGATGTTCTGCAGAAAGATCAGCGGCACGCCGCGACGATTAGCGAGTTGAATGAAGTGCGCGCCTTTCAACGCGGATTCTGAAAACAGGATGCCGTTGTTCGCGACGATCGCGACCGGATAGCCGTGCAGGTGTGCGAAGCCGCAGACCAGCGTCTTGCCATACAGCGGTTTGAACTCGTGGAATTCCGAGGCGTCGACGATGCGGGAAATGATCTCGCGCACGTCATACGGGTAACGCGTGTCGCGCGGTATCACGCCATAGATGTCCTCCATGTCATGCACCGGCTCGCGACTTTCCTGTCGCGGCAGCCATGGTTCACTGCGACGGCCAAGATGCTTCACCGCATCGCGAGCCAGAGTCAATGCGTGCGCGTCATTGTCGGCCAGCAGATCGGCGACGCCGGAAATGCGTGTATGCACATCACCGCCGCCAAGCGATTCCGCGTCCACGATTTCGCCGGTCGCGGCGCGCACGAGCGGCGGACCGCCGAGAAAAATCGTGCCTTGCTTGCGTACGATGATCGCTTCATCGCACATCGCCGGAACGTAGGCGCCGCCGGCGGTGCATGAGCCCATGACCACCGCCAGTTGCGGGATGCCGGCGGCCGAGAGACGCGCCTGGTTGTAGAAGATGCGGCCGAAATGGTCGCGATCCGGAAAGACCTCGTCCTGCATCGGCAGGAACGCGCCGCCCGAATCGACCAGGTAGATGCACGGCAGGTGATTCTCCGCGGCGATTTCCTGTGCGCGCAGATGCTTCTTCACCGTGATCGGAAAATAGGTGCCGCCCTTGACGGTGGCGTCGTTGGCGACGACGACAACTTCAGATCCGTGGATGCGCCCGAGACCCGTGATGATTCCGGCCGAAGGCGCGCCGCCGTCATACATTCCATCAGCCGCCAGCGTGGAAAATTCAAGAAAGGGCGCACCGGGATCGAGCAGCGCGTCAATACGCTCACGCGGCAGAAGCTTCCCACGGTCGGCATGTTTGCGCCGTGCATCCTCGCCGCCCCCTTGCGCAGCCGCGCTGACGCGCTGCTTCAGTTCCTCGGCCAGCGCACGCATGTACGACGCATTGGTGTGAAAGGCCTCCGAGTTCAGATCCACTCGCGTCCGAATCATGCAGTCGCCTCGAAGATTTCCCGTCCGATCAGCATGCGACGAATCTCACTGGTGCCCGCACCGATTTCATACAGCTTCGCGTCGCGCAGCAGCCGCCCAGTCGCATAGTCATTGATATACCCGTTGCCGCCAAGCGTCTGAATAGCCTCGAGCGCCATCCACGTCGCACGTTCGGACGCCTGGAGAATGCATCCCGCTGCATCGAAACGCGTAAGGCGCCCGCGATCGCAGGCGCCTGCCACTGCATAAACATAAGCGCGGCACGCGTTCATCGTGGTGTACATATCCGCGATTTTCGCCTGCATCAACTGGAATGTGCCAATCGCCTGGCCAAACTGCTTGCGCTCGTGAACATACGGCAGGACGTTGTCGAGGCAGGCGTGCATGATGCCGAGCGGACCGCCAGCCAGAACCACGCGCTCGTAGTCGAGGCCGCTCATCAACACGTGCGCGCCGTGGCCCTCCTTGTGAAGCAGATTGGCGGCCGGCACTTCGCAGTTCTCGAAGACGAGTTCACAGGTGTCGGAGCCGCGCATGCCGAGCTTGTCGAGTTTCTGCGCCGTGCTGAAGCCCGGCATGCCGCGTTCGACGATGAAGGCGGTCACGCCGCGGGCGCCGAGTTCGGGATCGAGGGTTGCATAAACGACGAGGATATCGGCGCCCGGGCCGTTCGTGATCCACATCTTGGAGCCATTCAGCACGTAGCGATCGCCGCGTTTTTCGGCGCGCGTGCGCATCCCGATCACATCCGATCCCGCGCCCGGCTCACTCATCGCGAGCGCGCCGACGTGTTCGCCGGACAGAAGTCTGGGAAGGTAGCGTTCCTTCTGCGAAGGTGTCGCCCATCGCCGCAGTTGATTCACACAGAGATTCGAATGTGCGCCATAGGACAAACCGACAGATGCAGAAGCGCGGCTGATCTCTTCCATCGCCACCACATGCGCGAGATAGCCCATCCCGGCGCCGCCCAGGGATTCCTCGACCGTCACGCCGAGCAGGCCAAGCTCGCCCAGCTGCGGCCACAGCTCACGCGGAAAGCGGTTGTCGCGATCGATCTGCGCCGCCAGCGGTGCAATGCGTTCGCGCGCAAACTGCGCAACCAGCGCGCGCAGGGCGTCGATGTCTTCGCCCAGACCAAAGTCAAAATCCTGCATGCCGGCTATTCCCCGGTTGTGTGTGTTGTCCTATTGTCCGACAATCAGACAGAGAGTCAATGAACAGAAAACCTGTATCCACGAGTCGTTCGCGCGGCGCTGCAGCAACGCCGTCGAACGCTGCTGTCCCGGCAACGGCCGAGGCGTCGCCATTGTTCGAGCCGGTGGAGCGTGGTCACGCGTATACACGTGTATCCGAGGCGATCGGGCAGAAGATTCTTTCCCGCGAGCTGCGCGAGGGCGATGTGCTGCCGGCCGAGACGGATCTGGCGCAGCAGTTCCGGGTGCATCGATCGACCGTCCGTGAGGCGCTGCGTCAGCTGGAAAGCTCGGGTCTGGTGCGGCGCCCACAAGGCGCCAAGCGCATGATCGTCAGCCGGCCCGCCGCCTCCAAGGTCGCGTCGGGTCTGCGGCAGGCGCTGGTACTCCACGATGTTTCGTTCGTGGACGTGTGGGAAGCAATGATGATCATCGAGCCGGAAGTCGCTGCGCTGGCGGCGGCGCGCAGAACTCAGGCGGATCTCGAAACGCTCACGCGCGTGAGCGACACGTTTCGTTCATGGCCGGTGGCGGATGAAGGGGCAGTCGACATCGTCGCTGCTTTCTTCGAAGCAATGGGTCTGGCGGCGCGAAATCGCGTGCTGGTGCTTGCCAAACAATCGCTCACACAGGCGCTCGCGCCTTCGCTGGCGCGCATGATCGACACGGTGCCCCAGGCGCGTACCCGGATCGCCGACGCGCAGCGCCGCATCATCGCCGCGCTAAGGGACAAGAATGCGGAGGAGGCGCGCCGCTGGATGCTGAAGCACGTGCGCGACTTCAGGCGGGGGTACGAAGTCGCCGGTATCTCGCCGGATACGCCTATTTCGGTTTAAGACCGGACGAGAATGGGGAGCCGCGAAGGACCGCAAAAAAGAATGAATAAGGGCACAAGGGGACACGATATTTCCCTGGCTCTACCGTTTCTATTTCCTTTTTGCGGTCTTTCGCGGCTCTTCTCCTGTTTCGGTAGTTCTTAGACCAGCTCAACTGCCAGGGCGGTTGCTTCGCCGCCGCCGATGCAGAGCGAGGCGACGCCGCGCTTCAGTCCGCGGTGTTTCAGGGCGTGCAGGAGCGTGGTCAGAATGCGCGCGCCGGTGGCGCCGATCGGATGGCCCATGGCGCAGGCCCCGCCATTCACATTCACTTTCGCGTGTTCGAGCCCGAGATCGTGAATTGCCGCCATCGCGACGCAGGCGAACGCTTCGTTGATTTCGTACAAGTCGACCTGGCCGGCATTCCAACCCGTCTTTTTCAGCACTGACTGAATCGCCCCGACCGGCGCAGTCGTGAACCATTCCGGCGCCTGCGCATGACTTGCGTGCCCGACAACGCGAGCGAGCGGCTTTAGATTGTGCTTACGAATGGCGGCGGCGTTTACGAGGATGAGGGCGGCGGCGCCGTCGGAAATCGAAGAGGAGCTTGCGGCAGTGACGGTGCCGTCCTTGCCGAAGGCGGGCTTGAGCGACGGAATCTTGGCGATGTCGCAGGTGAATGGCGTTTCATCCCTGGCGATGACGCGTTCGCCTTTGCGATCTTTCACGGTGGCCGGCGCCACTTCCGCATTGAAGGCGCCGCTTTCAACGGCGTGCAACGCCCGGCGAACCGATTCCGCGGCGAACTCATCCTGCTGCTGGCGTGTGAAGCCGTATTTCTTCGCGGTCGCATCGGCGAAAAATCCCATCATCTGACCGTCAAACGGGCTTTGAAGACCGTCGTAAAACATGTGATCGAGCATTTCGGTATGGCCCATTCGCAGTCCGCCGCGCGCCTTGGGCAGCAGGTATGGTGCGTTGCTCATGGACTCGATGCCGCCCGCCAGCACGATCTCGGCGGAACCGGCGCGGATCTGATCGCTGGCGAGCATCGCTGCCTTCAGGCCCGAACCGCACATTTTGTTGATCGTGGTCGCCGGGACATGTTGCGGGACTCCGGCGGCGAGCGCCGCCTGTCGGCCTGGCGCCTGGCCGATGCCAGCCATCAGCACACAACCAAAAATCGTCTCGTTGATGTGCTCAGCCGCAAGGCCGCTGTCCTTGATTGCGGCCTGTGCCGCGATCGCGCCGAGCTGCGGGGCCGTCAGCGGACTCAGGGCTCCCTGAAACGCGCCGATCGGGGTGCGGCGTGCGGCAACGATGTAGACGTCTTCGCTCATGGCTTGATTCTCGTGGGCTGATTGGGAGAACGCGTGAATTGTCGCCCTGGACGAACATAGCCAGCTCTGACGATGCTCGTCCCGCGGGTCTCTGGAACCGCAGATATCAGGGTAGCGGCGGGGCAAATCAACTCATCGACAAGCTCGCGCTTTTACGCAACGAGGCGCGGCGGGTCAAGAAATGGGCGGCTCAGTGTGCCGGGGAATATGGCAGTTTGATGCGGCCTATTGCGGCAAGCCGCTCCTCCGCCAGCCGTCGCGCGGCCTGCCATGTGGGCAGTTTGCTGCGTTCGGCGAGTTGCAGGATCCGCGCGATGACGTCGTGAATCCGCGCGACTCTGCGCGTTGCGCGCTCTTCGTTGTAGCCCTCGAGCTCGGCCGCGCTATTGATGAGTCCGCCGGCGTTGATCGCGTAGTCCGGCGCGTACAGAATGCCGCGGCGGTCCAGTTCGGTGCCCAGGTCCTGAGATTCGAGCTGATTGTTGGCGCCGCCTGCGACGATTTCGCAGCGCAATCGGGGCAATGTGTCCTCGTTGATCACCGCGCTGAACGCGCAGGGCGAGAACACCGTGGCGTCGACATCGTAGATCTGCGACATCGGAACCGCTTCGGCGCCGCATTCACTGACGACCTGTTCCACGCGCTCCTCGTTGATGTCGGTGACGAAGACTTTGGCGCCTGCGCTGCGCAGCAATCGAATGAGGTGGTGACCGACCTGTCCAGCGCCCTGGACGGCGAAACTCACGCGATGCAGATCCGCGTGACCGTACTTGAACTCGAGACAGGCACGGATGCCGTGCATGGTTCCGAGCGCGGTGAACTTGGAGGGATCGCCGCTTCCGCCGTTCTCCTGCGGAGCGCCGACGACGTGCTGCGTCTCCTGACGAATCAGCTCCATATCATCGGCGTTGGTGCCGACGTCTTCCGCAGTGATGTAGCGTCCGCCGAGCGAGTGAATGAAGCGGCCGAGCGAACGAAACAGCGCCTCGCTCTTGTCGGTTTCCGGATTGCCGATCAGCACACCCTTGCCGCCGCCCAGGTTCAGACCGGCGATCGCAGATTTGTACGTCATGTCGGCGGAGTGCCGCAGTACGTCCCGGACCGCATCGGCTTCGTTTACATACGGCCACATCCTGAGACCGCCCAACGCCGGGCCGAGCGCCGTGTTGTGAATGGCGATGACGCAGCGCAGGCCCGAGTCGCGATGGTGAAAGAAACTGACCTGCTCGTGCCCGAGTTCGCCGACTGCTTCGAACAAATTCATCGCGGCGTGTCCTTGAAAGCGTGATGGCGGATTGGATTATAGGTGTGTATGCGCCTGGCGATTCACAGGCGACGCGACTGCAGCGCCGCGACCCCGTCGATCCCGGCCAGATCGGGTTCGCCGATGGCGGCAAGGATGCGTGTGCGCGATTGCTCCCTGAGCGTAGCGGCGGCGCTCGACGGATTCAGCTCGGGCGTCAGGGCGAGCGCCGGAAGGATATGGATATCAATGACGCCGGGTCGCGGCAGAAGGCGGCCGCTCGGCAGGATGCGCCGCGTGCCGCAAATACCGACCGGCACGACCGGCAATCCGGCGCGGACCGCAATCGTGAACGCGCCGCTGTGAAACTTCCCCATGCCGGGATAAGGCAGGAACGTGCCTTCCGGAAAGAACGCGAGCGCCTGACCGGCATCGGCTGCCTTGATGAGGCGTCTTGCGTCCATGCCGCCTGCGTGCCGATTGAACCGATCGACGAACTCCGAGCCGATGCGCCGGAGCAGGAGTCCCGCGATGGGTACGCGCGTCACTTCCTTCTTGATCACGAAGCAGAAGCGGGCGGGCAGGGCGGCTTTCAGGACGACGCCATCGAGATAGCTCGCATGATTTGCGACGATTACGCAGGGGCCGGGCGGCAGGTTGTCGGCATTGATCACACGAAGCGGCATGCCGGCGCTCCAGAAGAATGCGCGAGCGAGCGCATGCGCTGCATACCGACGGGCCGCGATGCCCAGCGGCAGCAACACGATGACGAACGCGCTCAGCACGCAGAGTATGAAAAGCGCGAGCGCGAAAACGCCGTAAGCGGTTTCAAGAAGGCTGAGTACAGAACGCTTCAGGAGATCTGACATGCTGGGCGGTGTTCGGGAGTCGTCATGGAGGCTGCGGCGACAAAGTAGTTCGACAGGGCGGTTTATGTGACCTGCTTCTCTTTATGTAAACCCTGCAAGGGTTCTGTGATTACAGTCACGCCCCATGCCCAACCCCGTCCGCATACTGCCTGCACCGCAAGAAGGGCTGGTCTGCTTGAGGCCGGCGCCAGCGTAGTTGCCAAAGGCGATGAGCACCGTTACCAAAGCGACAGTTTACTCGAGGACCGCTGAAGACACGCCCGAGACTCCATCTCTGGCGGCGATCGATCGGTTTCTCGACGCCGTCTGGATGGAACGCGGCTTGTCGCCGAATACGCTGTCCGCTTATCGCGCCGATCTTGCGGCGCTCGACCGCTGGCTGCAGGCACGCGGCGGCGCGAGCACCACGGCGAAGCGCGCGGATGTTCTCGCCTTCATCGCATTCCGTGTGGAAGGTGGAGCGCGGCCGCGCTCGACCGCCCGTCAGTTGTCGAGCTTCCGCCGCTTTTATCGTTATCTGATCCGCGAAGGCGCCATCAAGGAAGATCCGACCGCGCAGATTGCGATGCCGAAGATCGGCCGCTCGCTGCCGAAATCTCTTACCGAAGAAGAAGTCGAATCCCTGCTGGGGGCGCCTGCCACCGAAGATCCGCTCGGCCACCGTGATCGCTGCATGCTGGAGGTGCTGTACGCCACCGGCTTGCGGGTATCCGAATTGGTGAATCTGAAGGCGAATCAGGTCAACATGAATCAAGGCGTGTTGCGCATCGTGGGCAAGGGCGATCGTGAGCGTCTGATTCCCTTGGGTGAAGAAGCCGTCGCCTGGCTGCAGAAGTTCATCAATGGCGCGCGACTCGAGATTCTTCTGGAGCGACAGACCGATTATCTGTTCCCGACGCGCCGCGGAGATCGCATGACGCGTCAGGCGTTCTGGCACATTATCAAGCGCTACGCGCACAAAGCCGGCGTACAGAAGGCGTTATCGCCGCACACGCTGCGCCACGCGTTCGCCACGCACCTGCTGAATCATGGCGCTGATCTGCGTGTGGTGCAGATGCTCCTCGGCCACAGCGATCTGTCGACGACACAGATCTACACGCACGTGGCGCGCGAGCGCATGAAGGAACTGCACGCGCAGCATCATCCGCGCGGCTGACGCGATTCACGAGACCTGTGTCCACCTGAATCTTCGGACCGCACGACTTCCCCTCCTGCTGCTAAACTTTCCGCTCGCCGGAACCGCAGGCGTTTGTTCGCGTCGAAGCAGCGGTGCAAAGCGTCTGTCGCCGGGAGAATTCATGAAACGGTTTGGTGTACTTGCTCTGCTCGCCGTGTTCGGCGTCGCCTCGGCGGCTGACCAACCCGCGAAGGCCGATCCGCGCGCTGCGATTGCGAAGAAATTTCCGGGCGCCAAGCCCGAGGACGTTCGGCCCTCGCCTGTCAGCGGAGTTTACGAAGTACCGATGGGGGCCGACACCGCGTATGTCAGCGCGGACGGTCGTTACATTTTCGCCGGCGATCTCTACGAACTCGATTCGAGAGTCAACCTGACCGAAGCAAATCGATCCGCGGGCCGGATCCGGCTGCTGGCGAAGCTCGATGAGCGCGACATGATTGTCTTCGGACCCGCATCGGCGAAGCACACCATCACGGTGTTTACCGATGTCGAATGCGGCTATTGCCGGAAGCTCCACGGTGAGATCGATCAGCTCAACAAGCTCGGCGTGCGGGTTCGCTATCTCGCCTATCCGCGTTCGGGTCCCGGCACGGATGACTGGCGGAAGATGGAAGAGGTCTGGTGCGCCGCCGATCGCAAGTCCGCGATCACCAAGGCGAAACAAGGCCAGGACGTGCAAGTGCGGAATTGCGGAGCGACGCCCGTCGCCAGGCAGTTCCAGCTCGGCGAAGACATGGGCGTACGCGGCACCCCGGCCATTTTCACGACCAACGGCGACTATATCGGCGGCTACCTGCCTCCCGCGGAAATGAAGCGACAGCTGGACGAGCTCAGCGCGAACGCGACAGCGAAGGCCGAATGAAGTCGCCAGTCCGTCGTCCGTAGCGGACTATGGACTTCCTTTCTCAACGCTCCAGCAACCGCTCTTTGTCCGGCTTGCCTTCCCATTCCTTTGCGTCCGCAGGCGCGGCCTTCTTTTCGGTAATCACCGGCCACGATTTCGCGAGCTCGGCGTTGATCTGCGTGAACTGTTCCTGACCGGCGGGAATTTCTTCTTCGGAATAGATCGCTTCCACCGGGCACTCGGGTTCGCACAGCGTGCAGTCGATGCACTCATCCGGATCGATCACCAGAAAATTCGGGCCTTCGTGGAAACAATCGACCGGGCACACTTCGACGCAGTCTGTGTACTTGCACTTGATGCAACTCTCAGTGACGACAAAGGTCATCGGCGGCTCCGTAATCAGTGGAAATCAGCGGTCGAGCGCCGCTTTGCGGTGCGCATTGTGCCAAACGAAGACGGCGGATGCGAGGAGCCCACGGGCATGAACGACTCATCGAAAGTGATGAGCGAGACGCAGACTGAAGGGTTCCTCTCAGCCGTCGCTGATGTGCACCTTGCCTTCGCGCCAGTCGATATCCCTGAAGTGCAATCGCTCGCTTGCCGTCCGCCGATCGTCCAGGTAACGCTTCAAGGCGAACTCGACGCTCAGGAACGCGATGTCCGGCCAGGGAATCTGGCTCTCCTCGTATAACTGTGTCTCGAGGCTTTCCGGCCCGACGCCAAAGCCCGGCTCACGCAGCGTCGCTCGAAACATGATATGAACCTGATGAGCACGCAGGACGTTGACGATCGCAAGCAGCGATCCGATCCGGACCTGCGCCAGCGCTTCCTCCATCGCTTCGCGCGCAGCCGCATGCTGCACGGATTCGCCGTTCTCCATGAAGCCGGCGGGGGTCGTCCAGAAACCGCGTCGCGGTTCGATCGACCGCTTGCACAGCAGCAGTTTGCCCTGCGTTTCGATCACGCACCCCGCGATGATCCGGGGATTCTCGTAATGGATGACGTTACAGGCGGTGCAAACGTATCGCGGCAGGTGATCGCCGTCCGGCGCCTTGAGAGCAACCGGCTGACCGCAGGCGGAGCAGAAGTTCATGAAGAGATAGTGAATAGTGACTGGTGACTAGTGACTGGTCAGATCGGGAAGTCGCACTGCCGACTCCAAGATCCCTGCATTTTTCCGACTACTCACTATTCACGAGTCACTAGTCACTTCCTGAATGGTGCCGGTGGAGGGAATCGAACCCACACTCTGTTGCCAGAACCGGATTTTGAGTCCGGCGCGTCTACCAGTTCCGCCACACCGGCGCGGGGCCGGAAGTATAGGGGGCCGACTGGAAAGTAAAAAGCCGAGCGCGGGCCCGCGAACGCCTGATTCGATGCGAGCCGGTTGCGACCTTTTTCTCTGCTGGTGCATCAAACAGGCACGATGTCGCATTTTCAGGGGATAGACGTGCCGTCCGAGGTGGTCCGCGCCGCATGCGCGGGCGATTCATGCGCCTACGAAGCCATCTATCGCACTTGTCAGCGGCCGATCTATACGCTGATCCGCCGCATCATTCCGAACGCCGCGATCGCGGATGAGTTGTTGCAGGAAACCTTCATCGAGGTTCTGCGCAATATTCGGGCGTATACGGGTGAAGGCGCCTTCGGCGGTTGGGTTCGCAGCATCGCGGTGAACAAGTGCCTCATGCACCTGCGCTCCCCGTGGCGTCGAAATCTGCTCTATCTCGACGCCGATGAGGTCGATCCTTCATCGCCCGCACTGCTCGATCCGGCGTCGCGCCCTGATGTACAGGCCGAAGCCAGCGCCGAAGTCGAACGTGCGCTCGCGACGTTGCCGCCGCTCACACGCAGCATCGTCTGGCTACACGATGTCGAGGGTTATACCCACGGCGAGATCGCGAAGTCGCTCGGCCGCAGCATCAGTTTTTCCAAGTCCCAGCTGGCGCGCGCCCATGCCCGTCTGCGCGAATTGCTGGATCCGCATATCGAGTCATCGCCATGCACGCAAGCATCCACGAGTTGTTGAGCCTTCGCGATGCGGAGCCCGTTGAGGCCCGGACCGCGCAGCACGTTCATTCATGCGCGCAGTGCGCGCACGAGCTGCAGCAGCTATCGCTGGTGCGCACGCGATTACAGGACTTGCCGCAGATCGATGCGCCGGCCGGCGCATGGGCGCAGATACAGCACGCGGCGTCCGCTTCGCCGTCGCGGACGGCCTCATGGCGCTGGACCGGGGCAGCCGTCGCGGCAGTTGCAATGCTGACGGTCATCGTCGGAGTAGTGCTGCGCGAGGACGAATCCCAGATAGCCGCGGCGCCTGAGTCGGTGCGAACGGTTCCCGCCGAGGACGACAGACGCGTCGCCGACCTGGTGGCGCAGTCGCAGGAACTCGAGCATCTCCTGCAGGCGCTGCCGGAGCGTCCGTTGATCGAACGCGTCTCGACCGCGGCGACCATCGACACGATCCAGCAGCGAATTCAGTGGCTCGATTTCCAGTTGTCGTACGCGCCTGAGGACGGTCTCGATGATGTCCAGTCGCAGCGTCTGTGGCGCGAGCGCGTCGATCTGATGGATTCGCTGGTGAAAGTTCGTTACGCCGAGGCGAGACGGCTGTCGTTCTGAATTCGTTGAGTCATGAGGTGATCTGTATGAACGCTTTCGAATTTCGATGGGGCCCGTCAACACTCGCGGCTGCAGTCCTCGTTTCGACGATGCTCACCGGGGCGACCGCGATAGCCGCCGAAGCTGGGAAGAAATCCGCCGCATCCCAGGCAGAGCTGGAGCAGAAACTCGAAGCCGCTCAGAAGCGCCTGGACACGGCTGCGCGCGAAGTCGCTGATTTGAGCATGTCCTTGTCGGACCACTTCGTACCGCATATGAGAGCTCTGCGCGGCATGCGTGCGCAACGCGCCATGCTGGGAGTCAATCTCGGACGGCGCGATGACGGCGGACCCGATGACGGCGTGACCATAGCAAGCGTCAGTCCAGGCGGGGCTGCAGCCGAGGCCGGATTGAAGGCGGACGACGTGCTGCTTGAATTGAACGGCAAGGCGCTCAAGCGCGAAGGGGGTGATTCGCCCCGGGAGAAGTTGCTGTCCGCCATGGATGATGTGAAGCCAGGGGACGCGCTGTCGGTACGCTATCGCCGCGATGGCAAGGTGAACACGGTGAAGGTCATCGCGCAGTCGCCGGTCGAACGCATGTTCACCATGCCGCTGCCAATGCGGGGCGTACACGGTCCCGCGCACCTGCCGCACATGTCCTTCATGCGCGCCGAAGGTGTGTTCGGCTCGGCGGAACTCGTTCCGCTCACACCCAAACTCGGCCAGTACTTCGGAACCGATAAGGGCTTGCTCGTCGTGCGGGCGCCCGGGGATGCGCGTCTCAAGCTCGAAGACGGCGATGTGATCGTCGACATCGACGGCCGCACGCCTTCGAGCCCATCGCACGCTCTACGAATTCTCGGCTCGTATCAGCCCGGCGAGAAACTGAAACTCAACGTGCTGCGCGCGAAGAAGCGCATGGCGTTCGACATCACGATTCCCGAGGACTGGGAGAGCCAAAGAGACCGGTTCGAAGGGTCGTTTGTCCCGGCTGTACCCGCCCAGCCGTTGATTGCGCCAGCGCCGCCAGCGCCGCCAGCGCCGCCAGGGCCGGGCGGCGGCCAGTCCATCTGACGCAACGAGCGCTTCGACTCGCCGTAATTATAGAAACGGCTTTCGGGCCGGAGCGCTCCCTGCTACCTTGCGCGCCCCATGCGGCGCAGCGACTTCGCGTACGAGCTTCCTGTTGAGTTGATTGCACAGCGGCCGGCGGGCGAACGTTCCGCCAGCCGCATGCTGAAGTTGTGCGCGTCATCGCTGCGCGATCTGCGTTTTCTCGAGTTTCCCTCACTCCTGCGCGCCGGCGATCTGCTCGTATTCAACGACACACGAGTCATTCCCGCACGGGTGCTCGGCGTCAAGCCGACAGGCGGACAGGTTGAAATCCTGCTCGAGCGCGTGCTGAGCGATCGCCGCATTCTTGCGCATGTGCATGCCAGCAAACCGTTGCGTGCAGATGCGCCGGTCGCGTTGCCCGGCGACGCCGAAGCGCGCTTCATCGCGCGTCATGAAGATTTGTTCGAACTCGAACTCAACGTTGAGCCGCTGGCGTACTTCCAACGCCATGGCGCCATGCCGTTACCGCCGTACATCGAACGCGCAGCGGAAGCGGATGACGCCGCTCGTTATCAGACGGTCTATGCGCGCGAGCCCGGGGCCGTCGCGGCGCCGACCGCCGGACTGCATTTCGACGATGCGATGCTCGCGCGCTGTGATGACGTCGGTGTACGGCGCGCATATCTCACGTTGCACGTCGGGGCGGGCACATTTCAGTCGGTGCGCGTCGAGAATCTCAGCGAACACAGGATGCATTCCGAGCGCGTCGAGGTTTCGCCCGAAACGTGCTCAGCGATCGACGAGACGAAGGCGCGGGGCGATCGGGTGATTGCGGTAGGGACGACGGTCGTGCGCAGTCTCGAAGCCGCCGCGGCGTCCGGACATTTACAGCCATTTGCAGGTGAAACGCGGCTCTTCATAACGCCAGGGTTTCGCTTTCGCGTGGTCGACGCGCTGCTCACGAATTTTCATCTGCCCGAATCGACGCTCCTGATGCTGGTCTGTGCGTTCGGCGGTTACGATGCTGTGATGAACGCCTACCGTCACGCGGTCGCAGAACGCTACCGGTTCTTCAGTTATGGGGACGCGATGTTCGTGGAGAAGCGAGCAGCAGGTCCGTAGTCCGTAGTCTGCAGCCCGGATCGAATCGGGACAAATGGACTACGAGCCAGGAACCTTCAGGATTCTGACCAGAGAATGAAATTCGATCTCCTCGCCATCGACCAACGCGCTCGCCGCGGGCGCCTCAGCTTTCCACGCGGCGTCGTCGAGACGCCGGCGTTCATGCCTGTGGGTACGTATGGAACCGTAAAGGCGATGACGCCGGAGGAGCTTAGCGGCCTCGGCGCACAGATCATCCTGGGAAACACGTTTCATCTGATGCTGCGCCCGGGCGCGCCGATCATCCGTGCGCACGGCGGTCTGCACGGTTTCATGCATTGGGAAGGTCCGATCCTCACCGACTCGGGCGGATTTCAGGTCTTCAGTCTCGCGACGCTGCGCAAGATCACGGAGGGGGGCGTGAGTTTCCGTTCCCCCGTGAATGGGGACGCGGTCACGCTGACGCCGGAGCGTTCGATGCAGGTACAACGCGATCTCGGCTCCGACATTGCGATGATCTTCGATGAATGCACGCCCTTTCCCGCGGCGGAGGATGAGGCGCGTCGCTCGATGGAGCTGTCGCTGCGCTGGGCGGAGCGCAGTCGCGCCGAGTTCGACCGATTGAGCAATCCGAACGCCTTATTCGGCATCGTGCAGGGCGGAATGTATTCAGCGTTGCGCGAAGAATCGATTGCAGGCCTCACGCGCGTCGGTTTCGATGGCTATGCGATCGGCGGTCTCGCGGTGGGTGAACCGAGAGAAGACCGCGAGCGCGTTCTGGATGCGCTCGAGCCGCACCTGCCCGCCGATCGTCCGCGTTACCTCATGGGCGTCGGCACGCCGCAGGATCTCGTTGAATCCGTGCGACGCGGCATGGATATGTTCGATTGCGTGATGCCGACGCGTCATGCCCGCAACGGCCATCTTTTTACATCCACCGGCGTCGTGAAGATCCGCAATGCGCAGTACGAGGCCGATGTCCGGCCCCTTGACGAAGCGTGCGCGTGCTACACATGTCGACATTACAGTCGGGCCTACCTGCGTCATCTCGACAAGTGCGGCGAGATTCTGGCCGCCCGGCTCGGCACCATTCATAATCTGCACCACTATCTGTCCTTGATGCAGTCGATGCGCGCTGCGATCGAACAGCAACGCTTCAGCGCCTTCCTGACTGAGTTCTACACCCGCCGGCTCCCGGAGTCGCCTGACGTCCCTAGTCCATAGAGCCTCGGTGCGCGTGGATGCAGTTTCCGGCTACGGACTACAGACTACGGACTTGGACTCACTTACCTGCGACACCTCGACCAATGCTCGCCGATTTACCTACTGCTCCCTGGTTCAGGCGCCTGCTGGTCGCAGGCCTGCTTCTTGGCATTCTGCTGCTCACGTTCTCGGTGCTGCAGCCGTTCATCGTGCCGCTCATCTGGGGCGGCATTCTGGCGTACGTCAGTTGGCCGCTGAATCTGCGAATCTTGAGATTGACGCGAGGACGCACCGGATTGGCGGCGTTATTGACCACATTGCTCGTGACGCTCGCGCTGGTCGTTCCCCTGATCTGGCTGGTGTTGCTGCTGCAAGTGGAAGCGGTCGCCGCGTATGCAGAAGTGCAGACCTTTCTCGCCTCGAACCCAACGCTGCCGCCAACCTTGCGGGACCTGCCCTGGATCGGCGCGTGGGCGCAGCAGGTCCTGGAGCAGCTGTCTGCGGACCCGACGGCGATGCGCAGCCAGCTTTTACTGTTGATGGAGGAGTCGTCGGTCCAGATGTCCCGCCTGATCGGCGGCGTCGGACGCAATGCCGCGAAATTGTTCTTTGCGGTGTTGTCGATGTTCTTCCTGCTCCGCGACGGCCCTCGCGTGCTGCGCGAAGCGCGCGCGATTCTCGAAGGAATACTGGGTCCCCGCGTCCATGACTATCTCGACGCGATGGGTTCGACGACGCAGGCCGTGGTGTATGCGCTGATCCTTGGCGCCATCGCACAGGGCGTGGTCGCTGGCATCGGCTACTGGATATTCGGGGTTCAAGCGCCGGTGCTGATGGGCGCCGTCACTGTGTTGATCGCGCTCATTCCGTTCGGTGCGCCGTTCGTGTGGGTAAGTCTTGCCATCTGGATGATGGTGACGGGCGATGTCTGGCCAGGGATCGGGCTGTTGCTATGGGGGCTCCTGCTCGTGAGCTGGATGGACAACATCGTGCGTCCGCTGGTCATCTCAAACGCGACGCGCATGCCTTTTCTGCTGGTCGTGTTCGGCGTCCTCGGCGGCGTGCTTGCGTTCGGACTCGTGGGTCTGTTCATCGGCCCCGTGTTGCTCGCCGTGTCGCTGGCAATCTGGCGGGAGTGGCTGGAAGAGCACCGGCCGAAGGATATGACGGACGCAAATCCGTAATCGGTAGACTGTAGCCAGAACTGCGTTCGCAGCCCGGTGTCCCTCTTGCTACGGAGCACGGATTACGGACTGGAACCGCGGTAGCGATCAACGCCGCTTGCGTGCGTGATCTTCCGCGATCGTCAGCAGAATCTTGTCGATGCGCACGCCGTCCATATCCACGATCTCGACCTTCAGGTCGCGCCAGGTAAGTACGTCGCCCGCTTTCGGAATCCGTCCCAGACGCGCCAGAACGAATCCCGCGACCGTGTGATAGTCGCGACCCACCATATCCCTGCGATTGAGTCGCCGCTGCAGTTCCTCGATCGGCAGATGCCCGTCCACCAACCAGGAGCCGTCCGTGCGCTGAGCGGCCTCGGGCCGTTCACGGCTGCCCAACTCCGGTAGTTCTCCCGCAATCGCCTTCAGAATGTCGATGGGCGTTGTGATGCCTTCGATCTCGCCGTACTCATCCGTAACCACTGCGAGGTGTGTGCTCGACTTTTGAAACTGATCGAGCAGTTGCAGCACCGAAATGGAGTCGGGAATATGCAGCGGCGGCTCGAGATCTTTCTCCGCATCGAGGACGCCGCGATGTACGGCTTCGCTCAGGTTAGCGAGCGTGATCATTCCGAGCAGGTTGTCGAGCTTTTCGTCGGCGATCAGAAACCGCGCATGGCCGCTGCTCTTCGCCTGCTCCCAGAGCAGATCGATCGGGTCGCCGATATCGAGCCAGATAACGTCCTGGCGTGGAATCATGATCGAACCCACCTTGCGATCCGCGAGGGCGAGCACACCTTCCAGCAGACGGCGTTCGGAGGCGAGGAACACGCCGGCATGCGTGCCCTCAGCCACGAGCGCGCGTACATCGTCTTCCGTCACCGCGGCGTGCGGCGCGGCGGAGAGCGGCAGAATCTTAAGGACGGCGTTCACCGCAAGGCGCAGCAGCCACACGAGCGGCGCCATGAGGGTTGCGAACATCCGCATGATCGGCGCGACGCGGATCGCCAGTGCTTCCGCATGCAGCAGGGCGACGCGTTTGGGCACGAGTTCGCCGATCGTGAGCGACACGAAGGTAACGATCAGCACGACGACGCCGAAGGCCAGTTCCTCGGCGTATCGATCGGAGATTCCCCAGTCGATGAGCGACCCTGCCAGGCGTTCGGCGAGGGTTGCGCCGCTGTATACGCCGGTCAGAATGCCGATCAGCGTGATGCCGATCTGAATCGACGAAAGGAACGTCGTGGGGTCCTCCATGAGCGCGAGCGCTGATCTCGCGCCGGACCTGCCCTGTTCGACGGCTGCCTGCATGCGCGTGCGTTTGGCGGAGACCAGCGCCATCTCGGAGAGCGCGAAGAATCCGTTCAGGAGGATCAGAAAGAGAATGACCAGAATTTCACTGACCGGCATGGATCAACCCACTCTTCAGGATCAGAAAGTAGACGGCAGTGTACATAGTGGTGCGGAGGCGCCTGTGTATAATGCGCCGCTCTTTTCCGGCCGCATCAACACACCTCTTTAGAGTATTTCGAGGGCATTCACGATGGATTGGCTGATTTCCACAGCAGCGGCGCAGGCTCAGGGCGCGTCTGGCCAGCCGAGCGCGCTCATGCAGTTTTTGCCGCTCGTTCTCATCTTCATCGTGTTCTATTTCCTCCTGATCCGCCCGCAGACGAAGCGCGCCAAGGAACATCGCGCGATGGTGGCGGCGCTGGAAACCGGCGCTGAAGTGGTGACCAGCGGCGGCATCCTCGGCAAGGTCACCGAACTCGGCGAGCAGTATCTGACGGTCGAGATCGCCGAGGGCGTGAAGGTCAAGGTGCAGCGCCATACCGTTACCCAGGTTCTGCCGAAAGGCACGCTCAAGAGCGTCTGACGTCAGTCTGGCTCGGCGATCCAACCATGAGATCTCTGGCGAATGGCCTTCGATTCAGAGGGTCTTGCGATCATCAGGCTGGGCAGACCCAGAGTGAACGCCAGAGCCGTTACCACCGTCCCGCTCGCGTCCTGAAGTTCTAGGTATGTACCAGATTCCGAAATGGCGATACTGGCTCGTCGGCATCGTACTGGCGGCCTCACTGCTGCTGGCGCTTCCCAATCTGTTCGGCGATGAGGTTGCGATTCAACTCGCGCGCGAAGATCGCGTCGCGATGGATGAGGGGGCGCACCAGCGGATCGACGCCGTGTTGGAAGCTGAAAAGATTACGCCGACTGCGTCCTACCTCGAAGAAGGTCGGCTCGTCATACGTTTCGCGCATGTGGACGACCAGATCAGGGCGCGTGATGCGATCAGCGAAGCGACCGCCGGCGACTATGTCATCGCGCTGACGAGCGTGCCTCGCACGCCTGCGATTTTGCGCAGCATCGGACTCAAGCCGATGAGCCTCGGCCTCGATCTGCGCGGCGGTGCGCATCTTCTGCTGTCCATGGAGACGGCGGACGTGCGCAAGGATTGGCTGGAGACCCTTCGCGACGATGCGCGCCGGCGC
>JBOHZJ010000080.1:0-17172 GCA_050738395.1 Steroidobacter sp.
TCGATCACAAGGCGGCGCTTGCATTCGGCAGCGACTGGTTCGTCGCGCCGCCCGCGCCGCTTGAAGGTATCTACGCTGCAGCGACCCGGCGCACGCTAGACGACCAGAATCCTTCCGGCTGGGTCCCCGAACAGAAGATCAGTGTGGAGGAAGCAATCCGCGCGTATACAGCAACCGCAGCTTTCGCCTCATTCGAGGAGTCACGCAAAGGCGTGCTGGCGGCTGGATACCTCGCCGATCTGGTCATGCTCGATCGTGACGTCTTCGCGATCCCTGCCGAAGACATACGCCATGCGCAAGTGATGCTCACCATGGTCGGCGGCAGGGTGGTGCACCGTGCGCCCTGAGTCCTTGGATAACGCGCCATGGGGTGTGTGACGTGAGTTCCTGCGGCTACTCTGCATTGAAGCCGTTCAGATGATCAGCGAAACTCTGGTCAACGCGTCGGCGGCGGCGCCAACAGATGAACGAGACCAGCAGCATTGAACTCCGTGCGAAATGGTGTGCGCCATCGGATCGCTATGGATGGACGGCCGTTCTGCGGAACACGACGCCCTATGTCCTGCTGATCGCGGTCGCCCCGCTCCTCCACCAGCAATGGGCCTTGGCGCCCTGGTTGCTGTCGCCGCTCATCGGTTTGTTCGCCTATCGCATGACGATCGTGATGCACGATTGCACTCACCGCACGCTGTTCGCGGATCCGGATCTCAACGTGCGGGTAGGCAAGACGCTTGGGGCCGTCGCCGGGATCGACTTCGACCGATTTTCAACTCAGCATTGGCGGCATCACCGGAACTACGGCGCGCCCGAGGATCCGCAGGGGTTTCATTACGCGAATCTCAGGGCGATGACTCGCGCAGAAGCGTTATGGCATATGACAAAGCCGTTGCTCGGACTCAACCTGAGGCATACCTGGTCCGAGAGCTTCCTCCACCTGCGCAATCTCGCTCACACGATTCCAAATGGTGAAATTCTCCTGCTCGCTGGAATGCAGACGCTCATTGCAGCGATCGTGACCAGCGGCGGCCGCGAGTCGGTTCTCGTCCTCCTGCCGTTCGTTTCAACGGCGACCTTTGGACTCTTCTTCAGCCAGCTGCGCGGCGTCGCCGAACACGCAACTTTGAGGACCATGGAAGCAGGACACGTGCGCTCGCATGCCCCGCACTGGCTGGATCGAATCCTGCTCTACGACTTGAACTTCAATCTTCACGAAGAACATCACCGCTATCCACAGTGTTCGAGCTGTCATTTGCCTGCGGTGCACCAGGCGCTTTGTGCGGCGGGAGGCAAACTTCCGCGCAGCATGTTCCGTACGATCGCTTCCATTCTCCTCACGCCCAGAGCATCGAGCCATGGGCAGAGTTAAGGTGTACTACAACAGCGCCTGCCCGGTGTGCAATGCAGGAATCAGGGATCAGCGCAGGCGCATGGAGGCGTGCTCAGCCGCAATCGACTGGATCGACATTCACCGCGATCCGCAGCGCGTGGCTGATATCGGCGCCAGTCAGGAATTCGTGCGCGAGAGACTGCACCTCCTCGATGAGAACGGCGACGTACAGGTGGGATCAGACGCGTTTCATGCGCTCTGGAAGCGGACGCCGGGACAACGTCATCTGGCGCGCTTCATTGATCTGCCCGTGATCAGAACTGCAGTCCGCTGGACGTACAACGCATTCGCAGCGCTGCTGTACTCGTGGAACCGCGCGAACCGACGATGGTGATCGACGAATGCGGCCATGGCGCGGACAACCAGCCAGCAGTCCCGCCGGCCCTGCTCTGATCGCAGCAGAGTCGATCGACTCCGACCTGCTGCAGGCGTTTCTCCCTGTCGCCTACCGTCCGATACTCGAGCGCGACGGTCGCGGCTGACGCTCGTCAGCGGATTGCTTTCTCCATATTCCGGCGAGGCTCGTTCTGTTCTGCTGCTCCGCGGGGCTCGTGTATCCCGACTTATGCTCGTCGGCTGTCCTTGTGATCGCGACCCGGAGAGTTCTTTTTCGCTCTGGATTTCATGACAGTCTCCTGCAGAAGCTGCGCATAAGGCAGTAGCTTCCGGTTAAGACGGCGGTCCCGGGTGCAGCATCAAAAACGCATCGACGGCGCGTTCGATGTGTTTCGTCTTCTGCTTCGTAGTGATCGACTTGCCGCCGCCGCATGCAGCGCGAAAGACGAGCTGCCCGTGGACGAGGGTGATGAATTCTTCGGCCGTCTCAATCTGATCTGCTGCGCCTGCGACGCCGAGCTCGATGAGGATATCGCCGAGCCGGGCGAGAAACGACGGCAGACTGCCTTCCAGGATCACCTCGCGCACATCCGCGAAGCGCGGACCTTCGCTGATGGAGATGCGATAGAGCGCGAGGCTGTCATCGCGCAGGATGCGATCGAGCAACTGCGTCGCGAGTGCGACGAGCCCTGAACGCACGCTGCGCGACTGCGGGCAATGCGCGGTTTCGGAATCGAAGATGACAGTGGCGCGCCGCCGCATGATCTCGGCGAACAGGTGTTCCTTGCTGCCGAACTCGCTGTAAAGCGTCGCAAGCGAGCCGCCGGCGCGGCGTACGATCTCGTTGATGCTGACGCCTGCGTAGCCGTGCTCGAGAAACAGACTCTCCGCTTCCTTGAAAATGCGTTCGCGTCGCTGCTCCAGCCGTCCGGGCGCTCGTTCCTCGACGCGGTGCACATGCTTGCCTTGCGCACTCATCCCGTCATCTCCGCACCTGTCTCGGCTTGCCCATCGGACGCCTGGACTTTACCGCGCCGTCTTGCAACCAGCGTGAAGAACAGGGGTACGAAGATCGTCGCGATGAACGTCGCAATCAGCATGCCGCCAAAGACGCCGGTGCCCATGGACTGACGCGCCGCCGACCCTGCACCCGTCGAAATGGCGAGCGGCGCGACGCCCAGCATGAAAGCGAGTGAAGTCATCACGATCGGACGGAAGCGCAATCGAGCCGCCTCGATCGCGGCGTCCCTGGGCGATTGCCCCGCAAGGTAGCCGCGTTGTGCGAACTCGACGATCAGAATTGCGTTCTTCGCTGCGAGCCCGATCAGCACGACCAGACCGATCTGGAAGTAGATGTCGTTTTCCATGCCGCGCATCCATACGAATGCGAGCGCGCCCAGGATCGCGAACGGCACTGCCGCGACGACGGCGAATGGCAGACGCCAGCGCTCATACAGGGCGGCGAGGATCAGAAAGACCATGACGATGGCGGCGCTGAATGCGAACACGGATGCACTGCCAGTACGTTGCTCCTGAAACGCCTGACCGCTCCATTCCAACTCGTAGCCGTCCGGCAGAGCGCCGGCGGCAACCTCCTCCACTGCCGCGATTGCATCGCCGGAACTGACGCCCGGCTGGGCGCTGCCCAGCACCTTGGCGGCGATGAAGCCGTTGAAACGCTCGACCTGCTCCGGCGCGACGATATTCGTCACCGTGATGAGCGCCTTGAGCGCGATCATTTCGCCGCTGGTCGCCGAGCGCACATAAATGTTCCCGAGATCTTCGGGCCGCGCGCGGTAGGGCGCGTCCGCCTGCAACTGCACCCGATACGTGCGCCCGAACTTGTTGAAGTCATTGACATACAGCGACGCCATCGTGCTTTGCAACGCCTCGAAGACATCTTCGACGCGAACGCCCAGCGCGAGCGCCTTTTCGCGCTCGACTTCGACACGCAGCTGCGGCACCGTGGCGCGAAAGAATGTGTTGGCTCGGGCCAGCGATGGATGCGCCGACAGCTTCGCGATCAGCTGTTGAACCGTCTGCTCGAGTTGCTGCGGGGTCACATCGGTGCGCGCCTGCACGTAGAACTCGAAGCCGCCCGCCGAACCGAGGCCGCGAATCGGCGCCGGGCCGAACGCCTGCACATTCGCTTCGCGAATCTCGCCGCCCTGCCGCCTCACGAACTCCGTCACCTCATCGGAGCTGATGTCGCGATCATCCCAATGTGCGAGACGCATGAAGCTCGACGCCGCGCTCGTCTTGTTGCCGCCGCCGATGAAGTCAACGCCGTTGATCATCGCCACGTACTTGAGGGCCGGTTCTCCCTTGATGAGTTCGCGCAGCTCTCGAGTTGTCTTGACCGTGCGTTCCAGCGTCGCGGCGTCCGGCAATTGCACCGAGGCGATCACCTGGCCCTGATCCTCAGCGGGCACGAACCCGCCCGGAACGACGGCGAACAGAGCGCCGACGATGAGAATGACGCCCCCAAAGATCGCGAAGGACACGCCGCGATGAGCGATCGCGCCGCGCACGTAACGCAGAAATTGATCGGTCAGACGGCTGAAGCCGCGATTGAATGGCGCGAACACCTTCGAATCGTGATGACCTGACTTGAGCAGCAGTGCACACAGCACCGGTGTGAGCGTCAGCGCGGTGAATCCCGAGATCACGACGGCGATAGCCACCGTGACCGCAAACTGACGATAGAGTTGGCCTGCGATACCGCCGAGAAAAGCGACCGGCACGAACACCGCGCACAGCACCAGCACGATCGCGACGATCGCGCCCGACACTTCATTCATTGCTTCGACGGCCGCGTCGTAGGCGCGCATGCCTTCCTCACGCATGAGGCGCTCGACGTTCTCGAGCACCACGATCGCGTCATCCACCACGATGCCGATCGCGAGCACCATCGCAAACAGCGTGAGCGTGTTGATCGAAAAGCCCGCCAGCCACAGGCCGGCGAACGTACCGATCAGCGACACCGGCACGGCGATGAATGGAATCAGCGCCGCGCGCCACGACTGCAGGAACAGGAACACGACCGCAAGCACCAGCAACGCCGCTTCGAAGATGGTCTTGGTGACTTCATTGATCGATGCGTCGACGAACTCGGTCGAATCCACCGGGATCACGTAGTCCATGCCGGCGGGAAAGTTTTCTTTCAGCTCCTCCATCCGCACCTTGACTGCATCGCCGACATCCAGCGCATTCGCTCCGGTTTGCAGAAACAGACCCAGGCCCACCATCGGACTGCCGTTCATGAACGACGCCGATTCATAGTTCTGCGCGCCGAGCTCGACGCGAGCGATGTCCTTGACGCGCAGCACGCCCGCGGGTCCACCGGCGCGTACGATGATCTCGCCGAACTGTTCGGGGTCGATCAATCGGCCCGTGGCCGTCACGGTGAGCGCGAGATTCTGACCCGGCAGCGCCGGCTCGCCGCCGATGCGACCGGCTGCGTACTGAGCGTTCTGTCCGCGCAGCGCCGCGGCGACGTCGCTCGTCGTCACGCCGAGCTGCGACATGCGATCGGTGTTCAGCCAGACGCGCATCGAGTAGTTGCGCTCGCCGAACACCCGGAGATCCGCCACGCCCGGCACGCGCTTCAACTCATCGACGATGTTGATCGTCGCGTAGTTCGACAGATCGAGCGTCGTCAACGAGTTGTCCGGCGAGATCAACGCCATGAACAGCAACAGGTCGCTGCTGCGCTTCTGTACGGTGACGCCATTGCGCCGCACTTCCTCCGGCAGACGCGGCTCGGCGAGCTGCACGCGGTTATTGACATTGAATACCGCCGTGTCGATCTGCGTACCGACATCGAAGGTGGCGGTGATATTGAGATTGCCGTCAGCCGACGAAGTGGAATTGAAGTACAGCAAGCCCTCGACGCCGGAAAGTTGTTCTTCGATCGGCGCAGCGACCGTGCGCGCAATCGTTTCGGCGCTCGCGCCCGGATAGTTCGCGGCGACGACCACCGTCGGCGGTGCGATTTCCGGATACTGCGCGATGGGGAGCATTGCGAACGAAGCGACGCCCGCGAGCACGATGATGATCGCGCACACGGCGGCGAACACCGGACGGTCGAGAAAAAATCTGGAAATCATTGCAGCCTCAGCCGCCGTTGCGGCCGGTTCGGGTCGACGCCGTCGATCGCAGCGTCTGCTCCTTCTCACGCGCCTGTTGCGATTCACTCGACTGCGGCAGACGAGCCGTGACGGCCTGTCCCGGCTTGAGCTTCAGCAGATTGTCGAGAATCAGCGTATCGCCCTCGGTCAGGCCCGCGCGAATGCGCCAGTCATTCCCGATCCAGGCGCCTGTCTGCACTTCGCGCTGCTTCGCCTTGCCCTCTGCATCGACGATCCACACGAATGGACCCTTCGCGCCCTGAAGCACGGCCGTCTGCGGCACAGCGACGCCCGGCGTTTCGCCGCCGGTCAGGCGCACGCGCAGGTACTCACCGGGCAGAACGACCAATCGTGGATTCTCGAACTCGGCCCGCAACTGCACGGTCCCCAGGGTGGGATCGACGGTGGATCCAGCGAAGTTGATGCCGCCTTTGAGCGGGTGAGGCTTGCCATCCGCCGCCAGCAATTCGACCGATAGCGCCGACGCATTGCTTGCGCCCGCTGCTCGCAACGCGTCGTACTCCTGCACTGACAATGCGAATCGCACCCAGATCGGATCCGTCTGCGCGACGGTCGTGAGCAGGCTGGATTCAGCTCCGGCAGTGACCAGACTGCCCTCCGACTGTTCGGCGCGGCCGGCGATGCCGCCGATCGGCGCGATCACGCGTGTGTAGGAAAGATTGATTTCGGCTTCGCGCACCGTGGCTTGCGCAGCGAGGATGGCGGCGTCCGCAGCTTCGACCGCGCTGAGTGCATCATCGGCCTGGCGCTGACTGACCGCATTCTGCTTCGCCAGCGACATCAGGCGATCCGCCGTGCGCTGCGCCTGCTGCTGAACTGCACGCTGCTGCGCCAGCGCGGCGCGAGCATGTGCGAGCGCGATCTCATACGGTACGGGATCGATGCGGAACAACGTGTCGCCCGATTTCACCTTCGAGCCTTCGCTGTACACCTGCTTCTCCAGAATGCCGCTGACGCGGGCCCGCAGTTCGATTTCTCTCGAACCTTCCGTGCGGCCGACCGTTTCGATCATCAACGGCAGCGGCCGCGATTCAACGCGCTGCGTAGTGACCGCGACAGCCTTGTCGCCATTCTCCTGCCCCTGCGGGCTGTCGCCGCAGCCGGCGAATGCGAGGGTGGAGCACAGCAGGGAAGCCCTGAACAGGCGAGAGCAGGTGAAAATATCGTGATGCATGGGCCGGTCGCTGGTGGGCCGTCTCGCCCGGAGCGGGGAGCAGCCAGAAAAAATTGAACGGCGGAAGTGTAGCAGCGGTTACGGTTGAGTGTAATGATCACTACACTTCTTTAAGAAGCTGCTGTTGTCTGACCCGACGTACATATATATGTGACATTCGCCCTGCCGCTATCATGGCCGGGGAACAAACGAGTGGAGACAGGACCAATGTGCACGACGCTTCGTCGCAGGATCGATTGCAGCGCTTTCCTTCTGTCGCTCTGCAAATAGAAGCCGGCGGGCGCGCCACTATCGTGAATCCTGGCGAGGAGTATGCACACCGCCTTCGCGCTCGCGAAGCTCAAGTCGATCAGCACGAGCGATTGCATGTTCGCTTGAGCAATCTTCGCCTCGGCGTGTTCGTCGTCGGGGTCGTTATCGCCTGGTCGTCGCTGTATCTGGACGCCTTCTCCGCACGCTGGCTGCTCGCCCCGTTCGCGGTATTTGTCGCCATCGCTATCCATCACGGCCGTGTTCGTCGCTCGCGATTGCGTGCTGAGCGCGCGGGCGCCTTCTACAAGCGCGGACTGGCCCGCATCGAGGACCGCTGGATCGGCCAGGGACAATCCGGCGACCGCTTCCATGATCCTCATCACGTCTATTCAGCCGATCTGGATCTGTTCGGCACGGGCAGTGTCTTTGAATTGCTTTCTACCGCACGTACGCGCATGGGCGAGAACGCGCTGGCGCGCTGGCTGCTGGCTCCAGCCTCCTTGACTGAGATCCGAGAACGGCAGATCGGTATTTCTGAGCTTCGCGAGCTTCTCGATTTTCGTGAGGATCTGGCGCTCCTCGGCGAGGATGCGGAGGTCGGCGTGCATCCGGAGCCGCTACTCAAATGGGCCGAGGCGTCGAACCAGCTGAGTCAAGCCTGGCTTCTGCCTGTCGCAGCGCTCCTTCCTGTTCTCCTCATCTGCGCAGCAGTCGTCTGGGACATCTGGGGTCTCGCCTCGCCGTTCGTGCTGATACTCCTGGTCGAAGTGGGCGTCACGCGTGCACTTGGCGGGCGACTGCGGGAGGTTCTGTCCGGCGCCGAGAATGCGTTCGACGATCTCAAGTTGCTCGCTGCGCTGCTGGCGCGTGTGGAATGCGAGCCATTCCGCACGAAGGCGCTGCAGGCGCTCATTCACCGGCTGTCTTCCCACGATCTGCCGGCGTCGCGAACGATCGACCAACTCAGCACGATCGTTCAGTTGATCGAATCGCGTCGCAATCCCATTCTCGCAGTGCTGGATCTTCCGCTGATGTACTCGGTGCAGCTCGCGCTCGCCGCCGAGCGGTGGAGAAACAGACATGGCTGCGCCGTGCGCGCCTGGCTCGAAGCCCTCGGCGAGATCGAAGCGCTCATCTCCCTCGCCTCCTACAGCTATGAACATCCCGACGATCCGCTGCCGGAGTTCATCGACGGACCCGCGACGTTCGACGGCATTGCGCTCGGTCACCCGCTGATCCCGAATGCGACGTGTGTTCGCAACGATGTGAGCATCGCTGGAGCGACCCGAGTCCTGTTGATCAGCGGTTCGAACATGTCGGGCAAGAGCACCCTGCTGCGTACTATCGGCGTCAACACCGTGCTCGCGATGGCGGGAGCGCCCGTGAGAGCACAGTACCTGCGGCTTACGCCTTTGCAGGTTGGCGCGAGCATCCGCATCAACGATTCTCTGCACGAGGGCAGCTCCCGGTTCTACGCGGAGATCACGCGCTTGCGTCAGCTACTCACCCTCGGCGCAGGATCGGCGCCGCTGTTGTTCCTGCTGGATGAAATGCTGCAGGGAACGAACTCCAGAGATCGCCGCGTCGGAGCCGAAGGCGTCGTTCAGGCTTATCTCGAACAAGGCGGCGTCGGATTGATCAGCACACATGATCTCGCGCTCTCCGACATCGATTCAGCCGCCGGCGACCGACTGCGCAACATGCATTTTCAGGATGAACTGCTGGATGGCCGCATGACATTCGACTTCAAACTGCGCGAGGGAATCGTCACGAAGAGCAACGGCATAGAACTCATGCGCGCCATCGGATTGAAGGTGGGGCGTCCGGAAGCGGACGGGACCGCCACGCGCAGGGATTTGTAAGAACCGCGCACCCGCCGCAACGCGTCTATCGCAATGCAAGCGCCATCGGCCGCGTGATCTATCATGCTGCGCACGTCATAATCCGCCGCTAGCGCCGCGTCACAGGCTCTTGATACAACTGCGTCGGACCTCGCCGCAGATCGTGAGCACGCGGACCCGTCGCAAATTCCAGTCATATTCACCACGCCACGGAACGGTCGCAGGCATTCCCTTACATGTTCATTCTTGGCTCCGGCGAATACGTCCCTGAGCGGGTCGTAGACAATCTGCACTTCGCTCGACTGACCGGTCGGCCCGTCGACTGGTTTACGCAGCGCACCGGCATTCTCGAGCGCCGGCGGGCCGGCAGCGACGAGAACGTCAACTCGATGGCGGTTGCGGCAGTCCAGTCTCTTATCGACTCCAACGGGCTGTCTCTCGACGGCGTCGATCTGATCATAGGCGTGTCGTATACACCCTTCGACACCATCGCCACCATCGCGCACATCGTTCAACGCCATTTCTCCATTCGCGGCGCGCGCGCTCTTTATCTGTCGACAGCCTGTTCCTCTTTCATGGACGCGCTCGACGTCGCCGAGTCGTACATTGTGGCGGGCCGCTCAAAGAGGGCGTTGATCGTCGCGTCTGAACAGAACAGCGCGTTCTCCCGCGACGAGGATGAGCGATCCGGCCATCTCTGGGGAGATGGTGCGGCGGCGATACTGTTGAGCGCCGAGGCGGAAACTTCCGAGTTCGAGGTTCTGGACGTACAGACGCGCGGTCTTGCGGATCTCGGCGAAGGACCTGAATCGATCTCACTCAATCCGGCGGGCGATGGACTGGTGATGCGCCATGGCAAGCAGGTGTTCGCCCACGCCTGCCACGAGATGGCCGCCGCGACGCGTGAAATTCTGCTCAGAAACGGGCTCGATATCGAGCACGTCCGGCTGCTCGTGCCGCACCAGGCAAACAAACGCATCATCGATCACGTCGCGAAAGACCTCGAGATACCGCCGGAGCGAGCTGCGATCACGATCTCGGAGCTGGGCAACACGGGTTGCGCCGGCGTCGCCATCACGCTCCACAGATTTGGAAGCACTGTCGCAGCCGGCGAGCACATCGTACTGGTGACCTTCGGCGGCGGCTACTCTTCGGGCGCCGCCCTGCTCAGGCGCAGTCAGTAGCGAGTGCTTCGCGGCCGCTCTATAAAGGTTGACATCTAAAATATCCGAACCTAAAGTTTTGGCTGCCATTCACGGAAAAGCCGCAGCGGACGCTGGGAGAGCAAGTGAGACGTATCGTCTGCATGGGCGGCGGCCCGGCGGGACTGTATTCAGCCATCCTTCTCAGGAAGGCGCTGCCGCGCGCGAGCGTCGAGGTCTACGAACGCAACAGTCCCGATGACACGTTCGGCTGGGGCGTGGTCTTTTCCGACAAGACGATGTCGGGGTTCGCCGCGGCCGATCCCGAGTCGCACGCCGCGATCCTCGGTAATTTCCACCACTGGGATGACATCGACGTTCACATCGGCGGCCAAAGGGTCCGCAGCGGCGGTCACGGCTTCTGCGGCATTGAACGCAAGCGGCTGCTCAACATCCTGCAGGAAAGGGCGGCGGCGCTGGGCGTCAGGCAACACTTTCAGCACGAGATTGCCGAGGAATCAGAATTCGCTGGCGCCGACCTGCTGATTGCCGCGGATGGCGTGAACAGCCGCACGCGCTCGCGGCACGCGGCAGCGTTCGAGCCGAACATCGACGTTCGCAAGTGTCGCTTCATCTGGCTCGGTACGACGCAGCGCTTCCCGGCGTTCACGTTCGCCTTCGAACGAACGGAGCATGGCTGGTTCCAGATCCACGCCTATCAGTTCAGCGAGGATCTCTCGACCGTCATCATCGAGACCCGTGAGGAAACCTGGCTGGCTCACGGCCTGGACGAAGCCAGCACGGATCAGTCCGTCGAATTCGGTGAGCGGCTCTTCGGGAAGTATCTGGGCGGCGCGCGGCTCATGAGCAACGCACGCCATTTGCGCGGCTCGACCTGGCTCAACTTCAAACGCGTGCTGTGCCGTCGCTGGTATACGGAGGATATTGTCCTGATCGGCGATGCCGCGCACACGGCGCACTTTTCCATCGGGTCTGGGACGAAGCTGGCGATGGAGGATGCGATAGCGCTCAGTCGCGAAGTGGTCCGCGGCGGCGACGTGCACGCATCGCTCGAACGCTACCAGCAAGAGCGGGAGCTCGAAGCGCTCAAGCTGCAGAGCGCGGCGCGCAACCGCATGGAGTGGTTCGAGAACGTCGCCCGCTACACGCATCTGGAACCGCTGCAGTTCGCCTACAGTCTGTTGACCGGCAGTCAGCGCATCGGACATGAGAATCTCAAGCTGCGCGACGCGCAGTTCGTGCACAAGGTCGAGCATCGGCTGGCCGAACACGCGGGAGCGCCAACTGCCCCGCGACCGCCGATGTTCCTGCCGTTTCGATTGCGCGATCTGCAGTTGAGCAATCGCATCGTGGTGTCGCCGATGGCGCAGTACTGCGCGCGCGACGGCGTTCCGGATGACTGGCATTTAGTGCACCTTGGCGCGCGCGCGACCGGCGGGGCCGGACTGGTCTTCACAGAGATGACCTGCGTATCGCCCTACGGACGCATCACTCCCGGATGCACCGGGCTCTGGAACGAAACACAGTGCGATGCATGGCGACGCATCACCACTTTCGTGCACACGCACTCACAAGCGAAGATCTGCCTGCAGCTCGGGCATTCGGGACGCAAAGGTTCGACGCAGCTCGGCTGGGAACAAGCGGATCATCCGCTACCCTCAGGCAACTGGCCTGTGATCTCCGCTTCAGCACTGCCGTACCTCGAAGGTGTGAGTCAGATTCCGATAGAGGCCGCTGAGCGCGACATCCAGGAGATCACGGCGCAGTTTGTAGAGTCCGCGCGCCTGGGAATCGACGCCGGGTTCGACATGCTCGAGTTGCACATGGCGCACGGTTACCTGCTCGCGAGCTTTCTCTCGCCGCTGACCAACCAGCGCACGGATGCGTATGGCGGATCGCTCGAGAACCGTCTGCGCTTCCCGCTGCAAGTCGTGCGCGCAGTGCGCACGATCATGCCTGGGACCATGCCGCTGTCCGTGCGCATCTCTGCGAGCGATTGGGCGCGCGACGGATTGTCGGAAAACGAGCTGATCGTCATCGCCCGCGCATTGCATGGCGCGGGCGCAGACATCATCGATGTATCGAGCGGCCAGACAGTCCCGTGGCAGAAGCCGGTGTACGGGCGCATGTATCAGACGCCGCTCTCGGATCTGATCCGCAACACCATCGGTGTACCGACCATTGCGGTCGGCAACATCTACGAAGCGGATCACGTGAACTCGATCATCGCCGCCGGCCGGGCAGATCTTTGCGCAATAGCGCGGCCGCATCTGGCGAATCCGTCATGGACGCTCGAAGCTGCGGCGGAACAGCAGTATGAAGCGCAGTGGTGGCCGCAGCAGTATCTGTCGGGCAAGAGTCAGCTCGAGCGCAACCTGCAGAGAGCCGCATTGCTTGCGGACGCGGTATGACGCCGCCCAACGCCAGGCGCGGGGTTGTGAGCGGCGCGGGAGAACTCCCGTGAGTGCAGCCAAAGAGGCGATCGACGCCGAGACACGTGCAACCAGCGATCATCACCAGGCGCTGCGACTGTGGTTGCGTCTGTATGCATGCACGAGTCTGATCGAAACTCGCGTGCGCCGGCGGCTGCAGACGCGCTTCTCCACCACGTTGCCCCGCTTCGATCTGATGGCCCAACTCGAACGCGCACCTCGGGGACTGCGCATGAGCGAACTGTCGGAACGTCTGATGGTGACGGGCGGTAATGTCACGGGGCTCACGGACTCGTTGGAAAAAGAGGGACTCGTGGTGCGTGAGTCGGACGGCGCGGACCGACGCGCGCTGCGAGTCAAACTCACGCGCGAGGGGCGTCGCGCCTTTCGCACGATGGCTGCGGAGCACGAACGCTGGATCGTGGAGATGTTCTCCGGATTGTCCGCGCGCGAGTCCCGCGCTCTGGGCGAACAGCTCAATACCCTGAAAGAACACATTCTCAAAAATGCTCACGCGGAAGCAGGCCCATGAACGCACCCGCTGAATCGTTGCGCGACTATCAGGCGCAGCACTTCCTCTGGTCGCTCGACGTCGGTGTCGGACGCATCGTCCTGAATCGACCCGAGCGCAAGAATCCCCTGACGTTCGACGCCTATGCCGAATTGCGCGATTTGTTCCGGCGTCTCGCGACAGAGCCAGGCGTGCGAGCGATCGTGGTCAGCGGCGCGGGCGAGAATTTCTGTTCCGGCGGCGACGTGCACGAGATCATCGCTCCGCTCACCCGGATGAACATGACGGGCCTGCTCGCCTTTACACGCATGACCGGCGACCTCGTCAAAGCGATGCGAGGCTGTCCGCAGCCGATCGTCGCCGCCGTCGATGGTGTGTGCGCGGGCGCGGGCGCGATCA
This sequence comes from Steroidobacter sp., assembly GCA_050738395.1. GTDB lineage: Bacteria > Pseudomonadota > Gammaproteobacteria > Steroidobacterales > Steroidobacteraceae > Steroidobacter. The sequence continues at coordinate 13,647 of JBOHZJ010000080.1, forward strand.
TCGCGATGGCTTCCGATCTGCGCATCGGAACCGCGCGCTCGAGCACCGCATTTCTGTTCAACCGCGTCGGACTGGCCGGGTGCGACATGGGAGCGTGCGCGATATTGCCGCGGATCGTCGGTCAGGGGCGCGCGTCCGAATTACTGTTTCTCGGTCGCGCCATGACAGGCGCTGAAGGATTGCATTGGGGCTTTTTCAATCGCCTTGCTGCTCCGGATGACCTGCTCGCCGATGCCTTGCAACTCGCTCGCGATATCGCGGCCGGTCCCGCGTTTGCAAACGGCATGACCAAGACGATGCTGCAGCAGGAGTGGAGCATGGGGCTCGATCAGGCGATCGAGGCCGAGGCTCAGGCGCAGGCGATCTGTATGCAGACGGAAGATTTTCGTCGCGCCTATCGCGCGTTCGCCGCAAAGCAGAAGCCCGTCTTCGAGGGCGACTGATGAATCAACTCACGACGTTCGTTGGACGGGACGCTCCATGACCATTGAAGTGCTGCAGCCTGTCGGCTGGGCCAGACCGAAGGGGTACGCCAACGGCGTCGTTACGCGTGGCCGCCAGATATTCCTGGCCGGTCAGGTCGGATGGAATGCCGTGCAGCAATTTGAAAGCGTCCGGCTCTGCGATCAGGTCAGGCAGGCGCTCGCAAACATCGTTGCCGTGCTCGCGACGGCTGACGCAGCGCCTGAGCATATCGTCCGACTCACCTGGTTCGTCACCGATCGCGCCGAGTACCTGGCGGAGCTCGATGAGATCGGCGCCGCCTATCGCGAAGTGATCGGTCGGCATTTCCCTCCGATGTCGGTCGTGCAGGTCGTTGCACTGATGGAGGCGCAGGCAAAAGTCGAGATCGAGGCGACCGCCGTCATTCCCGACCCGTGATCTAATTCGATATAGGGCTCGCCGCCCGCATCGCGCCCGGCTCAGATTCTGCTAAGCCAGCAGCGCCGCTCCATTCGTTCAACAGTACGACAGCCAATGACGGCTGCGTGCCGCCTGCTCGTGCGAAATGGGGAGCTCCAGTGCACTTGGATCCGCAGCTCGCGCTCGCGGCATTGAATCATGTCGATCACGGCGTGATCGTTGCCGATCTGAGCGCCCGCGTCTGGCTGACCAACGAGGTCGCCAGGATCATCATTGCACGCTGCGACGCCGTCACGATCGACAGCGGCGAGCTGCGCTTTCTGGCGATCAGCGTCCATCGCGACTTCGTAGCATTCCGGAATGATGTGCGGTCTCATATCGCCGCCGATGGACTGCCGCGCCGCGGATTCGCCGCGCTACGTTCCACGGGGCAGCCAGAATACCGCGTGCTCATGCACGCCTTTCACATCCACGGCGCACGGGCGCCGTATCTCTGCATTCGCCTGCACGATCCGCCGGCCGCTCAGCACATCGATGCGACGCTGCTGCAACAACTCTACCAATTGACCTCCGCCGAGGCGCAGGTCACGGCATCACTGTTCGCGGGGCTCACCGTCGAACGCATCACGCACGCACTGCAGGTCAGCGAGAACACCGTTCGCACGCATCTCAAAGCGGTGTTCGCCAAGTGCAATGTGAAATCTCAGGCGCAGTTGATGCAGTTGATTGCGCTTGGGCCTCACGGCGTCCTCACCTGAACCGGTGAGTCGCCGTCGCCGACACTGCCGTACGCGTCACTCCGGCTCGCTCATCCTAACTCGTTGATGTTGTACCGAAGCGCACTGCTGGCATGGCGCTTGCTATGTCAATGCCGCACAGCTCATCCGCTGTGCGTATGGGGAGATCGACACATGCACCGACCAATGCACCGTGGCGTGCGGACACGCGCCGTTCCGATGCTTTCGACGATTCTGCTCTGCGCCGCGCTGCTGAGCGGACGCGCCGAAGCGATCGCGATTCAGCTCATGCCTGCCGCAACAAATGTCGCGATCGGCGATGCGTTCAGCATCGACGTGATCGTCTCGGACCTCCATGACGCAGGCGAGATCGTATCGGCGTTCGATCTCGATCTGCTCTATGACGCGAACCTGCTCAGCGCCACCGGCGTCAGCTTCAGTGCGCTGCTGGGGGCGCCGGATGTGGATGCGTTTGGCGGCGGCGTCTTCACTCCCGGTCGGATCGACTTCGCGAACGTCTCGCTTCTGACCAATGCTGAGCTCCTGGCGTTGCAGAGCGACAGTTTCGTGCTTGCCAGCCTCTCGTTCAACGCGCTCGGCGCGGGCGTTGCGTCGCTCCTGTTCGATGCGCTTGCGCCGCCGGGCCTCGCTCTGGTCGGACTCGATCCATTCGCGAATCTGCCGCTCGACCACATCGGCGCTGCAGTCGTGACGGTGACTGCGCCGACATCCGTGCCGGAGCCCGGCTCGCTCGGGCTCCTTGCGCTCGGCCTACTCGGTCTCCTGGCGCGGCGCTCACCTTCCCTGCGTCGCGCGCCGTCCGCTCGTTGATCCGCCCCAGCACCTCCTCCACTTCTCCGGAGTGCGTCATGCATCGCGTCGTCAACTTCGCTCTGAGTCTGTTGCTGATTGCCTGTGCACCCGTCTTTGCGCAACAGGCGCCGCTGGTCTGCGACGCTGACAGCGATCGCGATATCGATCGCAACGACATCGCACTCATCAATGCAGCCCGCAATCAGCCGGCGAGCGGCCCGGCCGATCCGCGCGATCCGGATCGCAATGGCGTGATCACGGTCAACGATGCAAGAATCTGCACTCAACGTTGCACACTTTCGCAATGTGCTGTTCCTGCGACGAACCGGACTCCGGGCGCCGATGCGGGCGCTGATCAGACCGTGTTCGCGGGAGCGGTGGTTACGTTGAGCGGTGCGGCCTCCTCGGACCCGGACGGGAATTCGCTGAGCTATCGCTGGCGGCTTGTTTCTATTCCATCCGGAAGCACCGCGGTTCTGAGCGACCCAACGCTCGTCTCGCCCACGTTTACCGCAGACCTCGAGGGCCAGTATCGGGTGGAACTGATCGTCAACGACAGTCGTGTCGACAGCGCGCCCGACGAAGTCCTCATCAATACCATTCCTCGCAACACCAACCCGGTCGCCAACGCCGGCGCGGATCAGATGGTATTCACCGGACAACTCGTGCAGCTCGACGGCAGCGCCTCATCCGATGTCGACGGCGATGCGTTGCAATTCACCTGGGCGTTAACCACCGCACCCTCCGGCAGCACCGCGAGCCTGAGCGATGTGCATGATGTGCAACCAACCTTCGTTCCCGATGCGCCCGGTCTGTACCGTATCGCCTTGACCGTGAACGATGGCCGTGGCGGCATCGTCAGCGACAGCGTCGATGTCACGACGCAGCAAGGGAATCGCGCACCGCTCGCCGATGCCGGAGCGGACCAGGTCGCCATCGTCGGGCAGACGGTGCTGCTCGACGGCATTGGTTCGAGCGACCCTGACGCCAACGCGCTCAGTTTCCGCTGGTCCTTCGCATCGCGTCCCGCGGGCAGTACGTCGGCGTTGACTGGTGCGCTGACTCGCACGCCGGGCTTTGTCGCCGACCGTGCCGGCGACTACATCGTGCAG
>JBOHZJ010000081.1:0-10772 GCA_050738395.1 Steroidobacter sp.
TAGTCGGAATACCGGAGCATCACCAGGCGTGAAATTCGTCCTCTTCTATCACTCGCTCGTTTCGGACTGGAACCACGGCAATGCGCATTTCCTGCGCGGCGTCGTGAGCGAGTTGCTTGCACGGGGTCACGCAGTCGACGTGTACGAGCCCGAGAACGGCTGGAGTCGCGACAATCTGATCGAACAATACGGGCGCGGCGCGCTCGAGGAATTCAAGCGCGCTTTCCCCGAGCTGTCGAGCCGCTCGTACGATCCCGCTCGCATCGATCTCGAGGCGGCGCTCGCTGATGCCGATATCGTGATCGTTCACGAGTGGAACGATCCCGCGCTGCTGAGCCGCATCGGCGCCTGCGCGGCGCGCAAGCCCATCCATCTCTTCTTTCATGACACTCACCACCGCAGCGTCACCGATCCCGACGCGATCGCCGCGCTGGATCTGCGTCACTACGACGGCGTACTCGCATTCGGGCGTGAGATTGCAGATCGTTATCTCCACAACGGCTGGTCGCGGCTCGCCTGGATCTGGCATGAGGCGGCGGATGTGCGGCGATTCCAGCCGTTGGCGGGGCGCGCCTGCGAGGGCGATCTGGTCTGGATCGGCAACTGGGGCGATGACGAGCGCGGCGCCGAACTGCAGGAATTTCTGCTCGACCCTGTTGCGCAGATGGGCTTGCGCGCGCGCATCCATGGGGTGCGCTATCCCGACTCGGCGCTTGCAGCGCTGCGCGCGGCGAACATCGACTACGGCGGCTGGATTCCCAACCACCAGGTTCCGGAAATCTTCGCGCGCTATCGCTGCACCGTGCATGTGCCGCGTCGCGCCTATGCGCAGACGCTGCGCGGCGTGCCCACCATTCGTATGTTCGAAGCGCTCGCGTGCGGCATACCGCTGGTGTCCGCGCCCTGGGACGATTCGGAGAAGCTATTTCGCGCGGGCGTCGACTATCTGGTCGCAGCGAATGGTGCGCAGATGCAGGAGCGATTGCGGGCGGTGTTGTCCGATCAGGAGTTGGCGTCCAGTCTGCGTACGCACGGACTCGAAACAATCCGTAACCGGCATACCTGCGGCCACCGGGTCGATGAGTTGCTGCAGATCATTTCGGGCCTGGATGAAGCGGCGCGGCGAATCCCGACCTCGACCACTGATAGCTACACCGCAAGGCCGTCAACATGAAAATTAAGAACTTACCCACCATCGCAATGTTCGGATCGAGCCTTGTATCGGCGTACTGGAACGGCGCGGCGACCTACTATCGCGGCATCATCCGTGCGCTGCACGACTGCGGCTTCAGGGTCGTGTTCTATGAGCCGGACGCGTACGACCGTCAGGCGCATCGCGACATACCCGATCCCGATTGGGCGCGCGTCGTCGTCTACAAGGCGACGAGCGATGGGGTGCAAGCGGCGCTCGAAGAGGCGCAGGACGCCGACATTCTCATCAAGGCGAGCGGCGTCGGCGCGTTCGATGAGTTGCTGGAGGCGGAGATTGCGCGACTCGGCGGTCCCGGACGCATGACTGTCTTCTGGGATGTCGATGCGCCCGCGACGCTTGCGCGTATGCGGGATGATCCACGCGACCCGTTCATCGCGCAGGCGCCGCGCTACGATCTCGTGCTCACCTATGGCGGCGGCGCTCCCGTTATGCGTGAATATGAAAGGTTCGGCGCGCGTCGCTGTGTTCCGATCTACAATGCACTCGATCCTTCGACGCATTTCCCCGTGACGCCCGACCCCCGCTTCGCCGGCGATCTCGGCTTCCTGGGCAACCGTCTGCCCGATCGCGAAGCGCGCGTGCGGAAGTTCTTCCTCGATCCGGCGCAGCAACTATCGCAGTGCACGTTCGTGCTCGGCGGCAGCGGCTGGCATGAGAACGTCGCCTTGTCGCCGAATGTAAAGCCGGTGGGTCATGTGTATACGCGCGATCACAATGCGTTCAACTGCTCGCCGCGCGCAGTCATCAATATCAACCGCGACAGTATGGCGGACGTCGGCTATTCGCCGCCGACCCGGGTCTTCGAGGCCGCCGGCGCAGCGGCCTGTCTGATCTGCGATGCGTGGACCGGTCTCGAAGAGTTCCTCGAACCCGGCAGCGAAGTGCTGTGCGTCGCTTCAGGCGAGGAGCTGGTCGAGTTGCTGCCGGAACTGTCGAATCAGGCGGCGCGTCGCATTGGCAGAGCGGGACGCCGGCGTGTGCTTGCGCAGCACACCTATGAGCATCGTGCGCAGGAATTGCGTGCGCTGCTGGATGTTCCATCGCTGCGACCGATTCAGCGCGCGGAGGCGTTAACCCGTGTCGCAATCCATTGATGTCGTCATTGTTGGACTTGCAATCACCTCGTCGTGGGGCAACGGACACGCGACGACCTACCGCTCGCTCATCAAGGGCCTGCACCAGCTCGGGGCACGCGTTCTGTTTCTGGAACGCGACCAGCCGTGGTACGCGGACAATCGCGACGCGCCGCGCTCGCCGTATTGCGAAACTCAGTTGTATTCGGATCTCGATGACCTGCGCAGGCGCTTTGCGGCTCGCGTTCAATCCGCGGACGCCGTCATCGTCGGCTCGTACGTGCAGGACGGCCGCGCCGTGTGCGATTGGGTGCTCGAGCACGCGTGCGGCGTGCGCGCGTTCTATGACATCGACACGCCGGTGACGCTCGCACGCCTGCGCACCGACGAATGCGACTATCTGCGCGCCGATCAGATCCCGGCCTTCGACGTGATGCTGAGCTTCACGGGCGGCCCGATCCTGGAGCAGCTCGAGACCCGTTTCGGCGCCAAGCGAGCCGCGGCCCTTTACTGCAGCGTCGATGTGGACGCCTATCGGCCGCAAGTCGTGCAACACTCGATCGACCTGGGTTACATGGGCACGTACAGTCCAGACCGGCAGCCAGGACTTGATACGTTGCTCAACGCGCCCGCGCGGAAACTTCCGTTCCGCAGATTCCTGGTGGTGGGGGCGCAGTTCCCGAGATCGTTGCAATGGCCGCGCAACGTTCGGCGCATCGAGCATCTCGCTCCCTCCGGACATGCACGGTTCTACAGTCAGCAGCGTTACACCCTGAATGTGACTCGCAGCGACATGCGTCGCGCCGGGTATTCCCCGAGCGTGCGGCTGTTCGAAGCGGCTGCCTGCGGAACGCCGATCATCTCGGACGACTGGCCCGGGATCGAGGAGGTGCTCACGCCCGACGCAGAGATTCTGATCGCCGCGGGAACAAGAGACGTTATCCGGATCCTCGAAGAGGTGAGCGAGAGCGATCGCCTGCGCATGGCGCGCGCCGCCCGCGAGCGCGTGCTCGCCGCACACAGTGGCGCGCAACGTGCGGCGGAACTCGAGCGCCTGCTCGACGCAGCGCGGCGTGCGGGATCGTCGCGAACCGGCGTGAACTCGTTGCGATTGCATGAGACGCCGCACTACGCGCTCACCTGACACTGCAGGAGATGAACATGAGCGAGCGCAGCGCGAGCAGAGTCAGTGACCAGGGGCGCACGGCCGCCAGAGTCGTGGTCGACAAGCAGCACGAGATCGAGGCGCTTGGACCCTGGTTTCACAATCTGCATTTGCCGGATGGGGAGCAGACCGCGCCGGGCCATCGCTTCGGCGACTTCCCGCTGTTCAAGTGGCGCCATGTCGCAGCGAGCGTCCCAGAGAATCTCGAAGGCTGGTCAGTGCTCGACATAGGCTGCAATGCCGGCTTTTACAGCATCGAGCTCGCACGCCGTGGAGCGCATGTACTGGGGCTCGATGTCGAGCCGTTGTACCTGCGGCAGGCGCAGTGGGCGGCGCGGCAGTTCGGACTCGAGGACCGAATGAAGTTCGTCGAAGGCAATGTCTATCAACTCCTCGATTGTGATCGCACCTTCGATCTCGTCTGGTTCACCGGTGTGTTCTATCACCTGCGCTATCCGACGTTGGCGCTGGATCTGGTGCGCCGCGCGACCGACAAGCTCATGATGTTTCAATGTATGACCATGCCGGGCGCCGACAGCTCTGAAGCGCAATTGAACGTGCCGCGCGACCTGCCGCTGGATGGACGCGAGGCATTATGCGAGGAGGCCTGGCCGAAAATGGCGTTCATCGAGCATCGGATCGCGGGCGACGCGACCAACTGGTGGGCGCCGGATCGCGCTTGCGCTGAAGCGTTGCTGCGGTCGGCCGGTTTCCAGATCATCGCGCATCCGGAGCACGAGTTCTTTTTGTGCACGCCGAACGCGGATCCCGGGCATGCTGATCTCGGGCAAGTGCGCGAAGTCGCGCGGTCGGACGCGACGATATGGACGCGAGAGAACAGAACCTGAGGAGAGGCTTCCTACCTCGAACCCTCGACGCGCTCAGGGCGAACGGAACCCTTCGACACGCTCAGGGCGAACGGAAGAGTGAGTTCCTGTCTTCTCTTCGTTCACCCTGAGATCCATGGACGAGTGCAAGACTGAAGATCCCTTTCGACCGGGCTCTAAGCAAACGGAGGAGAGGCAGAGTGGTCTCCTTCCTATTTCCGTTCGCCTGAGCTCGTCGAAGGGATCTTAAGATGAAGACAGCTTACGTTCCGCGGTCCCTACGTCCTTTGCGAGTCGACTGTATGCCTGCTGACGAACTTGTTGAACCGACTCTTGCCGCCTGACGCGGCTTCCTCCTGACACAGGAACGCGAGATTGTTCTCATCGAACGTCTCAAAGAAATCGTCCCAGCTCACCGCCGAACGAGCGGCGATCCCGTGCGCTGGGGTCGAGGGCTTTGCAGAGTCCGCTCAGGTTGGTCAGGATGGCGGTAAGCAAATCAATGCAGGGAGCCTTCAGGATGACCTCGCCGACTGATACGCGTGTCATGCGTCTCGACGCCGCATCTGGATTGACAGCTGAGTTCAACGCGAACGGTTCGATTCGCCGCATGGACCATGGCGAAATCGCTGTCAATCTGTTCGTCGGCAACGAACTGGAAGGCGGGCCTGCGAATCTCTGGCTTCGCCTGCGAACGGGTCAGACGCACCTTTGCGTTCCCCTGCTGGGGCCGCGCAGCCCAACCCGGTTTCAGCAGCACTCGGACGCGACTCTCACGGGCGCCGGCGAAATGGATGGACTCCGATACTCGCTCGTGTTCGCTCTGTCGGCGCATGCCCCCGCCTGGTTCTGGCACGTGAGCATCGAGAACACGGGCGACTCGCGTGAAATCGATGTCATCAGCGCGCAGGACCTTGCGCTGGCGCCTTATGGCGTGGTGCGCCTCAATGAGTACTACGTCAGCCAGTACATCGATCACACGCCGTTGGTGCACGCGGCGCGCGGCGGCGTGATTGCGTCGCGCCAGAACCTCGCGGTGCAGGGGCGTCATCCGTGGTGTGTGATGGGCTCGTTGCGCAACGCCGCATCCTTCGCGACCGACGCGATGCAGGTACATGGGCTCGCGACTCGCGCGGGCGAGACGCCGATTGGCATCGCCAATGGCCTGCCTGCTCGTCGCTTGCAGCACGAGCATTCCATGGTCGCAATTCAGGACGCGCCTGTGCGGCTGGAGCGTGGCGAACGGATCGCTCTCGGTTTCTTCGGCTACCTGGTCGCGAATCATCCGGCGGCTACATCGGTTGCAGATTTGTCCAGGGTCGATGATGCACTTGCGCTGGCGGAAGCGACGCCGCCTGCGGTCGACTGGTCGCCCACCGCGTCATCGGCGGCAGCCACGCTCTTCAGTAACGCGCCCTTGCTCAATGCGATCGATCTGAGCGAAACGGAAATCATCACGCAGTTCGGCGCAGCGCATCGGCATGCGGAGCGGGACGAGCAGGGCAGTTTGCTGTCGTTCTTTTGCGGCGAGGATGGGCACGTGGTTCTGCGAGCGAAGGAGCTGCGAGTGCAGCGCCCGCATGGTCATCTGCTGCGGACCGGCCGGCGTGCAACCCCCGATGAAGCCGCGCTCACCTCGACAACCTGGATGAGCGGTGTGTTTCATTCGATGCTCACGCAGGGACACGTGAGCATCAATCGATTCCTCTCGACGATCAGAAGCTATCTCGGTCTGTTTCGATCGCATGGACAGCGCGTGTTCGCAGAAATCGATGGCGAATGGCGCTTGTTCGATACGCCGTCCGCGTTCGAGATGACGCCCGCTGCGTGTCGCTGGATCTATCGGCACGCGGCCGGCGCGCTCGAAGTGCGCAGCGAAGCGCACACCGATCCGCATGAGTTTTCGCTCAGGATCGAGGTGCTGTCCGGGCCGCGAATGCGCTTTCTGATTTCTCATCACATCGCACTCAATGGCGACGACGGCAGCCTCGACGGCGCCGCCGTCTGGCGGCGCGAGGGGGACAACGTCTCGGTATCACCATCGCCATCCTCTGATCTGTACCGCCGGTTCCCACAAGGCAGCTTTCTCCTGGAGCCTGATTCAGACACGCTGTTCGAACGTGTAGGCGGCGACGAACTGCTGTTCCTGGACGGCTGTTCCCGTCAGCAGTCATATATATGTGTGATCACGGCCCCGACGAGCGCAGCCGGGTTGCGAATCCAGGGCCGTCTCTTGCCCTCCGTCTCAGTAGCGACGGGTCCTTCTTCACGGTCCCACCTCCAGATAACGCCGCCTCCCGACAGCCCACACGCCGACAGCGTCAGGCAACTCGTCGATATCGCGCCCTGGTTCACACACAACGCACTCATTCACTACCTCGCACCGCGTGGGCTCGAACAGTACTCAGGCGGCGGTTGGGGAACGCGCGACGTATGTCAGGGACCCGTCGAGCTGTTGCTCTCCTCAGGTGACACAGCGCCTGTCCGCGACCTGCTTCTGCGCGTAATGAGTGCGCAGAATCCGGACGGCGACTGGCCGCAGTGGTTCATGTTCTTCGAACGCGACCGCGACATTCGCGCCGGCGACTCGCACGGCGATGTCGTGTTCTGGCCGATACTGGCGTTGGCGCAATACCTGATTGCGTCCGGCGATGCGACCTTGCTGGAGGAAAGAACGCCCTTTTTCGATGCGCGCGGCGAGGACTTGGCGGAGCACGACACGGTGTGGGGACACGTCGAGCGCGCGCTGCATGTGATCGAAGGCCGCGTCATCGGGGGAGCCGCGCTTCCTGCCTACGGCCATGGCGACTGGAACGATTCGCTACAACCCGCCGATCCTGCGATGCGCGACCACATGTGCAGCGCGTGGACGGCGACCCTGCACAGACAGACGCTGGTCACGCTCGCTCGGGCGATGCGCGCCATTGGCCGGGATGGCGAGGCGCTGCGTTTCGAAACTCAGGCCGGCGCTGTCGAATCTGATTTTCAGCGCTTGCTGGTCATCGACGGCGTGCTTGCCGGTTATGCGTTGTTCGACGCAGGCGCACCTCGCTACCTGCTGCATCCGCGCGATGAGATGAGCGGCGTTCGCTACAGCTCGCTGGCGATGATTCACGCGATTCTGGAAAACATGTTCACGCCTGAGCAGGCGCGCACGCATCTGCGCCTGATCGATGAGCGCCTGAGCGGTCCCGACGGCGTGCGTCTCTTCGATCGACCAATGCCGTATCGCGGCGGGCCGCAGCGCATGTTTCAGCGCGCCGAAAGCGCAACGTTCTTCGGGCGCGAGATCGGCCTCATGTATATGCACGCGCATCTGCGTTATGCGCAGGCGCTGGCGCACGTCGGCGACGCCGGGGGCTTCTTTCGCGCGCTGTGTCAGGCGAACCCGATCGGGCTGCGCAACCTCGTGCCCGAGGCGAGTCTGCGACAGGCGAACTGCTACTACTCGAGTTCCGATGCAGCGTTCGCTGATCGGTACGAGGCGAGCGCTGGATACGAACGCGTTGCGCGCGGCGAGATCGCGCTCGACGGCGGCTGGCGCGTGTATTCGAGCGGCGCCGGCATCGCGATGAGCCTTATCGCGCGGCGCTTTCTCGGCGTGAGTCAGGAGCACGAGGCGCTGGTGATCGATCCTGTAATGCCCGCGGCGCTGAGCAGCCTGACCGCATCGCTGACCGTGTACAACCGACCCATCGAAATTCACTACGACGTGCAAGGCGACGGTTGCGGCGTCTCACGTGTCGACGTCAATGGCGTGCGGCCGCCGTTGGACTTCGAAGAGAATCCTTATCGCAAGGGCGCCGCCCGCATCGCGAAGTCAGCCCTCATCGCGGCGCTGAATGACACGCATAACATCATGCGCGTGAGCGTCGGCTGAGAGTGGAATTGCGACGAACGTAGCGCCTCTAACGCTCGGTATTATTCGTGAGATATGGCGCGACGTTGCTCGCGATCTTTTCGAACTCGGCCGCGGTCAACGGGATGCCCTTCCGGAAAGCCGCCCATGAACCCTGCGGATCGGGATGATTGCCGAACGCGGCGTCCGAGCCGTAGAAAGCGCGATCCAGGCCGATCTGGCGGAGACGATCGGCGACGGTCTGCGCCAGCTCCGGTGTGCTCGCAACCAGCGCCGCGTCGGCCACATCGAAGTACAAGCGGCGTGTCGCAGGACGACGCGCTGCGACCGCTTCGGCATATACCGTGAGCGCGTCGGCTGCGAAGTTGGCGCCGCCCCATAGATGCGCGATTTGCACAGCCACATCGGGCGCAGCCACGCCCGCCCTGGTGCGCGGGTCAGGTGAGTCTTCAAGCAGTGGGGGCCAGCAGTGTTTCCGGCAGCGACAGACCCGGACGTTCGTTATCCCAGACGATACTCATGATGCGCCAGCTTCCTTCCTCATGGATGAGCGTAAAGAAGTTGACGCCTCGTCCCTGTCTGGTCTCGATCGATGATTGCCGCGTGGACGCGTACACGCTGGTGAGACGAGCGACATTCCCGAACACCATCGCCTCATGCACCAGCTCCACTTCCGAAAAGCGAACTTCCTTCAATAGCGCTTCGACATTCTCGATGTACGCGTCGAGCGTCATCACGAGCGCGAACGGGGACCCATCCGGGTTGAGCCCCGTTCGAACGAGCCGCGCTTCCGGATGGTAGTAATGTCTCACTGCGCTCCAGTCACGTTGGCCGGGAGGCGCGGACACCACTCGATAGAGCGCACGAGTCATGTCGCGAAAGTCGGTTGTGGTCGTCATGTTGATAGCTCCGAACCTGGCGAAAATGATCAGACGAAGCGGGCGGTTCGCCGCATGAGAACCCGATGATCCCTGACGCGCAGCGGCCCGTCGACTATCCCGGTCGTGCATCCGGAAACGCGACTGATCGCGGCTGCGCAGCCGCTACAATCGCGCTCCCCACTCAGGAGTCGAACAATGATCCGACGCATCGAATCCGGCGCTCGCATGTCGCAGGTCGTGACCGCCAATGGTTTCGCTTTCCTCGCCGGGCAAGTCGCCAATGACACGTCCGTCGGCGTTCATGGGCAGACACAGCAAGTGCTGGCGAGCATCGATCGGCTGCTCGCGACGGTCGGCAGCGACAAGAGCCGCATCGTGTCGGCGACTGTCTATCTCAGCAACATTTCGACGTTCGCAGAGATGAATGCGGCGTGGGATGCGTGGGTGGCTCCGGACGCCAAACCTGCGCGCGCGACGGTTGAGGCGAAGCTCGCGGACCCTGTTTATCGCGTGGAGATTCAGGTCATCGCGCTTGCGGCGTGACCTGGCTCGGGAAGCGCTCTGCAAATGGCTCACGGGCGAGCCGTGCGGTGTTCGCGACGAAGCTGACCGTGTGATAGGCGCCGCACAGAGCGAGGATTTCGAGCTGTTGCTCGACGGTCCATGCACGCTGAAACTCCTGCAAAATGGCTTCGCTGACGATCGCGTGATCGCACACGTCGTCGACCGCCCGGATGAGCAACGAGTCCTCCGTCGACCAGCATGGCGAATCGTGACGACCGGCGCGCGTTGCAACGATCTGTTCCCGTGTCAGACCGATGCGCTCGCCAAAGGCGGCGGCGTGTACGCCCCATTCGTATTCGCAATCGGTCCGGGCTGTCACTCGCAGAATGACGATCTCGCGCTGCCGAATGGACAGCGGGCTGCGTTTGTCGAGGAGATTCGGCACGCCCTTGCGCAGAAATCGCACGCTGTTCGCGAACGTCCGAAACAGCGCGAGGATGTAGCCGTCGCGCTGCGGGTACTGGGCGAGAATTTCCGCTATCTCCGGAGAGAATGGCTCCGGGATTGGGGCGAGGACGTTTGACATGGACGTCTCCTGTGCTATTGAATTAGTAGCACCACCCTACTGCTACCGAAAACGTAGCGTCAAGCCCGATGCCGAAAAAACTGAAACAACCCGGAAAGCGCGTGCGCGGATCGCGCACCGGACGGCCGATCATGGTGCTCCTGGATGTTCTGGGTCAGCGATGGACGTTGCGCATTCTCTGGGAGTTGCGCGATCAGACGCTAAACTTCCGTGCGCTGCAGACACGCTGCGACCAGGTTTCCCCGAGCGTCCTCAACAATCGCCTGGCGCAGCTCAGGGAGATGCAACTTGTCGAACTGACAGCGGAGGGCTATCAGACGACGGATCTCGGGCGCCAGCTGGGTCGGCGCCTTCTGGGGCTGGACGCCTGGGCCGAAGTGTGGGCGCGAAGGACCGGGTGAATTTGCGCAGATCGGGCTTTGCCCGCCTCCGGCGACGCACCTTGTCGCGTGATCCAGCGTGAGAGCGTGACGCAGAGCGTTTTTCGAGCCGCGTTGGCTGGCGTAGGATGCCCCACGCATTCGGCTCGATTACATAACAAGGGATAGCTCGGTCAGCCAGCGAACGGTCGTCGGGGACTGATTTCATCGTGACCGTCCGAGGGTGGATCGGTCTCGTCTTGAGCTGACTCGTCCGATTTGGGGAGAACATGACAGCGGAACAC
>JBOHZJ010000082.1:0-3667 GCA_050738395.1 Steroidobacter sp.
GAACCCATCAAGCTGCCGGTGCTGGCGCAACAGAAGTCGGATGAGAACTGGGCATTCCGCCAGTTCCTGAAGCAGCGCTGTGAGTTGGACCCTGAGGAACTGGACCAGCGGGTATTTGAATTAACCAAGCGCGTATGGGCCGGCATCGACTGCACAACCTGCGCCAACTGTTGCAAGACCGTTCGCCCGACGTTCAGCGAGGAGGAGATCGAGCGATTGGCGCGACGACTGGGAATCGCACGCCAGCAGTTTATCGAAACGTATCTGGAGCCAAGTGAGGCCGGCGACGAGAACCCCTGGCAGACGCGGACGACGCCCTGCCCGTTCCTGAAAGAGAACCGTTGCAGCGTTTGCGAAGACCGCCCTGCGGACTGCAGCGGCTATCCATATCTGTATGAGCCTGATTTCGCGTCTCGCACCATCGCGATGATCGATCGCACCTTCACGTGCCCGATCGTTTACGAAGTGATGGAAGAGCTGAAGCGATCCGTCGGATTCAGGCGACGGGCAGGCAAGTGAACGGTTGCGACGCAGGGGATCATGGGGTCATGAGTGCGATGAACGACCATAGGGCTGCCCAAACCGACCTGCGCGAGAACCTCCCCCGAATCCTGTCGGTGCTCGATCTGCTGACGGAAGAGGAGCTTGTGCAATTAAACCACATCATCGTGCAGCGCCTGCGCCTCATGCAGCAGATCCGCGCGCACGGCCAGATGGTGAACTTCCACGTCGGTCAATCCGTTCGGTTCACGAGTTCCGCTGGACAAGTCGTTCGCGGAGTGATTTCCCGCCACAATCGCAAGTCCGTGACGGTCGTCACCTCGGAGGGCGCCCAATGGCGCGTCGCGCCGGGGCTTCTTCAACCGCAGTGAACTGACCGCGCGGGTCGGCGAACAGCCGCGCGAGGGACGCCATCGTTTCTTGCTCGCACTGTTGAACCCACCGTTGCTGTCCTTCCGTCGCTTTTTCGATGTCCAGCGATACGAACCGCCGTGCATTGGTAATCGTTGTGATTGATGAATATACTCGGCGATGATGAAGACCATCGACGTGATCGGACACGTTGACGAAAATCACCGCCTCTCCGCCAGAGTCCCAGACGAGGTTGCGCCGGGCCCTGTCAGGCTGGCGCTGGTTTTGTCGGAGGATGACGTGGAAGACGAGGCTGGTGGCGCATGGTCGGCAGCGATCGCGCGCGAGTGGGCGAGCGAATTGGCAGATCCGCGGCAGGATATCTACACGATGGACGACGGAGAGCCGGCCGATGACGCCCGGTGAGATTTATCTTGCCAACTTTCCCTTCGGTGATGCCCCCGGCATGAAGCTCCGGCCGGTGTTGCTGTTGACCGGGCAGGTCGGCCCGGTGCCCGAGGTGCTGGTTGCTTACATCTCGTCCGTGCTTCCACCGACGGTGCTGTCGTCCGATTTGATTATCGATCCGGCTCAAGCGCCCTTTGCTCCGACTCGGTTGAAAACCACGTCCGTTCTCCGGCTTCACAAGCTGGCGACCATCCACTCGCGCAGCCTGGCCCGATTCCTGGGTAGGATGCCGCCGACAGCTCTCAGCGATGTGCGAGTGAAGCTCCAGGCGCTTCTCAATCTCTGAATGATTCCCTGCCCGGCTGCGGATTCGTCTGGTCATCTCTCCGTCGCTTTTTCGATGTCCAGCGACACGAACCGCATCAGCTCGCGGTCGTCCATCTCGGTCAGCAGCTTTTCGGCGCCGCCGGCGTCCAGCAGGGCTTGTGACAGCGCGATTTTTTCGCCGATCAACTGATCGATTTTTTCCTCGACCGTGCCGCGGCAGACGAACTTGTGGACCATGACGTTGCGCTTCTGGCCGATGCGGAAGGCGCGGTCGGTCGCCTGGTTCTCCACCGCGGGGTTCCACCAGCGATCGAAGTGAATGACATGACTCGCGGCGGTGAGATTCAAACCCGTGCCGCCGGCCTTGAGCGACAGCACGAAGAACGGCGGACCGTCGTCGCGCTGGAACGATTCGACCATCTGGCGGCGCTGCGGAATCGGCGTGCTGCCGTGCAGCACAAGCCCCGGCCGGGCGAAGATGCCTTGCAGATAATCCGCCAGCGGTTGCGTGATCTCGCGGAACTGTGTGAAGACCAGGACCTTCTCCTGGCGCTCGGCCAACTCCTGGCAGAGTTCGGCGATGCGCCCGAACTTTCCGCTGTGCGCCGGGTCGTAGCCGCCGTCGCCGCGCCACTGCGAGGGATGGTTGCAGATCTGCTTCAAGCGCATCAGGTACGCCAGCACGATGCCGTGGCGCTGGATTCCCTCGGCGGCGGCGATCACGTCTTTCAGCTCGCGCACCGATTGCTCGTACAGCGCCGCCTGTTCTTTCGCCAGGCCGCAAAACGCCTTGACCTCGGTCTTGTCGGGAAGGTCGGCGATGACGCGTTTGTCGGTCTTGAGCCGCCGCAGGATGTACGGCGCCGCGAGCTTGCGCAGTGGCGCGTAGTCGTGGCGCTCCTGCGTCTGGATGTTTTTGACGAACTGACTGAACGCCTTGGCGCTGCCGAGCAACCCTGGGTTGAGGAAGTCGAACAGCGACCACAAATCCGAAAGCCGATTCTCCACCGGCGTGCCCGTCAGGGCGATGCGCGCGCCGGCTCGCAGTTCCTTCACCGCGCGCGTCTGACGGGCGCCGGAATTCTTGATGGCCTGAGCTTCGTCGAGGATCGCCAGCGTCCATCGCCGCTCCCGCAAACCCTCGAGCCGTCCGAGCATGCCGTAAGTGGTGATGACCAGGTCGATGTTCGTCAACGCCGCGCCCAGCGCCAGCGCGTCTGTCAGATCCACCGGCGTCTCCGACGGATGCGCCACGAAGACGTTCAACGACGGCGCGAACCGAGCGATCTCCGACTGCCAGTTCGCGATCAGCGACGCGGGCACGACGAGAAGGCTGGGGCGCGCATCGTCGTCGTCATCCTCGACACGATGGCGCGCGGCGTGCTCGCGCACGTGCAGCAGCAGCGCCAGCACCTGGATCGTCTTGCCCAGACCCATGTCGTCGGCCAGGCACGCGCCCAGTCCCAGGCCGGTCGTGAAGCGCAGCCACTGATATCCCGCCTGCTGATAGGGCCGAAGCGTCGCCTTCAGGTCATGGGGCGCCACTGCTCCCTGCGCCCGTGGATCGCGCAGCTCCGTCAAGGTCTGATCCAACCATTTCCCCGGCGCGACTCCGGTCCACTGCCGGACATCGTCGGGCGCTGCTTCGGCGCCCTCGCCGGCGATCCGCGTCCCCGCCAGCAGGCGCATCCCTTCAAAGAACGAGATGCCCCCGTGTCGGGCTTGACGCTCGACGCTCTTCCAGTGCTGTAGCGCGGCCACGAGCTTTTCGCGATCAACTTCCACCCACTGCCCGCGCAGGCGAACGAGCCCGCCGCTGGACGACATCAGTTCGCGCAGCTCCTGTTCGTTCAGCGCCTCGCCGGCCAGCGCCACGCCGACGTGAAAGTCCAGTAGCGCGTCCATCCCCAGCCGTGATTTGGCCCCGTCACCAATTTTGACATTCACCTGTGGTCGCGGCGGCGCGCCGGGCTTCCACCAATCCGGCACGCGCACCACCAACCCGCTTTCCTCCAGCCCCGGCACGTCCCGAAGCAGCGCATACGCATCGGCCGGCGACCAGGCCAGCGCCTGGTAGTTC
>JBOHZJ010000083.1:0-3660 GCA_050738395.1 Steroidobacter sp.
GGCCGTCCCAACGTAGGCAAGTCGACGCTGTTCAATCTGCTGACCGGTACGCGCGATGCACTCGTGGCGGATCTCCCCGGGTTGACGCGCGATCGCAATTACGGATACGGCAAGCTGGGCTCCGCACCCTATCTCGTGGTGGACACCGGCGGTCTCGTCGTCGACGCGCAAGGCGTCGAGCAACTGATGGCGAGGCAGGCGCTGCGGGCGATCGAGGAAGCAGACTGTGTGCTGTTTCTCGTGGATGTGCGCGATGGACCGGCGCCGGCCGATCACTACATTGCACAGACGCTTCGCAAACTTGGCAAGAAGGTCATTGTCGCCGTGAACAAGGCGGAAGGTCTTGACGCCTCGACCGCGGCCTCCGAGTTTCATCAGCTGGGCCTCGGCGATCCCCGCTCGATATCGTCGACACACGGGGATGGTGTGCGGACCCTGATGGAGCAGGCGCTCGACGGTCTGATCGGCACGCGCGAGGAGGACGGGGCGGGGCCCGACGATATTCGCGTCGCCGTGATTGGCCGTCCAAACGTCGGCAAATCGACGTTGATCAATCGACTGCTCGGCGAAGAACGATTGATTGCGTTCGACAAGCCGGGCACGACGCGTGATGCGGTGTTCGTGCCGTTCGAGCGCGACGGTCGTCGCTACATGCTGATCGACACCGCCGGGGTTCGGCGTCGCGCGCGTGTTGAAGAGGCGATCGAGAAATTCAGCGTCATCAAGGCGCTGCAGGCAGTGGATTCCGCGAACGTCGTGATCGGCGTAATCGACGCCCACGATACGGTCGCCGAACAGGACGCGAGTCTCTTCGGCATGGTGGCCGAACGCGGCCGAGCCCTATTGATTGCGGTCAACAAATGGGACGGCATACCGTCGGACAAGCGCGATGAGATCCGTACGGGGCTCGATCTGCGATTGCCATTTCTGGACTTCGCGCCGGTCCACTTCATCTCAGCGCTGCACGGCACCGGCGTCGGCGAATTGATGCGTGGGGTCAGTCAGGCGTACGACTCCTCGATGCGTGAGATTCCGACGCCCGAACTGACGCGTGTCCTGGAAACCGCGATCCAGCAGCACCAGCCGCCGCTCGTGCGGGGCCGACGTATCAAGCTGCGCTACGCCCACCAGGGCGGACGCAACCCCCCGGTCATCATCATTCACGGGAACCAGATAGAGCACGTGCCGGACGCCTATCGGCGCTATCTCGCCAACGTGTACCGCAAGACGTTCAAGCTGGAAGGCTCGCCGGTGCGGGTCGAGTTCCGTTCCGACGAGAACCCGTTCAAGGGCAAGCGCAATGAACTGACGCCACGCCAGCGACGCTCACGTCAGCGAATGATGCGGCGAGTGAAGAAATAGACCAGAGGGGGAGAGCCGCGAAGGACCGCAAAAGAAATGACGATAAACGAGTGAACTCATAGACCTCCTCACATGCGCGGCCGGTATGTGCAGATCGGAAGCCGGAATGGGCATTTGAGCCGCCAGCCAATACACTCATGCCGCCGTCATTCGGACAATCAGACTCCCTTTTTGCGGTCTTTCGCGGCTCCTCTTCTTCTATGGTCTCAGCAAGAAAAATTCTGAAGCTTGATCGACCCTTCGAATTGCGGCGCGGCGGGGCGCTGCAGGGCGTCGAGATCGCCTATGAGACGTGGGGCGACGTCGGATTCTGTTATGACAATGCGGTCCTGATTTTTACGGGACTCTCGCCGTCGGCGCATGCAGCGTCGTCCACGGAAGATCCGTCGCCCGGCTGGTGGGAAGACATGATCGGTCCAGGAAGGCCGATCGATACGCGGAGCTTCTTCGTAATCTGTGTGAACTCGCTCGGCAGTCCCTTTGGCTCGACCTCGCCCGCTTCGATCAATCCGGCCACGAGCAAGCCTTATCGGCTGACCTTTCCTGTGCTTACGGTCGAGGACATCGCCAGGGCCGGACACGAAGTCGTCGCATCGCTTGGCGTCAGGAAACTCGCCTCGGTAATCGGGCCCTCCCTGGGCGGCATGACGGTGCTCGCTTACTGCGCACTGTTCCCGGATGAGGCGCGCAGTGTGATATCGATCTCCGCTGCTGCACGCTCGCAGCCCTTTTCGATCGCGCTGCGCTCACTCCAGCGGGAGATCATTCGGCGCGATCCGGCATGGCAGGACGGCAATTACACGGTCATCCCGGTGCAGGGTATGCGCCTGGCGCGCAAGCTCGGCATGATCACGTATCGCTCCGCAAAGGAATGGTCGCAACGCTTCGGGCGCGAGCGCTCGGACGCCGAACGCAAATCCGGCGACCCATTCGGGCTCGATTTCGAGGTCGAATCCTATCTCGAGAATCATGCAGCGAAATTCACCGGGCAGTTCGATCCGAACTGCTACCTCTACATCTCGCGAGCCATGGATCTCTTCGATCTCGCAGACCACGGCGGCTCGGTGCGCGACGCGCTAAAACGCTTCACCGTAGAGCGCGGGCTCATCATGGGTGTGGAAACCGATCTGCTGTTTCCGATCGATCAACAACAGGAACTGGCCGACGGTCTTGCCGCGGGCGGCAAGGAGGTCGAGTTCGTGCGGCTGGATTCGCTGCAGGGACACGATTCGTTTCTGGTGGACATGGACCGCTTCCGCCCGATCATCGCGGACTTTTTGAAACGGCTTACTGGCTAACCGGCTAACTTGGCCGACGGGCCGGAATGACAACAGCTCTCTTGACTCTGGCCAAGTTAGCCAGTGCGCCAGGTTAGTCATTGGCCGACGCTCGTCATTCGGCATCGGCAAGGAACAACCCCGGATCCACCATCGCTCGATTCAGCGCGACGCCCCAGTGCAGATGAGGGCCGGTCACGCGACCGGTCGCGCCGACGGTTCCGATCAACGCGCCGCTTTCGACCTGATCGCCGAGGCGCACCTTGATGCTGTCGAGGTGACAGTACATCGTCACGAGTCCATGGCCGTGATCGATGAATACTGTATTGCCGTTGAAGAAGAAGTCGCCGGATTCCACCACTGTACCCTCGGCCGGAGCCCTGATCGGCGTACCTTTCGCCGCGGCGATGTCCATGCCCGAATGCGGATTGCGCGGCTGTCCATTGAAATAGCGGCGCGACCCGTAAGAATCGGAGCGCACGCCTTTGACCGGCGGAGCGAGCTGCAATACGGGCGGCGTATCCGTGGTGAATCTCGTGAGCGCCGCATCGGAACGTTTGCGCTCCACCTCGATACGCTTCAGATCGTCCGGGTTCGGCTCGACCTGCCGCTGGTTCTTGACGGTCAGGTGCTGCGTGCGATACCGCTTCTCGCCGACGCGGAAGCGCACATCGACCGTAGCATCACCCGTCTCGACTTCGAGCGTGTGTTCGCCCGGCTCGGCAGCGAGCGGAATGCCGACGACAGCGACCCACCTGTCCGCGCGACGCAGTACGGCGGCTCGTTGACGATCGAAGGTTGCGATCGGCGCGTCCTCGCCCCCCGGGATCTCGATCAGCGCGATGCCGCCCGGAACGCGCCTCTCTTGCGGCAATTGCAGCGTGACGCTGGCGGACGCAATGGTTGCAGCGAGCAGGAGCACAGCAGTCAGCGAAACGTTCGGTCGAAAAGTCATCTCTGTGGATCCGGAATTCTGGTCGTGGACGTCATAGGCTCGACGCGCGTTTGCACCACGCCGCGC
>JBOHZJ010000084.1:0-4175 GCA_050738395.1 Steroidobacter sp.
GGTCATCTCTGGTCTTCATAGGGTGCACTGTGCCGCTCACTCGTGAGAACGCAGTGAGGGGAAGCGTGAAGAAGGCGTGAACGCGTTGGGAGAAGTGATTGGTGATTGGTGATTAGTGACTGGCGACTAGTCCGAAGCGCGGTGCGCGCGTTTTTCTCTGGCTAGTCCGGAGTCACGAGTCACTCGTCACTCGAGTCGCCAGTCACTAGTTCAGCCCTATCCCTGACGCGAAGAAAGACTTGTGCGCCGCGCATGGAACCATCCGGTGCGGGCAGCAGACTGGTCAGGCGTACCGGGTATTCGCCAGCGTCCACTGGCCGCAGGCAGATGTCCTTGCGTGTACGTTTGAGCCGGATCTTCGCTCGGTGATCCTGGCGCACGGTGATCGAGAGCGGCGCCTGCGGAATCAACTCGCGCTCGGGTCCGAAGGCGCGCATGTCCAGCGCGCTCAGGCACCACACACTGCCGACCGTGATTTCCGTCACCGCGGGCTCGACTTCGACGCGCGACACACGAATGTTGTTGAGCGACATGGCTGCGAGATCGCTCCCGCCGAACAAGCGACGCCCCGCGCGCGAGGACCCTGAACCATCTGTCGTAGCCGCTTCGCCGACATTGACCCAGACGATCTGAAAGCCCCCTTGAGCGTGGCCGCGGAGGGGCGTCAGCGCGGCGGACCACACAAACGCAGCCGCTACTGCAGATGTGACAAACCTGAGCCTTGGGTCGAAGGGGCTGGACTGTTGCCGCATACATATCAGCAACACGGCGTCACGCGCCGCGGTTCCGGCGATCGATGCTGCGAGCGGCCGGACTTCACACGAGTGTGTTGCCTTTCCGCTCGGCGGACTGCTAGATTCAGCTCATGTGCACCGGCCAGCGAAACTCCGTTCTGCCCGTCTGCGGCAGCGAGCTGCTGTGTGCGCGCCTGCACCTGCGTCGCTAAGACGCAAACATCCTTCCTCAAGCCATGGATTGGCGCGACACAACTCTCTTGCACGCTCGCCGCGCCGGACAGCGCGATCGGCACTGGCCGCAAGATGAAAAGCCCGCAGTTCTTGTACAGGAATCGGAAAGATGTTCACGGATCCCGCAGAAAAATACCGCCCGTTTCGCGCTATTGGTTTGACTGATCGAACCTGGCCCGACCAGGTGATAAGCACACCGCCCCTGTGGTGCAGCGTCGACCTGCGCGACGGCAATCAGGCGCTGATCGAACCGATGGACCGCGCTCGCAAGAGACGCATGTTCGAGTTGCTGGCGAGGACGGGGTTCAAGGAAATCGAGATCGGCTTCCCGGCCGCCTCGCAAACCGATTTCGACTTCGTGCGCGAGCTCATCGATTGCAATCTGATTCCCGACGACGTGACGGTGCAGGTGCTCACGCAGGCGCGTCCCGAGCTGATAGAGCGGACGTTCGAATCGTTGCGCGGCGCGCGGCGCGCCATCGTGCACTTGTACAACTCGACCTCGACCGTGCAACGGCGCGTCGTCTTCGGTCTCGATCGCGACGGCGTTGCCGACATCGCAGTGCATGCAGCGCGCTGCGTTCGCGATCACGCGGCATTGCAGCCGCAGACGGACTGGTCGTTCGAGTACAGCCCCGAGAGTTTTACGGGTACGGAACTCGATTTCGCAGTCGAAATCTGCGATGCCGTGACCGCGGTGTGGCGCCCGACGCCGCAGCGAAAGGTGATTCTGAATCTGCCGGCGACCGTGGAGATGGCGACACCGAACATTTACGCAGATCAGATCGAGTGGTTCGGACGGCATATTGCGAATCGCGACTCCATCGTGCTGTCCGTCCACCCGCACAATGATCGCGGCACAGCCGTCGCGGCGGCGGAGCTCGCGGTGATGGCGGGCGCCGAGCGCGTGGAAGGCACGCTGTTCGGCAACGGCGAGCGCACCGGCAATGTCGACATCGTTACGCTCGCGCTCAATCTCTACACTCAGGGCGTCCATCCTGGCCTTGATTTTTCGAACATCAACGAAGCCGCACGCTGCGCGGAACATTGCAATCAGCTGCCCATCCATCCACGCCATCCGTACGTCGGCGATCTGGTGTTCACCGCCTTCTCGGGTTCACATCAGGACGCAATCAAGAAGGGCCTTGCCGCGCGGCGCGAGGAGGACGCATGGGAGGTGCCCTATCTGCCAATCGATCCGCGCGACCTCGGACGCACCTATGAGTCTGTTATCCGTGTGAATAGCCAGTCGGGCAAGGGCGGCATCGCGTACCTGCTGGAGCGCGACTACGACCTCACGATGCCGCGCCGCCTGCAGATCGAATTCAGTCAGGTCGTGCAGGCAGTGACCGATGCGACCGGCAAGGAATTGTCGTCGGAGCAGATCTGGCTGCTGTTTGAGCGCGAGTATCTCCGCCAGGAGGGTAGGTACGAGTACGGCGGCCACCAGCTATCGACGTCACGCGAGCAACCAGAAGTTGAGCGTCTCACCCTCAAGCTGAAATGCGATGGCCAGGGCGCGCTGTTGCACGGCGAGGGCAATGGTCCGATCGATGCGATCGTCGATGCGCTCGGACTGCGAGTCGACGTGTTGTCCTACGAGGAGCATTCGATCGCTTCGGGCAGCGACGCACGCGCAGTGGCGTTCGTGGAGATCACGACGCCAGCGCGCGCAACGCTGTTCGGCGTCGGGATGCACGAGAACATCGTAACGGCGTCTCTGCTCGCAGTACTGAGTGCGGTCAACCGCGCCCTGCAACGCGGGCTGCTCGACGATTCGATGCCGGCGGCGGGGGCGGGCGGCTGACGCCGCCCGGTTGACAGTTGACAGCCAGGAAAAAAGACTGCCCTTTCCAGATTTCTAACTGTCAACGGTCAACCGTCAACTTCTTCAACCGGAAATATAGCGCTCGAGCTGATCGATCGTCTGTTGTTGTTCTTCGATCACGGCCTTCACCAGGTCGCCGATGGAGATGATGCCGATGAGCTTGCCTCTCTCCAGCACCGGCAGATGGCGGATGCGTTGCTCGGTCATGATCTCCATGCAGCCGTGCACGGCTTCCTCAGGGGATACCGTCGTCACGGGAGAGCTCATGATCTGCCAGACCGGCGTGTCGGAACTGGATCGTCCGAGCAGAATGATTTTGCGCGCGTAATCGCGCTCGGACACGATGCCGATCAGCTCATCGCCGCGCACGATGGGCAGCGCGCCGATGTGCTTGTCCGCCATGAGCTGAATGGCTTCCAGGACCGGCTCCTCCGGACCAATCGTCCATACCGTCTTTTCTTTGAACCCAAGCAGATATCTGACGCGCAGCATCGTGGGACCCTCTGTGACCTAACGTGACTGCAGCTTCGGGAGATCCGCAATGAGGGTATTCCGTTAGAGAAGCGGTTGGCGGTTCGCGGTTAGCGGTTAGTTCAGACCGGACGAACCCATCGGCCGTGAAGGCTTCTCTGTTTCTTACCAACCGCTAACCGCCAACCGCTTCTCAGTGATGATGTCCGCCCGGACCATGAACATGTCCGTGCGAGAGTTCTTCCTCGGTGGCGGCGCGCACGTCGGCGATCTCCACTTCAAAATTCAGATTCTGACCTGCGAGCGGATGATTGCCGTCGATCGTGACCATGTCGCCCGCCACCTGCGTAACCGTGACGGCGCGCGGTCCGCGTCCGGACTCCGCCTGCAGCTGCATGCCGACGTGAACGTTGGAAATACCCTTCAGCGCCCGGCGCGGAATGCGCTGTACCAAGGCCTTGTCGTACTCGCCATAGCCGTCCGCCGGCGCAATTTTTACGCTGAGCTTGTCGCCGCTGGATTTGCCTTCGAGTTCACGTTCAAGTCCGGCGATGAGATTGCCGTTGCCGTGAATGTACGCCAGCGGTTCGCCGCCCGCGGAGCTGTCGAGCGTCTTGCCGGCGTCATCGCGCAACGTGTAGTGAATCAGAACGACGGCGTTTTGAGTGATCTGCATGGGGAGTTGGCGGTTGACGGTTGACGGTAAGAAGTGGACGCCCATCTCGCAGCAAGAGCAGTCAACTGTTCACTCTCGAGAAATGACGCGGTCTTCTGCTCAGCTCTGACTGTCAACGGTCAACGGTCATCCGTCAACCGTCAACCTAATGACTGACAATAGAGTTGTGAATGAGAGGCTGTGAGTTTTCGGCTCAGTCACCAAAGAGCAACCAAAAGAGTCTTTCTTGTGT
>JBOHZJ010000085.1:0-6777 GCA_050738395.1 Steroidobacter sp.
CGTGCAGCCCCGCCATCACCTTCGTCAACGCCGCCGTCAGCGTCGTCTTGCCATGATCCACGTGCCCAATCGTGCCTACGTTCACATGCGGCTTGGTACGCTCAAACTTCTCTTTGGCCACAGCGGCGGTCCTCTATCTTTGAATAAACTGGTGACTAATGACTGGCGACTGGCGATACATCCATCCGTGACTGGCTCCGACTATTCACGACTCACCAGTCACTATTCCCTTCTCAAGTCTTCTTCATGATCGCGCCCGCGACATTGCTCGGCACTTCCATGTATTTCGCGAACTCCATCGTGTACGTCGCACGCCCCTGACTCATCGAGCGCATGGACGTCGAGTACTGGAACATTTCGGCGAGCGGCACTTCAGCCGTCACCACCTTGCCGGAGATCGAATCTTCCATGCCGACAATCTGGCCGCGACGACGATTCAGGTCGCCAACGATGTCGCCGTAGTAGTCTTCCGGCGTTACGACCTCGACCTTCATGATCGGTTCGAGAATGACGGGCTTCGCGTTCCTCATGGCTTCCTTGAAAGCCATTGAACCTGCGATCTTGAACGCCATTTCGTTCGAGTCGACGTCGTGATATGAGCCGTCAAACAGCGTGATCTTTACGTCAACCACAGGATAGCCGGCGAGCACGCCATTCTCGGTCGCTTCCTTGATGCCCTTATCGACCGCCGGGATGTATTCCTTCGGAATGGAGCCGCCGACGATGCCGTTGACGAACTCGTAGCCCTTACCCACTTCGGACGGCTCAAGTGTGATCCACACGTGACCGTACTGACCGCGGCCGCCGGACTGCCTGACGAACTTGCCTTCCTGCTCGACCTTCGCTCGAATCGTTTCGCGATAGGCCACTTGAGGCTTGCCGACATTGGCCTCGACCTTGAACTCGCGCTTCATGCGGTCGACGATGATTTCGAGGTGCAACTCGCCCATGCCGGCGATGATCGTCTGGCCCGACTCCTGATCGGTCGACATACGGAACGACGGGTCCTCCTTGGCCAGGCGCTGGAGCGCCATGCCCATCTTTTCCTGGTCGGCCTTGGTCTTGGGCTCGACGGCGACAGAGATGACGGGCTCCGGGAAATCCATCTTCTCGAGCTGAATCACATGATCGGGATCGCACAATGTATCGCCGGTAATGACGTCCTTCAGACCGACCGCTGCAGCGATGTCGCCGGCGCGAACTTCCTTGATTTCGCTGCGCTCATTCGCGTGCATCTGCAGCAGGCGGCCGATGCGTTCTCGTTTGTCCTTGCCGGGATTCGTGACGGTGTCGCCGGAGTTCAACACACCGGAGTACACGCGGAAGAACGTCAGATTGCCGACGAACGGATCGTTGAGAATCTTGAACGCAAGAGCAGAAAATTTCTCCTCGTCGCTGGCCTTGCGGAATCCTTCACTGCCGTCCGGGAGCGTGCCTTTGACAGGCGGCATTTCGATTGGCGAGGGCATGTACTCGATGACTGCATCGAGCATCGCCTGCACGCCCTTGTTCTTGAACGCCGAACCGCACATGCAGATGACGATCTCGTTGCGAATCGAACGCTGCCGCAGGCCCTTCTTGATCTCGGCCTCCGACAACTCGACGCCCTCGAGATATTTGTTCAACAGCTCTTCATTGCCTTCAGCAGCAGCTTCCACCATTCGGGCGCGCCACTCGTCGCATTCCTTACGCATCTCGGCTGGAATTTCGCGGTACTCGAACTTGGTGCCCTGGGTCGCGTCATCCCACCAGATCTCCTTCATACGGATGAGATCGACCACCCCGGCGAACTGATCTTCAGCGCCGATGGGCAACTGGACCGGCACGGGGACTCCACGGAGCCGCGACCTGATCTGGTCCACGCAGCGAAGGAAGTTGGCGCCCGCACGATCCATCTTGTTGACGAACGCGATGCGCGGAACCTTGTACTTGTTCATCTGCCGCCAGACGGTTTCCGACTGCGGCTGAACGCCCGCCACCGCGCAGAACACGGCGACCGCGCTGTCGAGCACGCGCAGGCTTCGCTCCACTTCAATCGTGAAGTCGACGTGGCCGGGAGTGTCGATGATGTTGATGCGGTGCTCGGGGAAATTGCCTTCCATGCCCTTCCAGAAACAGGTCGTCGCCGCGGCCGTAATCGTAATGCCGCGCTCCTGCTCCTGCTCCATGTAGTCCATGACCGCCGCGCCGTCGTGCACCTCGCCGATCTTGTGCGACACACCGGTATAAAAAAGAATGCGCTCCGTCGTCGTCGTCTTGCCGGCGTCAATGTGCGCAGAGATGCCGATATTTCGGTAGCGCTCGATCGGAGTGATGCGGGGCACGTGATAATCCTCAGAAGCTCGCGTCGATAAACAAGGGCGCCCTACCAGCGGTAGTGAGCGAACGCCTTGTTGGCTTCCGCCATGCGATGCGTGTCTTCACGCTTGCGCACGGCGGCGCCGCGATTCTCGGAAGCATCGAGCAGTTCGGCGGCGAGACGCTGCGCCATCGATTTCTCGCTGCGCGCCTGCGCAGCTTCGATTACCCAGCGCATCGCCAGCGTCTGGCGACGCGTCGAGCGAACTTCGACCGGAACCTGATAAGTCGCGCCGCCCACGCGGCGACTCTTTACTTCCACCGTCGGCTTGACGTTGTCGAGCGCCATGGAGAGCATTTCGATCGATTGGTCGGCCTGCTTGCCCGTCTTTTCGGTGATCCGATCCACTGCGCCATAGACGATCTTTTCAGCAACCGACTTCTTGCCGCGCTCCATCACCATGTTGACGAACTTCGCCAACAGCAGGCTGTTGAAACGGGGATCCGGAAGAATCGTGCGGGTCGGGGCGGAAGCTCTGCGGGACATAATGAGTACCAGAAGTGACTAGTGACTAGTAAATGATGAACTGGATTCGCGATGACTCGGCGTCTGACAGGTCCTTCCGACCATTCAGCGATCACCGTTCACTTCATTTCTTCGGACGCTTGGCGCCGTACTTGGAACGGCCCTGGCGGCGCTCGGTGACGCCCGCGCAATCGAGCGTGCCGCGCACCGTGTGGTAACGCACGCCCGGAAGATCCTTCACGCGGCCGCCCCGAATCAGTACGACCGAGTGCTCCTGCAGGTTGTGGCCCTCACCGCCAATGTAGCTGATCACTTCGAAGCCATTCGTCAGGCGAACCTTCGCGACTTTGCGCAGCGCAGAGTTCGGCTTCTTCGGCGTCGTCGTGTAGACGCGCGTACATACGCCGCGCTTCTGCGGGCATGCCGCCAGGGCCGGGACCTTGGTCTTGTAATTCGCCGAAGTCCGCGGCTTGCGAACGAGCTGACTGATGCTGGCCATAACCGTTGATTTCCAGAGAGAAAAGAATGTGATTCCTTGAAGAAACACGAGGCCGCCCTACAGGCGGCCCGGTGAAATTTGCGTGATTGGCGGGCGAGGTTGCTGAAGGCGCCGGCCGATCAAAGGCGCGGGATTGTAGGAACGGGCTCCAGGAGTGTCAACGGCTGCAAAAAGAAGCGGTTAGACCCGAGGGCCAACCGCTTCCTTCCGACTACTCCGCCGGGGCTCCCGCCTCATCCGATACAGACTCCTCGCTGTCCGATACGCCGCCGCTCACGTCCATGAATCCGCGGCCGGCGCTGTCGTCCGTCCGCCGACGGCGACGCAGGTGATAGAAGGAGCCCGTGCCGGCCGGAATCAAGCGTCCGACAATGACGTTTTCCTTCAATCCGCGCAGATCGTCCTTCAGTCCTCGAACCGCCGCCTCCGTAAGCACCCGGGTGGTCTCCTGGAACGACGCCGCCGAAATGAACGATTCGGTGGCGAGCGAGGCCTTGGTGATGCCGAGCAACACCGGCTCGATACGCGCGGCGATCTTGCCCTGCCCCTCCATCCGTGCGTTCACGTCCGTCACGCGAGCGCGATCGAGTTGCTCGCCGCGCAGCAACGCGGTGTCGCCGGTATGAGCGATCTCCACCTTGCGCAGCATCTGGCGAATGATCACTTCAATATGCTTGTCGTTGATCTTCACGCCCTGCAGGCGATAGACGTCCTGAATTTCGCGCACCAGGTAGTTAGCCAGCGACTCAACCCCTTGCAGCCGCAGAATGTCGTGTGGATTCGGCTCGCCGTCCGCAATGACTTCGCCGCGCTCCACCTGTTCGCCTTCAAACACGTTCAGGTGACGCCACTTCGGGATCAGCTCTTCGTGCTTTTCACTGTGTTCGTCCGTGATGATCAGACGCCGCTTACCCTTGGTTTCCTTGCCGAAGCTGACAGTGCCGGAATACTCCGCGAGGATTGCCGAGTCTTTCGGTTTGCGTGCTTCGAACAAGTCCGCAACCCGCGGCAGACCGCCGGTGATGTCGCGAGTCTTCGACGATTCCTGCGGAATACGCGCAATGACGTCGCCGACCGAGACTTTCGCGCCATCTTCCAGGCTGACGATCGCCCCCGCAGGCAATGCGTACACCGCCGGGATGTCCGTATTCGCGAAGGTGACTTCCTTGCCTTTCGCGTTCACCAGACGCAGCAGCGGACGCAGGTCCTTGCCGCTCGAGCTGCGCTGCTTCGGATCCATGACCACGGTGCTGGACAGACCTGTCACTTCGTCGACCTGGCTCTGCACGGTCAACCCGTCGATAAAGTCCTGGAACTTGATAAAGCCGGCCACTTCGGTGACGACCGGGTGAGTGTGCGGATCCCAGGTGGCGACGATTTGACCCGGTTCGATCGCATCGCCGTCATTGACGCTGATGACAGCTCCGTATGGGATCTTGTATCGCTCGCGCTCGCGACCGAACTCGTCGATTACGCCAAGTTCGCCTGAACGGGAGGTTGCAACCCAGTGGCCCTTCTCGTGGTGCACAGTCTTCAAATTGTGCAGTCGCGCTGCACCCTTGCCCTTGGCTTCCACGGAGTTGGCGGCAGCCGCACGCGAGGCCGCGCCGCCGATGTGGAACGTACGCATCGTCAGCTGAGTGCCGGGTTCACCGATGGACTGCGCGGCGATGACGCCGACTGCCTCACCGTGATTGATGCGGTGACCCCGCGCCAGGTCGCGCCCATAGCACTGCGCGCAAACGCCGTAGCGGGTCTGGCAGGTGATCGGCGAACGCACTTTCACCTGATCCACGCCCTCTTGCTCGAGGAGCTTCACCATTTTCTCGTCGATCAGCGCACCCGCCTCGACCACAACTGCATCGCCGCTCGGCTTCAATACATCTTCAGCCGCCACGCGACCGAGCACGCGCTCGCCCAGACCTTCGACGACGTCGCCGCCCTCGACGATCGGATTCATCAGCAGACCGTTGGTCGTGCCGCAGTCCGTTTCCGTGACGACCAGGTCCTGAGCAACGTCGACGAGACGGCGCGTCAGATACCCGGAATTTGCAGTCTTGAGCGCAGTATCGGCAAGGCCTTTTCGTGCGCCGTGCGTCGAAATGAAGTACTGCATGGCGTTCAGACCTTCACGGAAGTTCGCCGTAATCGGCGTTTCGATGATCGAGCCGTCCGGCTTCGCCATCAGCCCGCGCATGCCGGCGAGCTGACGAATCTGCGCCGCCGAGCCTCGGGCGCCTGAATCGGCCATCATGTAAATCGAGTTGAACGACTTCTGCGTGACGACGACGCCCTTGGCGTTAGTCACGTCCTCCACGCCGAGCTTGTCCATCATGGCCTTCGCCACCTGATCGTTGGTGCGCGACCAGATATCGACGACCTTGTTGTAACGCTCGCCGTTCGTCACGAGACCCGACGCGTACTGCTCCTGAATCTCCTTCACTTCGCGCTCGGCGCCGCCAAGGATCTTGCCCTTCTGCAACGGCACGACCATGTCGTCGACGCCGATCGAGACGCCGCCGCGCGTTGCATACGCGAAGCCGGTGTACATGAGCTGGTCGGCGAACACGACAGTTTCCTTGAGACCAACGCCGCGGTAGCACATGTTGATTACGCCGGAGATCGCCTTCTTCGTCATATCGCGATTCACCGCGTCGAACGACAGACCTCTGGGCAGAATCTCGGATAGCAAAGCGCGACCGACGGTCGTGTCGACCACTCGGATCCGCGCCTTGAGCGCGCCGCTTTCCTGACGAACATAGTCCTGGATGCGGACTTTCACCTTCGCCTGCAGATCCGCAACGCGACTCTCATAAGCGCGGTGCACTTCCTGCACGTCGCAGAACATCATGCCCTCGCCCTTCGCATTCACGCGCTCGCGAGTCATGTAGTACAGACCGAGCACGACGTCCTGCGACGGTACGATGATCGGATCACCGTTTGCGGGCGACAGGATGTTGTTGGACGACATCATCAGCGCGCGCGCTTCGAGCTGCGCCTCCAGCGACAGCGGCACGTGCACCGCCATCTGGTCGCCGTCGAAATCCGCGTTGAACGCGGTGCAAACGAGCGGATGCAACTGGATTGCCTTGCCTTCGATCAGCACCGGCTCGAACGCCTGAATGCCGAGACGATGCAGCGTCGGCGCGCGGTTCAGCAGCACAGGATGTTCGCGAATGACTTCTTCGAGGATATCCCAGACTTCCGGCCCCTCGCGTTCGACCATGCGCTTGGCCGCCTTGATCGTCGAGGCCTCGCCGCGCAACTGCAGCTTGGAAAAAATGAAGGGCTTGAAGAGTTCGAGCGCCATCTTCTTTGGCAGCCCGCACTGGTGCAGCCTGAGCGTGGGGCCGACCACGATGACCGAACGACCGGAATAGTCGACGCGCTTGCCGAGCAGGTTCTGACGGAAGCGGCCCTGCTTGCCCTTGATCATGTCGGCGAGCGACTTCAG
>JBOHZJ010000086.1:0-6378 GCA_050738395.1 Steroidobacter sp.
GGGTGGAGCACAATGATCGCGCCTACCGGGGCGTTGGTTTCAGCACCAACATTCTTGAAGCGGCCGCCCTCGCCTACCTCGAAGTGATCAATCGCATCGAGGTGACCCGACTCATGACCGAACGGACCGGCGCAGAACGCCGCGTTGTAGATCGAGCGGTCATCTCCACTATCTGATTTTTTGTCTCGCCGACGTTTTCCGCACAGGAGCAGTCACTCATGCCCATCAATGCCGCCAAACACATCTGGTACAACGGCAAGCTCGTGCCTTGGGAGAAAGCGACTGTTCACGTGCTGGCCCATGCGCTGCACTACGGCTCGACGGTGTTCGAAGGCGAACGCGCCTACGCGACGCC
The DNA here is from genome assembly GCA_050738395.1 of Steroidobacter sp. Lineage (GTDB taxonomy): Bacteria > Pseudomonadota > Gammaproteobacteria > Steroidobacterales > Steroidobacteraceae > Steroidobacter. The sequence continues at coordinate 356 of JBOHZJ010000086.1, forward strand.
GCAGGGCCCAGTCATCTTCCGTCTGCGTGACCACACACGGCGGCTGTTCGACTCGGCGAAGATTTATCGTATCGACATTCCCTTCACGCCCGATCAAATCAATGCCGCGTGCAAGGAAGTCATCGTAGCGAATGGATTGAACAAGGGCGCCTACATGCGCCCGTTTGCATTCAGAGGCTACGGTGAAATCGGCGTCGCGCCGAAGACGCCGCCGCCGGTGGATACGGTGGTCGCTGCGTTCGAATGGGGCGCGTATCTCGGCGCCGAGGGGCTCGAGAACGGCATCGATGTCTGCGTCTCGTCATGGCAGCGCCTCGCACCGAACACCATTCCCTCTCTTGGCAAGGCCGCCGGCAACTATCTGTCCAGCCAATTGATCAGCATGGAAGCGAAACGTCTCGGCTTCGCGGAAGGCATTGGGCTGAGCGTCGATGGCAGCGTGAGCGAAGGCGCCGGTGAAAACCTGTTCCTCATCCGTGACGGAGTGATGTACACCCCCGGGCTCGCCAACTCCATTCTGCAGGGCATCACGCGCGACACCGTCATCACACTTGCGCGTGCTCACGGCTTTGAAGTGCGCGAGCAGACCATCCCGCGCGAGTTCCTGTATCTCGCGGACGAAATGTTTCTCACGGGGACGGCCGCGGAAATCACGCCTGTGCGATCGGTGGATCGAATCGCCGTCGGCGCGGGCAAGCGGGGTCCGGTGACCGAAGCGCTGCAAGCGGCGTTCTTCGGTTTGTTTAACGGCAAGACGTCGGATAAATGGGGCTGGCTCGAACGGTGCGATATGAGCGCTCCTGCCGCTGTCGGTGAATGACGTCAACGTGTCCATCGCGGCGTGCGATGCCTGAGTCAACTTTCGTCACCCCCAAGGCAAACGCCGGCAGGCATGCTCCAGGCCTTTAGCAGGACAAGTCTCATCATCGATGAACGCCAAGACACTTTTTGAGAAAGTCTGGGAGCAGCACGAAGTCGCTCCCGAAAGCGCGGACACACCTGCGGTTCTCTATATCGATCTGCACCTGGTTCACGAAGTCACCTCGCCGCAGGCCTTTTCCTTGCTGCGGGCGCAGGGACTCAAGGTGAGACGCAGGGATCGTACGCTCGCCACCATGGATCACTCGACGCCCACGGATCCGGACGAAGTGTTCGGACGCGTACCCATCAAGGTCGAATCGGCGGCGCGACAGGTGCGCGAACTGGAAAAAAACTGCCGCGAATTCGATGTTGAGTTGCTGGGTCTCGGCCACGAACAGCGCGGCATCGTGCATGTGATCGGTCCAGAACTCGGCGCCACACAGCCAGGCAAGACCATCGTTTGCGGCGACAGTCATACGGCGACGCATGGCGCATTCGGTGCACTCGCCTTCGGCATCGGCACGACCGAAGTCGGCCAGGTGTTGGCGACGCAATGCCTGTTGCAGCGTCGGCCGAAGACGCTCGCCATCGCAGTGAGCGGCCGGCTGTGCGACGGCGTGACTGCGAAAGATCTGATTCTCGCAATCATCGGCAAGATCGGCGTGTCGGGCGGCACAGGTCACGTCATCGAATACCGCGGCTCAGCCATCGAATCACTCTCGATGGAGGAGCGCATGACCGTCTGCAACATGTCGATCGAAGCGGGCGCGCGCGCCGGCATGATCGGGCCGGACGAGACGACATTTGCGTATCTGAAAGGTCGACCCTTTGCGCCTCAGGGCGCGGATTGGGATCGCGCGGTCGAGCGCTGGCGTGGGTTGCGGACGGATCCGGGCGCTCGCTTCGATCGCGTCATCGAAATCAGCGCAGCTGCCCTCGAACCAATGATCACCTACGGCACGCATCCGGGAATGGTCGTGCCGATTTCCGGAAACGTACCGAATCCCGCCGACGATCCCGTGCATGCGAAGTCGCTCGCGTACATGGGTTTGCAGGGCGGCGAGCGCCTCATCGGTAAACCCATCCAGGTGGTCTTCGTGGGCAGCTGCACGAATGGGCGCTTATCGGATCTGGAACTGGCGGCTCGCGTCGTCAAAGGCCGCAAAGTGGCTCGCGGTGTACGCATGCTCGTCGTTCCCGGCTCACAGCAGATCAAACGCGAAGCGGAAGCGCGCGGCCTCGCTCAAGTCTTCACCGACGCCGGCGCCGAATGGCGCGAGTCTGGCTGCTCCATGTGTATCGGCATGAACGGCGATCTGGTCGCAAAGGGCGAGTACTCGGTGAGCACGAGCAATCGCAACTTCGAAGGTCGTCAGGGCACGGGCGCGCGAACCCTGCTCGCCAGCCCCGCCACCGCCGCCGCAGCGGCAATTGCGGGCAGGATCACCGATCCGCGAGATTTTCTGATCGAGATGAAAGCGGTCGTTCACTCTTAAGAACCATCATGCAACCCATTCGCATCATCGAGTCGCGCACCGTCGTCCTTCCCTACTCCAACATCGATACCGACCAGATCATCCCCGCACGCTTTCTGACGACGACCACGAAGGAAGGTCTCGGACGACAGGCGTTTGCCGACTGGCGCTATGACGCCTCAGGTGCGCCCAAGGGCGATTTCATTCTGAATACGCCGCAAGCGGCGAATTGTGCGGTGCTGGTCGCCGGACGCAATTTCGGCTGCGGCTCCTCGCGTGAACATGCGCCCTGGGCGCTGCTGGACTACGGATTTCGCGCCGTGATCAGCAGTGAGATCGCCGACATTTTCCGCAGCAACTCGCTGAAGAACGGCCTCCTGCCTATCGCCGTCGATGAAGCCACGCACGAGTGGCTAATCGCGAATCCTGGCGCCGTCGTACGAATCGACCTGGAGACGAACACGCTCACGCTGCCGACCGGCGCGTGCGCGAAATTTCCGATCGAAGCCTTTGCGCGCTACTGCCTGCTCAACGGCGTAGACGAACTGGGATTTCTGCTGCAACAAGCGCAGGCCATCGAGCGTTACGAACACACCCACGCATGAGCGCCATCACTGCAAGCATCGTCATCCTTGGCGGCGACGGCATCGGTCCGGAAGTCGCGAGCGAGGGCGTGCGCGTGCTCGAGGCGATTGCGAAACGCTTCGGGCATGATTTTCGCTTTGAGGAACATCTGATCGGCGGCGCCGCCATCGACGCGACACAGTGCGCGCTGCCGGCGCAAACGATTTCTGCATGCGGCACTGCGGACGCTGTGCTGCTCGGGGCCGTCGGCGGGCCAAAGTGGTCCGACCCGGATGCGAAGGTGCGTCCCGAGCAGGGATTGCTGGGGTTGCGCAAGGCGCTGAACCTGTTTGCGAATCTGCGACCTGTCACGCTGCACCCCGCGCTGCTCGACGCCTCGCCGCTCAAGCCGGAAGTGCTCAAAGGCACGGACATCATGGTGGTCCGTGAACTCACCGGAGGCATCTACTTCGGCGAGAAACATCGCACTGCTGATACGGCTACCGACGTCTGCACCTACAGTGTGGATGAGATTCAGCGCGTCACGCGCGTCGCGGGCCGGCTCGCACGCGGCCGCCGCAAGTCCATCGTGTCAGTGGACAAAGCGAACGTGCTCGAGACTTCGCGTCTGTGGAGATCGACCGTCGAAACCCTGTTGCGAAGCGAGTTTCCCGACGTGCAACTCGAGCACATGCTGGTCGATTCGGCGGCGATGCATCTGATTCGCAAACCTGCAAGCTTCGATGTGCTTCTGACCGAGAATATGTTCGGCGACATCCTCACCGATGAAGCCTCGATGCTTGCCGGATCGCTTGGTCTGCTGCCGTCAGCTTCGTTGGGAGCGGGCAAGCTCGGCGTCTACGAGCCGATTCATGGATCGGCGCCTGACATCGCTGGAAAGGGCGTCGCGAATCCTTACGGGACGATCCTCAGCGTCGCCATGATGCTGCGTCACTCGCTTGATCTGTCAACGGACGCGCAACTGGTCGAAAAAGCGGTCGCGGATGCGATTTCCGACGGCGTGCGGACGGCTGATATCGCCCCGCAGGAAGCGGCCGCAACCACCGCCCAGGCGGGTCAGGCGGTAGTCGAACGGATCTTACGATGATCCTCTAAGTCATTGATTTTACGTCCACCAAGGGCGTCCGATCAGAGGGGCAAAGATTCTTGCCCAAAATTCCGGCGAGACCGGTTATGATCTGTCCCGCAGCGGGTTTTTCGATCTTTCCCGCCGTTTCAGCCTTCGGGCAAATCTCCATGTCTCGACCACTGCGGTCGAGGTGTCTTTGGTGGAAACGGGACTCATGTCGGGTTAGTCCCCAAGGTCGGCGTCGGCGCAAGTCGGCGTCGCCACGACTGCAGTCTTTAGTGCCACTCCGGGCCGGCCATTTCAAAAAAATGGGCCGGCCTGTTTTTATTCCGCACCCCGCTTTGCGCTTTTCCCGATCCACTGCTCATAGAACGGCGGAAGCTCGGACGCGCGCGAGGTGAACTCGGGTGCGCGCTTCTCGAGGAACGAACGCACGCCCTCCTTGCCATCGCCGATGCTTGTATAAAACATCGCCAGCGAATCGATGCGATGCGCCTCGATTGGATGCATCTGCGCCGCGTTCCGATACAGCATCTGCCGGGTGAGTGCGATTGCGACAGGCGAGCGATTTTCGATGATGCGGCGAGCGAGGCGCGTCGCTTCGTCGAGCAGTTGGTCTGCTGGATGCACGGCTTTCACGAGCCCGCCGCGTTTCGCTTCTTCGGCGTCGAAAATATCGCCGCTGTACACCCACTCGAGCGCCTGAGAAATTCCGACGATGCGCGGCAGGAACCACGACGAGCACGCTTCGGGCACGATGCCGATCTTGCCGAATACAAAACCAATGCGCGCCCTCTCCGATGCGAGACGAATATCCATCGGCAGCGTCATCGTGGCGCCAATGCCGACCGCCGCACCATTGATGGCGCCGATGACTGGTTTCGTGCACTCGAAGATCGAGAGCGCGACGCGACCGCCCGTGTCTCGCACCCCATGAACAACTGCGGGATCTTCCAGTCGCTCGTGCATGTCTGCGATTGTCGGACGCATGGATTCATCGAGGCCGAACACATTTCCTGGCGCCGATAGATCCATGCCTGCGCAGAACGCCTTTCCTGCTCCGGTTACGATCACGGCGCCCACCGCGTCGTCGCTGCTGGCTCGTTGAAATGCGTCGATGAGCTCGGCCGCCATCCGCGGCGTAAATGCGTTGAGTTGCTCCGGCCGGTTGAGCGTGATCGTAAGGACGCCGTCCTCGATCGCATAGCCGATCTGCTGGTAACTCACAGAGCTCTCCGGGTAAACGATTGCATATCAGATAGCGCTGGCGGACAGAATCCCACTGGCGTCTTCGGCTGAGCAGCCCCAACGCGCCAGCAGCGCTTCGAAGTCGGCTCGATCCTGAATAGCGGGTTGCGGCGTTGACGTCGCTGTTCGACTGAAGCGCGGCGCGGGCGCATTCTGCACGAAACCCGCCACATCGACGAAAGCGTTGCGCGCGCGGTTATGCGGGTGCGTAGGCGCTTCGGAGAGCGTCAGTACAGGCGCGAAGCATGCATCCGTCCCTTCCAGCAGTGCGCACCATTCATCACGCGTGCGTTGTCGGAATGCGTCTGTCATGTACCGCTTCAATTCGCTCCATACACGCGGATCGCGCCCTTTGGGACTGACCATGCCAGCAGACGAAAGCATCGCGGCATCGAGGCCTGCCTTTTCGATCAGCTCCGCATAGAATTGTGGCTCGAGCGCGCCGATCGCGATGAACTTGCCATCGCTCGTCTCATAGGTGTCGTAATAGTGCGCCCCACCCGAAAGCAGATGCGTACCTACGGCGTCCGCGGAGAGGCCGCGATGCTGCATGCCGATGAACATCGCCATGAGTGCGATCGACCCATCGATCATTGCGGCATCGACGACCTGTCCCTTCCCGGATCGCTGCGCCTCGAGAAGCGCACACACCATGCCGAACGCGAGCAACATGCCGCCGCCGCCGAAATCGCCCACCAGGTTGAGCGGCGGCGTCGGCTTGCCGCCCTGTCTGCCGATCGCGTGCAGCGCACCGGAGATTGCGATGTAGTTGATGTCGTGACCCG
>JBOHZJ010000087.1:0-18582 GCA_050738395.1 Steroidobacter sp.
ATCGCGATGAAATGCATCGACCAGATGCTCAGACCCATCGCAATCGCCGCCGCGACAAGCCAGGAATTGCGCCACACCCCGGTGTGAGCCCGAACCCTGCGGAACAGGTCCAGTGCGGTCCAGGAACCGAAGCACGCCACTATCGTCGACAGCGCAATGAAGATCGGATGATGAGCGATGTGCATGAGCAGCGGATCGCTCTAGCCAACGCGGTTCCAGACCACACACTGCGCGCTGCGCGTAGCGGTTGGACCGATTCCTTCGGGCTGCGCAGTTCGCATGGCCCGATAATGAGCGATGCGATAGAGGCGAGACAACCCCGCATGGGGTCTGAGCCTCGTGAACGGGCATCATCAGAACTGCGTATTGCGATCGGCCTTCTTTTGTTGTGCGCAAAGGCGCGCGACCGGCGTCGCGCGCCTCCGCTATCGCTTTGGCGCAGTCAATTCGCCGGTGGAATCCGGTGAGTCACGTTGCCGCCTGCATCGAGCAATTCGAGGCTCGGGTCACCGCTCGCGTCAAGGCCCAGGCGCATGCGATCCCCGTTTGACGTGTCGTCGAAGTGCAGTACGTTGCGGCTGCTCGATGGGGCGTCCGGATAGTTTTCATTGCTGAGGAGCGTTCTGACGCCGGCGCCGGAGATTGGGTGAGTTTCGAAGAATCGAGCGATGGCCGCCTGCCGTTCTTCCTCGGACAGGTGCTGAATGCTCTTGAGCAGGTCCAGATACTCGACGATGGACCAGTCGGGTTGATCGATCATCTTGATGGAGGAGGCATGATTCGCACCGTCGTCCACCGCATCGATCGTGAACATCTGATCCTGTTCATAGCGATCGAAGCTCAAATGTCCGAAGCGCGATATTCTCCCCTGCGCGTCTTTGCGGCCGCCGAAGGTCAGGCCGCCGCTTTCGGACGCCTCGGCGTCGTAGAACAGAATGCCCGCGGCAGTCGACGCCTTGCGCTCGCCAAAGTCCGGGTACTCTCGTCCATGCATGATAATTCCGGGGATGCGTGAATTGTTCGACAGCACCATGCGAAGCGCGCCATCGGGTTCAACGATGTTGATACGCTGCACTGTAATCGTGTCGAACTTCGGGCTGCGGTGATCCGTCGCAAAGCCGCTCAGCAACGCTCCCGTAACCATCACGGTGAGCACACCGGAATACGCCGCAAGAAACTTCTGGCTGTTGAACGTCTTCATAACGCCTCCGTACGTGAGTTGCAGATGAGCAGACGCTCCCAAACGCAGCGCTGCGCCAACGGTTCCGTCCTGATTGAGCGCGCTGCAGTGGTCAGACCATGGAACCCAGTATCGTCATCCGCTGGTCCGCGTCGAAGATCCCTTCGATGAACTCAGGGCGCACGAAGGCGAGAGACGCTTAAGCGGCTACTTTCCTGTTCCGTTCGCCCTGAGCGTGGCCGAAGGGATCTTCACCATGCACTCGACCATGGAAGCTCAGGGCGAACAGAGCATTTACAATTATTCGCGAAACGCCGCGCTAGGTAGCTTCCTTTGCGGCGTCCTTCGTCGCACGCATGAACTCATCGATCGTTGCAGTGCGTCCATGCACGCTTGCGATCTTGTCCACGCCGAGTCGCAGCTCCTGCAGCCGTTTAGCGAAGCTGATCGTTCCTGCCTGCGGCGGTCCGAGAGGGGCGTCGTTGATTGGCGCAAAGAACAGGTCGCCCTGGAAGACGATGCGGTGTTTCGGCAGATATGCGATGACCATCTCTTTCGCATGCGGATTCGGGCCGATATCGATCAGCTCGATCATTTGCGTTCCGTCGGTCAGCACGCGTTTGCCGCCGTCGATGAACAGGAATTCGGGCTTGCGCGGACTCTTCGCGAGCCGATCGATCTGTGGGGCTGCGGCCATTGCCTCGACCACAGTGCGATTGCTTTGCGTCGTGACGACGGTTGCGCCCTCGGCGATGAAGCTGCGCAGGCCGCCGATATGATCGCCGTGATGGTGAGTCATCGCGACGTAGCGAATCGGCTTGTTGGGGATGGCTTCCTTGATGCGTGCGATCACCTTGTCCGCGCCATCGCTGGAACCAGGCGCCTCGACGGCGACCACGTAATCCTGGAAAGCGATCGCCAACGTGTTCTGATTCTGGCCGGCCACGTTCTGGATCACAAAAACGCCGTCGGCCAGCTTCTCTATCTTTTCTTCCAGATTGTTCGGTGCGGGCTCGGCGCGCACGAAGCCCTCAGCGGCAACCTCGAACGACTGATCCGTCACCGGCGGATTGATGTCGACCTTCAGTTTGAAACGCGAGGTCGTATCGCCGGCCTGCCGGTTGCTCCATGTTTGCGGCACGCGGTGCTTGCCGCTGCGGGTGTAGTCGCCGAAGACGATTTCGGAGGCTTCCTCTCCGGTGAGCGGATCGACGAAGATCAATTCGTACTTCGAAACCAGCGCGGTCGCCGTGTCGACATACACCGCCACCTGCTGCGTATCGGGCATGACGAACGTGAAGACGTCGTGCGGCTTGCCTTCGAAGGTGTCCTGTCCCAGATGACGCAGGGAGGTGGTGCGATCAATGGCCTGGCGCAACAGGAGATTGGGGATACGGCGGTAGTACTGGATGAATTGCTGCTGACTCGACTGAGCAGCGGGGATCGGCGTTGCAGTGCGAGCGCGATGATCGTAGTTCACGCCCTCGCCCGCCTTGATGACGATCGTATTGTGATTCTCGAACCCAGCGCCATTCGCCTGCTGCTCCAGGCGCAGGCGGCTGTTCTTGAAATCGATCAGGAGCGTCTCGCGTTGCGTTCCCGTTTCAAAGGGCGGCGCGGCGGTCGTCATCTGCAGGCGCGGCGAGGTCTCGCCCTCGAGTTGCAGCCTCACCACGTCGATAGCGCGCAACGCCTCTGCACCGCCCATCGCATCGACCGCCCGGTCGAGCACGGCCCGAGCGCTTGCCTGCGAACGCTCGGCGACGGTTTCGGGATTATCGGCGTGCGCGGCGGAAGCCGCGATGAGGCAAAGCACGATCGATCGGCGCAGCATGGTGGTCGCTCCTTGAGAGAATGCCGGCGAAGCTAAGACCGTCGCTCCGTGGGATCAATGAAGATTCGTCCGGCCGATGGTTTTTTTCGGCAGACCGTGGGTTAGCGAGACGGGTGTAGAACCGAGAGCCCTTCGACATGTCGACCTGGCTCAGGACGAACGGAAGACGGTAAAGAGGTTTTGAGTCCGGTTGCTGCTGAGCCCTGTCTCTTCCGTTCGTCGTGTCTCTTCCGTTCGTCCTGAGCCTGTCGAAGGGCTCTCCGCCTTCGGAATGTTTGGAAGTCAGCACGAGCCGGTTGCGAACACCGTTTTGGGAAAGATGCTGGAACACCTCACTCCTTGCACCCGCAGAGGCAAGCGCTAGCTCTGCTGGAGTATCGGCCAGGAGCGGATTGGGCGGCCGAGCAGGCGCGATGCTGCATTGCTCACCGCCGCCATCGCGGCGGGCGTGACGATTTCGCCAACGCCGCAGAATCCAGCGTCGCTTGCCACTATGACGACCTCGATGGGCGGACATTCGTCCATGCGCATAATCGGATAGTCGTGAAAACCATTTTGTTCGACGCTTCCATTGCGCCAGGTGATCTGCTCCTTCAGCACCGCGGAGGCGCCCATCACGAAACCGCCCATGACTTGCGACCTCACGACCTCGGGATTCACGACCGTACCGATATCGATCGCAACCGTTGCGCCAACCAACGTTGGCGCACCATTCCGCAAAGCCATTTCAGCAATGACCGCCGCATGACATTCCGGTGAGTCATAGATGCCGCACGCGAGACCTCGCGCGTGATCATCGGGAATCGGGCTGCTCCATCCGGCGCGCTCGGCGACTGCGTTCAGCACGCGGCGCATCCGGACCGGATCGAACGGAACGCGCGTGTCGTTGTTGATGACGAACTCGCGCTTCTCGTCGGAGACGAGATGCGCCAGCCGGAAGGCGAGCGGATCCTGGCCGGAGATCCGTGCGAGTTCATCCATGAAGCACTCAACTGCGGTGGTCACATGGGTCCAGTAGGTTCCGCGCCACCACGCGCATGGCGTCATCGGCGATGACGTACGATGCTCGAGCCGCGCATGCGGCGTTTCGTACAGAAGAGCAACGAGCGGCGCCGCCAGCGTCCAGTCCGCGCCATCCTCCGTAATCTGCTCCGGTTGCTGCTGACGCAACACGGACTCGGCGGCATAGCGATGTTCGAAGCTCCGCAGACGTCCGGTGTGATCCAGCGACGCTGCAAGGCGATGGACGCTGCCAGAGCGGTACAGGCCGCCCTTCAGATCATCCTCACGCGTCCAGAGCACCTGCACCGGCTGGTGCAGTTCGCTCGCGAGTCTCGCAGCTTCGACGCCATAGTCGATTTCGAGCCGTCGACCGAACGATCCGCCGATCAGGGAGGCATGCACGACGACATCCTCGGGCTTCACGTCGAGTGTGCGCACGATCGCGTCCTTCATGCGCGTCTGCCGCTGATTCCCGCACCACACCTCTACTCGGCCATTGACAACCCGCGCCGTTGCGTTCGGCGGCTCGAGCGGCGCATGAGCCAACCAGGGCTGACGATAGAGAGCTTCGAGCTGGCGACTTGCGCCCATTCGAGCCGCGTCGACGTTTCCATGCTCGTGCGAAATCACTCCGGGCCGGGCGCAGAGCGACTCGAGCTCGTCCAGCAATGAAACCGTGTTCACATCCGCGCGCGGCCCCCGGTCCCACTCGACTATCAGTGCAGCACGGGCACGTTGCGCGGCCCAGGAGTTTTTCGCGATCACCGCCACCGCATCGCGACAATGATCCGGGTTCGGCCAGGTATTGCCGGCGAGTGCGATGGTCTTGAGGAAGCCAGGCGTGCGGCGAGCAGTCGCGTCGTCATACTTCACCAGACGTGCGCCGAGCACAGGCGCTCGTGCGAGCACCGCGAAACACATACCGGGCAGCCGTACGTCGACTCCGTAGCGTGCGGTTCCCTGCACGATCTCTCGATGCCAGGCAATCGGGCCCGGCTTGCCGATGTAGCGCCAGGCGTGCGGCGGCTTGAGAGCCACGGTCTCGGGCGGAGGAGCCAGGGATGCGGCGGCGGCGCTCACGCATTCTCGATAGGGCAGCCTTCGGCCGCTGGGCTCGTGATTCAGGTGCGCATCGAACGTCGTCACTTCTGCGAATGGCGCGTTCCACCGTTCGGCTGCCGCCTGTCTGAGCATGTGACGCGCTGTTGCACCGGCGCGGCGCATACGTTCGCTCCATCCCGCCAGAGTGAAGCTGCCGCCGGTGATGATCTCGCCATATTCTGGATCGGACGGGACTTGTACGATGTCGATGGATTCAGGACTGACATCGAGCTCTTCTGCAATCAGCGTGCGCAGTCCGGTGTGAGCGCCCTGGCCCATTTCGACGCGCTTGGTGAGCATCCGGATCTGTCCATCCGCATGGAGTTCCAGCCACCACTGCGGCGATAGGGGCCGTTGCGTCTGCATGCGTCGGCAACCCACGAACGCGAGACCGACGCCGCCCACGACGATCCATTGAGCAAATTCCCGACGCGTTATCTGATGTGCGCCCATGCGCGCTCTGCCTCTCAGGCGCCGCTTGGAATGCGGCCGGAACATGACTAATGTTGTCCGCCGTAGTAGCGCGTCCCCGCTTCGTGCGCATCCTCGTTGTGCCGAATCGCAACTTCCGGTGACGAATGACATGAGTACCGAACTTCAGAATGCAGCGATGAGCCATGTGGGTGACGGGCGCCGCGCGTGTCGATGGTTGCTCGGCAGCGCGGCGCTCGTAGTTGCGCTCGCGGTGTATTGCGAGCTCTGCAGCGTCGTGACGGGTATACCGTCGCCGGGATTGGGCATCTCTGCGGTGTGGGCGCTGCGGGTGTCTATCGGCTGGATTGCGGTGGGCGCTGCGTTCGCGGTGTTTGGCCCCCGCATCGCTCAATCGAAGTTCGCGACTGCGAATCCGCGCACGCTGATTGCGATCGTCGTCTTCGCCGTGGCGGCTTTCACCCTGCTCTGCGAGGCGTCTATAGCCTATGTCCGTGAAGGCCTGAGCCTCGCCGGATCGACAAACTCCGTTCTGGCGCTGCTCCACGCACGCGCACCCGTCAGCATCTTCGCCAGTGCGCTGCTGACGGGAATCTGGATGGCGAATCAATGGTGGAACGCGTGGCCTGGGCGTTCCGCTACTGTGGCGCTCCCTGCAAATCCTGTCGAGGCGCCTGTGTGCGATGCGCAATCGAAGGCGGGACAGAGGACTCCGCGCGCAGCAGCGGATGTCATGGAGGTGTTGACCGGGGCCGGACACACGACCGTGCGCGTGAAAGATATCGAGTGCTTCAAAGCCGATCGCAACTACATCACGATTACACACGTGTCAGGGCGCAATTACCTGCTGCGCCGGACGATGACAACGCTGGAGCGCACGCTCGATCCGGATCTGTTCGTACGCATTCATCGCTCGACCATCGTGAACCGCGAGAGGGTGGTGGAACGCCGGTGCAGCGGCGCGCTCGTACTGAAATCCGGTCAGACGGTGCAGATCAGCCGCGCATATCGGAAAGACGTCGACCTGATCGATCATCGTTGAGGACTCAGCGTCGGTTTCGCCTGTGGCCCCGGCGCTTGCATGCAATCCATCGGCAATACCGATAGATTGCCCTTTCGCTTCTCCACAAGTAACACCAATGAACACCAGGTCCCTCTCCAGGGCGATCGTCGCCGCTGTCGCCATTGCTTGCTGCTGGGTCACTCATGCTGCATCGATTGCGCCAGTCGCCGCGGAACACGGCATGGTCGTCACGGCCCAGCATCACGCGACGAAGATCGGCGTCGATGTGCTCAAGCGCGGCGGCAACGCCATCGATGCGGCCGTCGCGGTGGGCTATGCGCTCGCGGTGACATATCCCGCGGCCGGCAATCTCGGCGGCGGCGGGTTCATCACCATGCAGCTCGCCGACGGGCGCAAAGTGTTCATCGACTTTCGCGAAAAAGCGCCGCTCGCCGCAACCGCCAATATGTATCTGGATCGGCGGGGCGACGTTACACCGCACCTGAGCACTCACGGACATCTCGCCGTCGCCGTGCCCGGCACAGTGTCAGGTCTCGAGTACGCGCGCGAGAAGTACGGGACGATGCAGCGAGCGGCGCTGATCGCTCCGGCGATTCGACTGGCGAAACGCGGCTTCGTACTCGAACAGGGCGATGTCGATATGCTGAATGAGGCGACCGATGACTTTCGCAAGGATTCCGCTTCCGCTGCGATTTTCCTCAACGACGGAGAGCCATTTGCGGTCGGTGAAACTCTCGTGCAGAAGGATCTCGCGCGTACGCTGCACAGCATCGGCAAATCAGGAGCCGACGGCTTCTACAAAGGCGCCGTCGGCGCGGCCATCGTCGCTGCAAGCAAGGCAGGCGGCGGCATCATTACGCAGGCCGATCTGGACCGATTCGCGACACGCGAATTGCCGCCGGTAGAGTGCGAGTATCGCGGCTTCGGCATCGTCTCGGCGCCTCCGCCGAGTTCCGGAGGCGTAGCTATCTGCGAGATGCTGAATATTCTCGAAGGCTATCCGCTGACCAGTCTCGGTTACGGCTCGGCGCAGGGCGTGCACTATCAGATCGAGGCGATGCGTCACGCCTATGTGGATCGCAACAGCTACCTCGGCGACCCGGCGTTCGTAACGAATCCGCTCGACCGATTGCTCGACGAACGGTACGCCGCCGACATCCGCGCGATGATCGAGCGGACCGGGCGGGTGTATCAGCGGAGTTGAGACGCGGCGATGCGCCGCGCGAGGGCAGCAATACGACGCACTATTCGATCGCCGACAGGGAGGGCAATGCGGTCGCGGTGACGTACACATTGAACGAGTGGTTCGGCGCCCGCGTGACCGCGGCCGGAACAGGCGTGCTGCTGAACAATGAGATGGATGACTTCACCTCGAAGGTCGGCGTGCCGAATCTGTTTGGCCTGGTGCAGGGCGAAGCCAACAGCATCGCGCCGGGCAAGACTCCCCTGAGCTCGATGGCTCCCACCATCGTCACACGCCACGGTAAGCCGCTCATGGTGCTGGGCACGCCGGGCGGCAGTCGCATCATTACGGCGGTGCTGCTCACGATGCTCAACGTAATCGACTATCGGATGGATATTCAGGAGGCGGTAAGCGCACCGCGCTTTCATCAACAGTGGTTGCCGGAAGCCACCTCTGTCGAGGAGTTCGCGCTCAGTCCCGATTCGCGCAAGATCCTCATTGGCATGGGGCATAAATTCGATCCGCCGGCGCCGGCGAATCATGTCGCCGCCATCCTGATCGGCGCCCCGGCGCTCGACGCCGTGCCGGTCGGGAAGAATCGGTTCTATGGCGCCATCGACCCCCGGCGGAATACCGGATTGGCGATGGGCTATTAGAAGGAAGGCCGGAAATGGGGACTGTCCCCATTTCCCATATCCAGCGCGCCCACGCTGCAGTCGGCGCGCCCGCAGATGCGCAGGAAATAGGGACTGTCCCCATTTCCAAAATTCCATTCCGTTCGCCCTGAGCCCGTCGAAGGATTCTTTGTCTTCAAGAGTGCCTAGACGAGCTCAGCACGATCGATCTCTTCGACCGACTCAGGGAACGGAGAATTGAACGACCTTACTTCCTCGATTTCGCGTCCAGCTTCGACCTGGGATCCGACTTTTTGGAATCGGATTTCGGCTTCGCGTCCGGCTGCTCGATCGCTTCGATCAGCGTGCTGTCGAGCTCAGGCACGGCGGCCAGATCCTTTGCGTCGGCGACCAGGGGCTTGAGCTGTTCGTGCAATTCGACAGACAGCGCGTGCAGATCGCGGTACTGAGCGACGAGTTTCGTGCTGCTCTCCGACACGGCTGTCATCTTCTGATCCTGCTGCTGCTTTTCCTTGCGAAGCGTGTTGAAGCTGGCTTCAACCTGTCGGCGCGCGTCCGCCTCTTCCTGCTTCTGCTTCTTCAGCACATTCATCTTCTTGAGCACGTTCTCAGGTGTATCCGCGAGAGCCGTGTTGATCGCCTTGACCGCTCGGTCATTCTCGGCCAAACGCTCCTTCATCTTCTGCGCATCCTTCGCCAGAGCGACGCGCTCGATCGCAATTTCCTGCGTGCTATTTTCGAGCTTCGTGTTCAGCTCGGCGGCGGTGGCTTCGGCGACGGATCGCGCCCGCTCGCTGATCGCCAGCTTCTTCTCCATTTCGGAGACGGTCTGCCTGGCTTGTTCGCGCGCGGTGATGACTTCCGCGTCTGATTTCGCGATTTTCTTGAGAAAGCCGTCGATGGCTTCTTTGAGCACGTCCTGGGTACAGGCCGGGTCCAGCTTGAGCGCGTCAGTTACGCTCCTCAGTAACACCTGCTTGCTGATCGCAAGCTCTTTCCACACCTTTAACTGGAGCTCGAGTTCCTGTTGATCCACGTCGTTCCTCATGTTGGGCTGATTTTTCAGAGCCGCGGATTGTAGTCCAGAATGGGGCTCTCGCCGAGCCTCGGACCGGGAATTGGCTTAAATCCGAGGCGCCATTGGGTGAATGCCTGTCGGGGCCTTCCCCACCGCGACTGCGCACCTTCGGGCCAGACCGGCGCCGGGCTTTGCAGTAGTGGGACGTTTTCGGTGCTTTCGCAAGATGGCCTGGGCTTCAGAGCGGCGCCCCGGGAATGGAAAATCATGCACTTGCGTGATGCTTGCCGACAATACGAGCGCAGAGCGTCGCGTGGCTTGCATCATGGCGGTCACGCCTTGCACCTCGCGAGCTCGCGTACTGCCTCGATGACCATATCCGGCCTGTCCTTCTGGATGTAGTGCCCGCTGCCGCTGACCCGCACATGCCGGGCGGCGGGAAAGTCCGCCACGATGTCCTCCTGCAGGCGCGCAGATTCAGTCCGGGAAACCGGCGTTTCGCCGCGTAACGCGCCCGTGCTGGAGAGCACAATCGTTGGAACGGCGCCGGCCCGCGGACTCGCATGCACCTGTTCGCCGGCGCGCGCACTGTCCGCGAGTTCCCTGCGCGCAATGAACGACATGAAGAGCAGTACCCGCCCGCGCCCCGGGTGCGAATCCGGTTCGGCGGATCCCATCTGCAATTGCTGATTCCAGTGCGTCGAATCGACAAGCACGAGGCCCGCGACTTCGTGGGCGTATTGGCGTGCGAAGTACTGCATATACAGCCCGCCCAGCGAGTGCCCGACGAGCACATATGGGGGCGCAATCCCTCTGCGCTGCAACTCCTCACGCAACTCGGAGACGATCGTCGCAGCGTCGCGCGAACCGCGGGCCGGGTCGCTGCCCGGGTAGCCTGCCCGGTTGTAAGCAATCGTGCTCGCGCAATGCGAAGCGATCGCGGGCTGCACGGCTTGCCACGTGTCGAGCGTATCGCCGAGGCCTCCTTCGAAAACAACGACAGGAACCCCGCGGCCCTCCATGCGTGCGTGATGACCGGCGGACACAGTCGCGGCGCCCGCAAACGACCACGCGGAGATGAGCGCACAGGTGCATGCGAGCGTTATCCGCAACGTGAGGAGCGGGCCGGTTTCCATGGCGGCGCTTGCAGGTCTGATTCGTTCGTCAATCGTGTGATGCACAGCATAGGCACGACGCTTGAACCGGGAGCAAGGTTTCTCGTGAACGCATTCTTTATCGCGTGCGCCCGGCCGATAGCCACGGCGGCGCTTCACGCTCCTTTCACGCAAACCCCGGCGCGCCCTTCACGCATGGAGCCTACATTCGCGCGCTGCAATTCCGCGTTGACTGCGACCAGGCCGCCTTCATGTCCACCCTTCCTGCAGACGCCCTGCCCTCGCCGGCGGCGTCCGGATCGATTGCGCTTTCCTCGACTCAGGCGCGCGTTCGATTGCAATCGATCGATGTCCTGCGAGGGTTTGTCATCGCGCTGATGGCGCTCGATCACGTGCGCGCCTATTTCACGGGCGTACGCTTCGATCCCCTCGATCTGTCGCAAACGGATGCGGCCTGGTTTGCGACGCGCTGGATCACTCACTTGTGCGCACCGACATTCATATTTCTTTCAGGCGTCAGCGCGTACCTGATCTCGCGCCGCTGTGAACTGAAGGAACTGCGCCGGTTTCTCGTCACGCGCGGCCTGTGGCTGATCGCGCTCGAGGTCACGGTCGTCCAGTTCGGCTGGAGCTTTAATTTCCGCTACGAAATCGGCTTGATCATGCAGGTCATCTGGGCGATCGGCGCTTCGATGGTCGTTCTCGCCGCACTCGTGCACCTGCCGCAGCGGGCGATCGGCGCGATCGCTGTCATCATGATCGCCGGCCACAATCTTCTCGACGGCATTCAGCCGGAAGCCTTCGGGCAGTGGGCGCCCGTGTGGAATCTCATTCACGTGCAGGGTCGGACCTCTTTCGCGTTCGTCATTTATCCGCTGGTTCCCTGGGTGGGCGTGATGGCGCTCGGCTTCTACGCCGGCTCATTGTTCGAAATGGATTCGCGGCGGCGACGTTCGATTCTGTTGGGCGTCGGCGCGATCAGCGTTGCATTGTTCATCGCGCTGCGCGCGGCGAACGGTTATGGCGATCCGCACCCGTGGACGTCGCAAGCGACTCCCGCACTCACGCTGATGTCCTTCATCAACGTGCACAAGTACCCGCCCTCGCTGCTGTATCTGCTGATCACGCTGGGACTGGCGTCGCTCCTGCTGGCCAGATTCGAAACCATGCGCGGCAAAGTGGTGGACGTCATGGACACCTTCGGGCGCGTGCCGCTGTTCTTCTACGTTCTGCACATCCTGCTCGCGCACTTCGCCGCGGGCCTGATCGCCCTCGCCACGGGACATGGCGATGTCGTGCTGACGAACCTGTTCCTGCTCATGCCCGATCAGTGGGGATTCGATCTGCCCGGCGTGTATGTTGCCTGGATTGCTGTGCTCATCGCTCTCTATCCCGCGTGCCGCTGGTTCGCGGAGGTGAAGCGGCGCCGCAGGGACTGGTGGCTTTCGTATCTCTGAAGAAGCGGTTCGCCCAAGCGTCAGCGGAAAGTGCAGCCGTCGGAGAACAGGAGAAGAATTTCCACGGGGGACACGGGATAGGGTGAAGATGAAGTGATTCGCCGGGCGAGTCTGGATCATTTCTTTCGATCGCTCTTTACCCCGTGTTTCCCCGAGAACCCCGTGGAGATCTTCCTCTGATGCCTGAGCACGCTACCAGGTGACCGCCAACCGCTAACCGCTTCTTGTAGGCGCCACTGGCCGGATTACGACCAGTTTGTCTCCGTGGCGGATGCGGGCCTCTTCTTCCCAGAACGCAAAAGCCTGTTTCTCGCGCAGCACGCGGACGATGAGCGCGTCCATGACATCCGCGGGCATTCGGCCAACATCTTCGGTGCGCGCATCACGTTCGACGAGCGTGATGCGGCCGCCTGCGCTGATGAGATCCATCACCGATGAGGCGACCGCCGAGCTGTCCAGCGAATCGGCCATCAATATGCCGCCCACTCTCGAGGGCAGGACGGTCGCGTTCGCGCCGCTCTGACGAACGAGCTTTTCATTTTCGGCTTCCTCGACGCGCGCGACGATTCTCACATCGCCCGACAGGTGCCGCGCCGTAAGCACGATCAGCACATTGGTATCGTCCCGATCCGTGCAGACGAACAGGGCGCGCGCACTCTGCACCATGGCGTTCCGCAATGTTTCTTCGTGAGTGGCGTCGCTCAATAGACCGATGTAGCCCTGCTCGGCGGCTTCCTCCAGTCTCAGTTGCGACACGTCGACGACGAGCACCCTGCGTTTGTCGAAACCGCGCGCCGTCAGTTCGCCCGCGGCGCATCGACCCGCGTGCCCGAACCCGCAGATGATGACGTGATCGTGGAGTTTCGCCTGAAGCGCGCGCATGCGTATGTCCTCGATGAGTCGCTGCAGCACCAACTGATAGGCGGTGCCAAGGAAAATGAGCCAGATGAATAGCCGGATCGGCGTCACCAGCAGGGCGTCGATCACGCGAGCACGCCTGGTGACCGGGACGATGTCGCCATAGCCGACGGTCGTTACCGTAACCATAGAGAAGTACACGACGTCGGTCAGCGACAGATGCTCGTCCGCATGGTCGCGCAGCCCGTCGCGATCCAGCCAGAACACCAGCACGACGGCGAGGAACATGCAAAGCACGAGCAGAGCGCGGGTGACAAGCGTGCGCCGTACGCTTCTTTCACCACCAATGAACAGTCGCTTGCCCGGCGCGTGGAGACGCTGATCCAGAACTTGTGTGGATCCGGAAAAGAGAGATGACGGCTGGCTCTGATTCATCCGGCAAATCGCTCGAGGTTGGCCACTGTCGGACCGGTTCGGTCAACGCACGGTCCGTTCCGGCTTTTCATCTTATCAGGCAATATTCATCGCCCCACCCCTCCACATGCCTACGGCAGAGGAACCCACCATGCCAACCGTCGTTTCGCCAAAGACAATCGCCGCCAATCTGGCGGAGTTCTGGTCGCCGCGCGTGATCGGCGAAGTGGACGACGCCTACATCAAGGTAGCGCGGGTGCACGGCACGCTGACCTGGCACAGTCATGATGGCGAAGACGAACTTTTTTACATTCTCAAGGGGCGCCTTCGCATCGAGATGGAAGGCGAGGCGGTCGAGCTGCAGGAAGGCGAGATGTTCATCGTGCCGAAGGGCGTGCGACACAATCCCATCGCGGATGATGAGTGCCATGTGCTGCTGATCGAACGCAAGACGACGAAACACACCGGCGACGTCGTCATGGAAAAGACCAGGTCGCTCGCGGATCAGCTACGCACGGTGTAGCCCGGATAGCCCAGCGAATCGCGAATCTCCGCCGTGATCTCATAAGAGCGCAAGCGCGCGGCGTGGTCGAAGATCTGTGAAGTGATGATAAGCTCATCGGCCTGCGTGCGATCGATGAAGGCGCGCAATTCGCGGCGGACTGTCTCGGGTGAGCCAATCGCTGAACACGACAGCACCTGCCCGAGCAACGCGCGCTCTGGCGCTCCAAGCTCCGCATCGTACCCCGGACGGGGCGGTTGCAGGCGCGAGGGTCTGCCGCTGCGCAGATTCACGAAGGCCTGCTGCATCGAAGTCGCAAGCAAACGCCCCTGCTCGTCGGTATCGGCGGCGAAAACATTGAAGCCCAGCATTAGATACGGCTTCTCGAGGTGAACCGAACTCCGGAAGCGGCTGCGATACAGCTCGATGGCTTCAGGCATTTGCGACGGCGCGAAATGCGACGCGAACGCGAACGGCAAACCGAGCGCCGCAGCGAGCTGCGCGCCGAAGAGGCTTGAGCCGAGAATCCAGATCGGCACATTCAGCCCGGCGCCCGGCACCGCACGCACGAGCTGTCCCGGCTCGGCGGCGCGAAAGTACTCCATGAGTTCGAGAACATCGTTCGGAAACTGGTCCGGATCCGAGTTCAGGTTGCGGCGCATCGCGCGAGCGGTGATCTGATCCGATCCTGGCGCGCGGCCGAGGCCGAGATCGATGCGGCCGGGAAAGAGCGATTCCAGGGTGCCGAACTGCTCGGCAATCACGAGCGGTGAATGGTTCGGCAACATGATTCCGCCGGCGCCGACGCGAATCGTCGATGTGCCGCCAGCGACATGCGCTATCACCACTGAGGTCGCAGCGCTGGCGATGCCCGGCATACTGTGGTGTTCCGCCAGCCAGTAGCGGCGAAATCCCAGCCGTTCAGTATGTCGCGCCAGATCCAGGGTATTGCGAAAGGATTGCGCCGCGTCGCTGCCTTCAAGAATCGGCGAGAGATCCAGAACGGAGAATGGGATCGGTGAAGCGTCAGTCATAGATGAGAGGGAAATCGAGCAACCACGTAGAACACATGGAAGGATATTCGAAGTTCCTTCAAACTCCTTTCCGATTTTTGTGCTCCTTGCCCCGCGGGGACTTCCGTTGGACGCGTTCTTTGTGGTTCCTTTATTTCTTTCTTTTCAATTCACGTATCCGGCGATAGCTGGATCAGATCCTCGCGGTACAGCTCCGCCAGAACGATCTTGACGCCTTCGACCGAAGCTGCCGGCGTCAGGTCGAACTCCGTTTTGAGCACGCGGCAGATCGTCTCGACGGTCTGCGGAGTTTCCAGCAGGTCCCAGATTCGAAGCGACGCATCGGAGGGACTGATGTCGTTCACGTGCTTGAGCGACTGCAATACGGCGTTCTCATGCCCCGGCCCGCGCAGGGTCTCCGGATTGCGTACGTAGGATGCGGTGCCCTGAATTTCGATCATGTGCCGTCTCCGCGCGGGCGCACGGCGCCCTCACGCGTTCAACTGAGGTCACGGCCTCAGGGTTCCAGACGGGGGAAATGGGGACAGTCCCCATTTCGGAGTCGGCGCCGCTTACGGCCAGGGCGCGAGGACAATTGCGAACAACGCGAATTGCGCAGTGTGGTAGCCGGCGTCAATGAGCCATAGCAGCCAGCTGCGGTTCGCAAACTGATAATTGACGCCAAAGCTCGCGCCCACAAAACAGGCGCCGGCTGTTAGCCCTTTGACCACAGCCGGACTGAGTTCCGGATCGGGCCCGAGCCACCACGCGAATGCCGCGGCGGCGATGAACGAAAAGACGAACGCCACGCCGAAGACGCGCGCGGGATGCCCTCTGTCCGTCGTGGATTCGACGCGTCCAGCCTCGCGGTTCCACAGTTTGTAAAACATGAGCGGTGAGTACCACAAACCGCCGAGCGCGAAGCTCGACGCAGCGGCGACCAGCACCGCCCAAAGATTGATGAGGTTCATAGGCGCCTTGGCTTGTTTTTTCGAGAGTTCGGGCCGAACCGACATTCCGCGTGAGGCGCAGCTATTCTCGCTCAGTCGCCGGCAAGCTGGAACCTTGCGATTCCAGCCCGCGCATCAGCCTCGGACTCTGAACCTCAATTCGAGGTCATGCAGACCGCTTCAACGTTGTTTCCGTCCGGATCCGTCAGGAATGCGGCGTAGTAAGTGGGGCCGTAGTCCGCACGGATTCCAGGGAGACCATGATCGCGGCCGCCCGCTTTCAATCCCTGTGCATGAAAGCGATCGACAGCGGCGCGGGTGCTGGCGCGAAACGCGACGTGAGCGCCCGGGTTGGACTGAGCCTTGGCCGCGTAGAGCCACAACGCAGCTTCCCCTTTGGGTCCAAGCCCTGCGTAACTCTCTTCACTCGAACAAAGCTCGCATCCGAGCGGTGCAAGCGCCGCCTCATAGAAGCGCACGCTCGCTTTGAGATCATTTACTTTCAAGCCGATATGGTCGTACATGAGAACCTCCGATCGGGTGGAGGTTTCATGCTAGAGACACGCTGTCAGTCGATCTTGGAAAATCTTGCGGTCGCCTCTCGCGGCCTGGCGGAATTTGCCGGGCGATACGCCGGCCGCGCGGTGAAACGTTCGCACGAAATTGGAGAGATCGCCGAAGCCGACCTCGATGGCGATATCGGTAATGGCGCGCTCGCGTTCGCTCAGGAGTCGCGCCGCACGGCGCAGGCGCGAACGCACCAGGTACTGATGTGGAGTCACGCCGACGACGCTGCCGAACATCCGCAGAAAGTGAAACGGGCTCAAGCCCGCCTCTTGCGCGGCGCTATCCAGATCTATGTGTTCCTGCGAATGCGCATCGATCCACAGGGCGGCGCGAACTGCGCGACGCCGGTCCTCGGCTCGCGACCGCAAGGCGCGTAGCTTACGTCCCGAAGTGAGCTCGCCGAAACGTGAGGCAAGCAGCAACCCGATCTCGTCGAGGCCGAGATCATTCGCCCCTTCGGCTGCAGCTTGCGCAAGCTCTCCGAGGACCATCAACTCGGGCAGCGGCGGCAAAAATCCGATGCGCCACGATCTGGCGCTGATTCCCGGCATATCGATCAGCGCTGGGGAAAATTGAAATGACAGGCATTCGTCGCCGCCCGCGTGATGGTCGTGCGTGCACTGGAACTCATCACCATGACGGCCGACGAGAACAGCGCCCGGCGTCAGCTCGAAGGACGCGCCGCGATATTGATATCCGAAACTCCCGCGGCGCACATACGACAGCGAGGTCGCCTCGTGCAGCTCCGTGAACGGCTTGTCGTGTGGTCCAGCCGTGCATCGATAATCGAGCACGGACATGAACTCGCCACGTAATAGAGGGATCGGGCTCACTCGAAGTGTTCGGCGTCTGGCGGCGCACCAGCCCATGCATGCCGCCTTGACTCATAAACGGAGTACCTGGGCGGCGGGAAATTGGAATCTGCGAATGCACCGACAGGGATCGCAATCACGTCGGGAAATTGTTCCAGAGAATAGTGAACGGTCGAACCGCAATCGGGACAAAAATGATAGATGACCCGATTACCGCTGTCCGCGGTGCGCACATACTCGCTGGAACGACCGTCGACGCGGACGTTGTCGCGTGTAAACCGCGCCTGCACGCCGAATACACTGCCCGTTCTCAACTGGCAGGCAAGACAGTGGCACATCGATATCCGGATCGGCTCGCCTTCAGCGACGGCTTTGAGCTGTCCGCAGCGACAGGCGGCGTGGCGGGTGGTCATGGGAACGAGCCTACAGATATGACGTTTCAATCGTCTACTCTTGTTTATCTGAATGTCCACGTGAGGAGTCGGCGACGCCGCTGAGGAATGATCGATGACGAAGCACCGCAATCCGCAGGCAGAACAGATGGCCGATGAATCGATGCTGCGCAACCTCGCTGCACAGGCAACCGCGATCTGGCCGCAGGAGAGTCCATTGTTTCAGCGCTACGCAGCGCCGCCGCACGCGCGTATCGCGGACATAGGCTGCGGCAGCGGCGAAATCACCGCGCGGCTCGCAATGCTATATCCGCAGGCCGAAATCGTCGGCATCGATGTTCTGGATAGTTCGGTCGCGTACGCTCGCAAGCGGCACGCGAATCTGTCGCCGCGGGTTCGCTTCGAGCAGGGCGACGCCTTTTCGCTCGAGCTTGCCGACGCGCATTTCGACCTGGTCGTCTGTCGCCATATGACGCAAGCCGTGCCCGAACCTCAGAAGATTCTCGCCGAACTCAGGCGAATCTGCCGTCCAGGCGGCTGGCTGCACGTGCTCAGCGAGGATTACGGGATGCTCCACACGCGCGCCGGGCGTGTCGACCCGGATCGCCTGTGGCATGAGGCCGTCATTCCCTATACGCACAGCACTGGAACCGACGCGCGCATCGGCCGACGCACCTGGTCGATAATGAATCAACTCGGAATCCAGGATCTGCACGTCGACTACGTGATTGTGGACACGGTGCGCGTGCCTCGCGAAACGTTCGCAGCAATCATTCAGGCCTGGCGCGATGGGTACACGGATGTGCTTGCGCAGCACAGCGAGTTCGACGTCGGGCAAATACGCGAACTGTTCGACCAGGCGATCGAATCGATTCTGGACCCGGAGCAGTACGCCGTCTGGTTCGTTCCGATCGTCAGCGGACGACAGGCCGCCTGAAGTGCGCTCTGTCGAAACGAGAGTGTGGGAAATGGGGACATTCCCCATTTCCGTCTCTTTTGTCGCCGCCTTGTTGCTTCAGCCGTGAATCCCCGAACCGACGGCCTGGATAATCAGGAATGTCCCCGTTTGTTCGTCTGACCTGGAAATGGGGAC
>JBOHZJ010000088.1:0-2603 GCA_050738395.1 Steroidobacter sp.
GCGCATGCCGGATCACTCGCGCGAGCCGACGATCGTCGAGCACGACTTCGTGCTTGCGCCCGCCCTTCCCGCGAAAGCAGAACGAGGCGCGACCGTCGCGCAGAAACTTGACGTGCTTGTCGCGCAACGTCGTGAGCCCGTAAGACTGATTGGTGCGGGCGTATTCTTCGTTGCCTACGCGGATGAGCGTCTCATCGAGCAGCGTGACCACAATCGCGAGCACCTTGTTCTTCGGCAGCTCAGGCAACTTCAGATCCTGCTTCAGTCGTCGGCGCAGCTGCGGCAGGCGCGCGCCGAATTCGATCATGCGTGAGAATTTGCCGTCGTCACGCGTCTCGCGCCATTTAGGGTGGTAACGGTATTGCTTCCGGCGGCGCGCATCGCGCCCCGTCGCCTGCAGATGGCCGCGCGCCTCGCGGCAGATCCACACCTCCGTGTACGCAGGCGGGATCGCAAGCCTGCGGATCCGATCGAGCGTGTGCTCCGCCGTGATCGGCCGATGATGCGGCGTGAGATAGCGGAACCCCTTGCCATGACGCAGTCTCAGGATGCCGGGGTCCGCATCCGTAACGTAAATGAGCCCGCTCGCGCGCGCATGGCGCCGAGCCTGCGCAACCACCTCCGAAACGTCGCCAGGAGGCAGCTCCTTCATGGGAAATGCAACGCACGGATGCAGTTGCGGTTCCGCGACGCATGCCGCGAAGGCAACGAGAACTCTGTCCGAGCTCGCATGCTCAGCGGTCCAGACGTCGAGCGCGGGATGCCGTGAGCCGCTGCTGACGTGCTACAAAGCGCCAGCAAAATTCCGGAGGTCTCTCATGCCGTTTCTATTCCTGCTCGCACTGTTGATCTTCGTTCCGCTGGCCTCGAATGCGGAAGATGCACGCCGCGTTCTCACAGCCGATGACATCTACTCAATCCGCGAAGTCAGCGATCCGCAACTTTCACCCGAGGGCGAGTGGGTGGCCTATACCGTCCGCGCGGCCGACGCCGTCAAGGACAAGCGCGTCACGCACGTCTGGATGGCGAGCTGGGACGGCAAGCGCAAGGTGCAGCTCACCAATTCGGAAGAAAGCGAACACACGCCGCGCTGGAGTCCGGACGGAAAATATCTGGCGTTTCTGACGGCGCGTGCAAAGGAGGACAGTCCGGAGCAAGTGTGGTTGCTGGATCGCCTCGGCGGCGAAGCGAAACCCTTGACCGGGTTCAACGGCGACGTGGTCGACTATGAGTGGTCTCCCGACGGCAGGCGGCTTGCGCTGATCGTCGCCGACGAAGATCCGCGGCGCGCAGCGAAGGACGATGAGGATAAGACGGCGCCGCCTATCGTTATCGATCGCTTCTACTTCAAGGAAGACGAAACCGGCTATCTCGGCGCGCTGCGCCGGCATCTATATGTCTTCGATGTCGCGACCCGCAAAGCTGAAGTGCTGACGCCCGGCGGCTACAACGAATCGCATCCTACGTGGTCGCCCGACGGCGAGCAGATCGCGTTCTTCAGCAATCGCAACGAAGACCCGGATCGCAGCAACGAGTTCGGGCTCTACATCACTGCGCCACGCCCCGGCGCGGCTGCGCGACTCGTCACGAAATTTCAGGGTGATGCAGGGGACTCATCCTGGATGAGCGGCCCGCAGTGGCGACCGGACGGCCGCGAGATCGCGTTTGTCGCCGCGGGTGAACCGAAACTCATTTACTACTCAACGCATCATCTCGCCGTGGTTCCCACTGCCGGAGGCGAGCCGCGCATCCTCACATCGTCGCTGGATCGAAACGTGACCGAGCCGGAATGGTCCGACGACGGTCGTTCGATCTACTTCCTGCTGGAAGACGATCGCAGCCAGCATCTGGCGCGGTTGAACGTTGCGAACGGCAGGATCGATCGGATCCTTGAGGGCCGCCGCGAAATATCCGCGTTCGATGCAGGCGCGCGCGATCGCATGGTCGTGCTGGACAGCACTGTCGATGCACCGGGCTCGGTCCACGCAGTCGAAAGCCGCAAACGGCGAGTCCTTGCAGATCACAACAAGGAATGGCTCGCAAGCGCGCAGCTCGGGGCAGTCGACGAGATTTCCTTTCCCTCGAAAGACGGAACGCAGATCCACGGCTTCGTCGTAAAACCTCGCGGCTACGTTGAGGGTCGCCGCTATCCCACGATCCTGTGGATACACGGCGGACCCGTATCGCAGTTCGCGAACTCGTTCATGTTGAACTGGCAGATCTTCGCATCGCAGGGCTACGTCGTCGTGGGCGCGAATCCGCGCGGCAGTTCCGGACGCGGCGAAGCGTTCGCGACCGCGATCTATGCCAACTGGGGGGCGAAGGACACTGAGGATGTACTCGCAGCCGTCGATCACGTCGTGACGCAGGGAATGGCGGATCCGGAGCGTCTAGGCGTCGGCGGCTGGAGTTATGGCGGAATTCTCACGAACAACGTCATCGCGAAAGACACACGCTTCCGGGCGGCGACCAGCGGTGCGTCGATCGCGAATACGCTTGCCGGTTACGGCACCGATATGTACGTGCGCGAATACGAACAGGAACTCGGCACGCCGTGGAAGAACCTGGACGTGTGGCTGCGCAACTCCTATCCATTCCTGCAC
>JBOHZJ010000089.1:0-1537 GCA_050738395.1 Steroidobacter sp.
TTCGCGGACAGGCGATGCAGCAAGCCGTACCTGCGGGGCAGGGCGCGATGGCCGCCATTCTCGGTCTCGACGACGCCGAAGTGGAGACGGCGTGTCGCGAGGCCGCGCAGGGCGAGATCGTGCAGGCCGTCAACTTCAATTCCCCCGGGCAGGTCGTCATTGCTGGCGCAGCCGCCGCCGTGGATCGTGCAATCGAAGTGCTCAAGACCAAAGGCGCCAAACGATCCATCAAGCTGCCCGTGAGCGCACCATCGCATTGTCCGCTGATGAATCCGGCTGCGGATCGACTCTCGGAACGCCTGCAGAAGATCGATATCGACGGGGCGAAGGCCCGAACTGTCTACAACGTCGACGTGCGCAAGCATGGCGCCGACGACGAAGTCCGCCGCGCGTTGGTGAAGCAATTGGTCGAGCCCGTACGCTGGTCGGAAACGATCCGGGCGATCGTCGCGGAAGGTGCGCGTGTGATCGTCGAGTGCGGACCGGGACGCGTCCTGACAGGCCTGAACCGCCGTATAGAGAAGAACAAGGAAATCACCATGCTCGCCGTTGAAGACTCTGCGTCGCTTGCGCAGGCGCTGGAAGCTTGCAGGAGCAATTCACGATGATGAGCAGCTCTGCGCTCGTTAACGACATCGCACTGGTGACTGGCGCGTCGCGCGGCATCGGTCGCGCGATTGCACAGGAACTCGCGCGCCTGGGTGCAACTGTGATTGGAACAGGAACGACGGAAGCAGGCGCTCAGGGCATTACGCAGTGGCTTGCCGAAGGCGGATTCAAAGGGCGAGGCGCCGTGTTGAATGTGTCAGACCCCGTTTCGACCGAGGTTCTCCTCAAGGACATTGAAGCGAAGGAAGGCGCCGTGACCATCCTCGTCAATAATGCAGGAATTACACGTGACAACCTGCTGCTGCGTATGAAGGCTGAGGAGTGGGACGACATCATGAACACCAATCTCGGATCGGTGTTTCGCCTTTCCAAAGGCGTTCTGCGCGGAATGATGAAGGCGCGCCGCGGACGCATCATCAGCATCGCCTCGGTCGTCGGTGTAATGGGCAACGCCGGACAGGCGAACTACGCCGCCGCGAAGGCCGGCATCATCGGCTTTTCGAAGTCGCTCGCTCGCGAGGTAGGATCGCGCGGCATTACGGTGAACGTCGTCGCCCCCGGCTTCATCGCGACGGACATGACGGCCAAGCTTCCGGCCGAGCAGCAACAACAACTCGCGCAGCAGATCTCTCTCGGTCGGCTGGGCGCGCCCGAAGACATTGCACATGCAGTTGCCTTTCTTGCATCGCCACACGCCGGCTACATTACCGGCGAGACGCTGCACGTGAACGGCGGCATGCACATGGTTTGATAGCGGTCAAGCGCGTTTGCGGGCAGCATTCTCATAAATGTTGGCCGCATCAAGCTCTTAACTTAGAATACGCCCCCCGTACGACCCACCCAACGAACTACAAGGGTCGGTTTTGCGAAGGGTTCAGCAGCCTCACAGAGGACTCGTACACCAATGAGCAGTATCGAACAGCAGGTT
>JBOHZJ010000090.1:0-17627 GCA_050738395.1 Steroidobacter sp.
CTCTTCCCAAGGCGCTGGCGTCGCTCGGCGTCGGCGGTCATGTCGCGCTCATCGGCGGACTGACCGGGTTCGGCGGCGCGATGGAAGTGGCCGCTCTGACCGGCCGTATGGGCGCCATGACGAGTATCTACGTCGGCTCGCGCGACGATTTCGAATCGATGAACGCGTTCATCGCGCAACACAGGATCAGGCCGGTCATCGATCGCGTGTTTGCCTTCGAGGAGGCTGCGGCCGCCTTCGAGTATCTCGACAGTGGAAGTCATTTCGGCAAGGTGGTGATACGGCTCTGAAGCGGCGCACGCGTGCGCCGCGGTGACGGACTTCCCCTGCGTCAAGTCAGTACTCGTCCTGATCTCTCCTTTTCCGGGGAATTGGCCATGCCCCTCCGATCGGAGGGGGTGAGCGCCTCATCTTCGTGCATAGCATCGGCGCCATCCGACCGAATTCCATCGGACGGCCGGCTTGAGTCCGATCCACTTGCCAGCGGAGATTAAGTCATGGTCAGGGAGTGCTCGTTCGCATCGCGTGCTGCCTCAGTGCTGGTCGCGATATTGCTGCACCCGCTCGCGCTCGCGCAGGCGCCGGACTTCATCACCTTTGAAAGCGGCCACGTGCGTCCGCTCGCCATGTCGGCGGATGGCGCGCGACTGTTCGCGGTAAACACACCGAACAACTCGCTCGAGGTTTTCTCCATCACGCCGGAAGGCCTGTCGCTGCAGGCGCGTGTACCGGTCGGACTGGAGCCTGTCGCTGTGTCGGTGCGCAGTGCGGGCGAGGTGTGGGTCGTCAATCACCTGTCCGACAGCGTCAGCGTGGTCACGCTCACCGGAACGCCGCGGGTGACGCGCACGCTGCTCGTGGGCGATGAGCCGCGCGACATCGTGTTCGCCGGCTCCAACAACTACGCCTTCATTACGACCGCGCATCGTGGGCAGCATCGGACGCATTCCTCCATTGCGAACGTACCCGGCGCCGGTGATCCGAAGCTGACGACCCCCGGAACCCCGCGAGCCGACATATGGGTTTTCAATCCCGCGAGTCTCGGTGCGACGGTGGGCGGCACGCCCGTCAGGATCGTGACCCTGTTCGGCGATACCCCGCGTGCACTCGCCGTGAGTCCGGATCGCAGGACGGTCTATGCCGCCGTCCTCGCGTCGGGCAACCAGACGACCGCCGTCAATGCGGAGTCTGTGTGCGATGGCTTCCTGACGTTCCTTCCGTGTCTCACTCTCGAAGATGAGCGTCCATTCTTCAACAACACGTTCCCGGGCGGCCTCCCTGGGCCGCGCGCCAACGTCGAAGGCAAGCAGGCGCCGGAAGTGGCCCTGATCGTTAAGTTCAACAAGGCGAGGGGACGTTGGGAAGACACCCTCGGCCGCAGCTGGAACAACGGTGTACGTTTCCGCTTGCCGGACAAGGACGTGTTCGCCATCGACGCCGACGAGCTGACGCAGAAGGCGTTCTACACCGGCGTCGGCACGACGCTGTTCAACATGGTTACGAATCCCGTCAGCGGGAAGCTGTACGTGACGAACAGTGACGCGCAGAACCAGACCCACTTCGAAGGTCCCGGCGTCGTCGGCGGCAGCACGGTGCAGGGCAACCTCGCCCAGATGCGCGTGACGGTGATCTCGGGCTCCGCGATCACGCCGCGACACCTCAACAAGCACATCGACTACGGCACGCTGGCGCATGAGCCCGGTTTCGATCCGACCATCAGGAATCACAGCCTCTCGACGCCGCTCGACATGGCGGTGAGCAGCGACGGCGCAAGCCTGTACGTCGCCGCGTTCGGCTCGAGCAGGATCGGCGTGTTCGACACGGCGGCGCTCGAAAACAATTCCTTCGATCCGCGCGCCGCCAGCGCGAACTACATTTCCGTGAGCGGCGGCGGTCCGAGCGGCCTCGTGCTCGATGAGGCTCGCAACCGCCTGTACGTCATGACCCGGTTCGACAATTCGGTCAAGGCGATCAATCTTGCGACGCGCGGCGAGATCGCTAATGCGACGCTGCCGAATCCGGAGCCGGCGAGCGTCGTGCAGGGCAGGTCCTTGCTCTACGACGCGAACTTCTCGTCGGCCAACGGCGAAGCCTCATGCGCGAGCTGCCATATCTTCGCGGACAAGGACGAGCTCGCATGGGACCTCGGCAATCCGGATGACCTGGTGACTTCGAATCCGATTCCGAAGCGCCTGGCGAGTCTGCCGGAAATCCTTCTGGTGCAACTGGTGATCGGCCAGCCGACGCCCATCAACGGCACGGGCGATCCCAACGTGTTCCATCCGATGAAGGGTCCCATGACGACGCAGACCCTGCGCGGCATGGTGAATTCCGGCGCGATGCACTGGCGTGGGGATCGCGCGAACGGCTTCTTCGGCGTCGATACGCGCACCACACCGCCGTTCGACTCCGAGCTCTCGTTCATGAACTTCATCGTCGCGTTCGAAGGCCTGCTCGGCCGCGCAACGCTGCCGACGCGTGAGGAAATGCAGAGGTTCACCGACTTCCAGCTGCAAGTGCAGTTGCCGCCGAACCCGATCCGCAATCTCGACAACTCGCTGACTTCCGTGCAGGCGGCCGGACGCGACTTCTACTTCGGCGCTCGCCGCTCGGACGGCCTCGCCATCGGTGCGGACACGGGCTTCAACTGCAATGGTTGCCACGTCGTCGATCCTGCGCAGGGATTCTTCGGCACGGATGGCCGCGCAAGCTTCGAAGCCATCAGCCAGATCGTGAAAATTCCGCACCTGCGGAACATCTACACCAAGATCGGCATGTTCGGTTTCCCGGATGGCCGTTTCTTCGATCTGCCGGAAAGCGGCAATCTCGGCGATCAGGTGCGCGGCTTCGGCCTGGTGCATGACGGCGTCGTCGACACGGTCGATCGCTTCCTCAGCGCCATAGTGTTCCGCAACAACCTGCTCGGCCCGGGCGTCGGCATCCCAGACGCAGCGACCCGCAAAAACCTCGAAGCGTTCACGCTCGCGTTCGATACCGATCTGGCGCCGATCGTAGGTCAGCAAGCAACGCTCACGAGCACGAACGCAGCCGCCGTGAACCCGCGCATCGACCTGCTCATTGCGCGCGCGCGCGCGCCGTTCACCTCGAAGATCCTTGGCGGCGCCGCCACCGAGTGCGACCTCGTCGCGAAGGTCGCCATCGCCGGCAGCGTGCGCGGCTATCTGTATGAAGTCACCAGCGGAACCTGGAATCCGGACGACGGCGGCGCGAACCTCGCCGACTCGCAGCTGCGCGCGCTCGCCGCCACGCCCGGCCAGGAGGTGACCTACACGGCCGTGCCGCCGGGCTCGGGTCCACGCATTGCTCTCAGCCGCTGAACTCTACGAGTTCGACGGCTGAAGCAAGAACCCCCGCGGGAAAACGGCGCCCCGGGGGAACGGCGCCGAGTCGTGCTTCCGTGCTTGTTCGCCAAGGTCCGTTTAGGGCGAAGCAGCCATCCTCACTCGTCCGATTGAACAGCCACTCTGCGACTTCCGATCATCGGCGCCACGTCCACCCGCATCGCGACTAGCCGTCGGACAGACCATCGTTCTCGCCGGTAACGGTGGGCGCCCGGCAGTCCGACGACTGAGCGGCGGCTTGAGCGCTCGTGTGTGTATGTGGTATTCACGCACGGGTTCTCCGGGTGTTTCGTATCGCAACGCTCGGTGCGGTCGATCACGCGTGCGGACGTCGAACAAGAACGTTTACATCCGCGGGCGCTCGCAGATGATGGGGAGGGCAGTCCGATGAAACGCCGGGATTTCGTGCACTCATCGCTACTGGCGGCCGGCGTCACGCTCCCAGGTGTGCGAGCTGTCTACGCGGCTGTGCGGCCGGGCCAGGCGCCGGACGTGGCGGCCATCACTGGCGACGGCCGCGAGATCACATTGCGCGGCGCCGAGATCGATGAGCTCGCCGCCGCGCTTCGCGGCCAACTCATGCTGGCCGGCGACAGCGGCTATGACGACGCGCGCCGAATCCTGAATCCTTCCTTCGACAAGCGTCCTGCTCTCATCGCACAGCCGACTGGCGTGGCCGACGTGCAGACAGCGGTGAACTTCGCGCGCGCACACAATCTGCTGGTCGCCGTAAAGTGCGGAGGTCACAGCCACTCAGGTCAATCGACCTGCGATCGTGGAATGCAGATCGACCTGTCGAGCTTCCGCGGAGTGCATGTCGATCGGCGCACGCGCCGTGCATGGGTCGCGGGCGGAACACTGCTCGGTCAGATCGATCACGAGAGCATGGCGCACGGATTGGCGACGCCCCTTGGCACCGTGTCGCACACAGGCGTTGGAGGCCTGACGCTCGGCGGAGGATTCGGGCGCCTCGCCCGACGTTACGGGATGGCGATCGACAACGTCGAGTCGGTCGACGTCGTCACCGCCGATGGACAGCTGCGACATGCGAGCGCGAGCGAGAACAGGGATCTCTACTGGGCCATACGCGGCGGCGGCGGCAACTTCGGCATCGTGACGGGCTTCGAGTTTCGCCTGCATCCGATGCAGCGCGAGGTGGTCGCGGGCAGCATCCGATTTCCAATCGACAGGGCGCGCGATGTCTACGATATGTACGCCGACTATGCTCCCAGCGCGCCGGATGAGTTGTACCTCGATCCGGTGATGGCGGCGCCGCCCGGCGGCGCGCCAGGCGTCGTGATGTTGGAAGTCTGCTATTCCGGACCGAAAGAAAAAGCCGAGAGCGCACTCGCGCCGATTCGGAAACTCGGCGCGAGCGCCGGCGACACGATCAAGGCCATCGACTACGTGCAGCTGCAGCGCTCCGGCGACAGCAGCGATTCGCGTGCAATGGCCTCTTATCTCAAGGGCGGCTTCGTCGCGCAGATGCCGCGGGAGTTCGTTTCAGCGCTGATCGACGGCTTCGAAGCACACCCGGGGCGAATGACGATGGTGTATATGCAGCACTGCGGCGGTGCTGCCAATCGCGTCGCCGATGGGGCGACCGCATTCGCACACAGATACGCGCTCGTGAACATGATGGCCATATGCGCGTGGCGGCACGGCGCCGACGATCCGGCAGAGCACATTCAGGCGACGCGTGGCTACTGGTCAAAGCTCGAGAAATACACGCGCGGCTTCTACGTCAACGACATGGCGCGCGAAGCGACGGCCAGCGACATCAACGCCAACTATCGCGGCAACTACGAGAAGCTCGCGGCGGCCAAGGCCAAGTACGACCCAACCAACCTGTTCCGGTTGAACGCGAACGTGCAGCCGAGAAAGACGTAGAATTTATGGCGCGTCGGTGAGTTCAGTCAGGCGCGCTTGCAGGAACCGACGCTCGGCGGATTGGTGCGTCAACTCCAGCGCGCGGTGATAAGAGGCTCGCGCTGCGTCCGCGAGCCCAAGGCGGCGCTGCATGTCGGCGCGTGCGGCATGGGCCAGGTGGTAATCGTCGAGGCCGCCTTCACTCGATACCTTCTCGATCATCAAGAGTCCCGCGTCCGGTCCGTCACGCATGCCGATCTCGACTGCGCGGTTCAGCGCCACTACCGGCCAGGGATCGATGCGGACGAGCACGTCATAAAGCGAGACGATGCGGGCCCAGTTGGTTTCGCCGATGCTGTGCGCCTCCGCGTGAACAGCAGCGATCGCTGCCTGGAGAACATAGGTCCTATGCTTCGCGCGGCAAAAGCTTGTTCGATGAGTTTCTGCGCTTCCGTCATCTGTTGGCGGTTCCACAACGACCGGTCCTGATTCTCCAGCAGGACGAGATCGCCCATCGAATCTACGCGCACAGCCTGTCGCGCCTCATGCAGCAGCATCAGGGCCGAGCAACCCCATAGTCTCAGGTTCGTTCAGAAGCTCGACCACTAGCCGGCCCAAGAGGTGTAGATGCGTCTCATCGCCGCGAGCTGGCGTGCGTCTCGCGGAACAATCTCGGCGTGACGCCGAATCGACGTTCAAACGCCCTCGTCAGGCGGGGCGCGGGCGATAGACCGACTTGCGCCGCAATCGCTTTCAGCGAAAGTCCTTGTGCGAGCAACATCCGGGCCGCGTCCAGCCGGATCGCTTCAACGAAGTGAGCCGGCGATTCACCCGTTGAGGCGAGGAACTTGCGGTAGAAGCTTCGTTCGCTGAGGCCGACACGCGCCGCAAGGCTCGGCACGTCCAATGGACGATGTAAATTAGTTTGTAGCCAGTCGATCAATTCCGCGAACGGACGTTCGGCCGTTATTTGAGCACGCAGAAGCGGGCTGAATTGAGACTGAAAGCCGGGGCGATGCGCATAGAGCACCAGTCGTTTCGCGACGTGGCTGGCTATGTCGGCGCCAACGTCACGGCTGACAATGGCCAAGGCCATGTCAATGCCCGTGCTCACGCCCGCGGAGGTCCAGACTTTACCGTCCCTCACGTAGAGAGTGTCTGGGTCAACAATGACCGACGGGTACATTTCGGCGAGCCGTGTACAGGCGCCCCAGTGCGTCGCAACGTGCTTGCCATCCAGGAGTCCGAGCGCGGCGAGGACGAACGTGCCGGAGCAGACCGAGCCGAATCGAGCCGCCTCTCTCGCGCAGCGCGGCGCCCAGCGACGCACCGCTCGCTCGGCAATCACAGCCCGCAAGCTTTCAGCTTCAGCGCCCACGATGAGAAACGTGTCTACCTTCGCGGGCGGCACACGTGAGAGCGCATTGGTTTGAAGCGCGACCCCGCTGCTGCTGGCCACCGACCCTCCGACCGGCGAAACCATCTCCACCGCATAGAAGGGGCGCCTGCCTCCTTCACGTAACGCGTGGTTCGCCGCCGTGAAGACTGATGCGGGGCCGGCGGCGTCGAGCAGTTCAAATCCTGGATAGACGAGGAGCGCGACGCAGTGAGGCATTGGCAGAGAATCGCGCATGATTGTCATTTCTGCCAGCGCAATCGGCTGCTACTTTGAGCAAGTAGGCGCCAGCCGGAGCGGCGGCGGTTTGACCGAGGCGGCGCAAGCCGGTGCACTCGATGAACAGGAGATTGCACGCCCCGGAATCAGGGCGCCGAAGGAGAACGCCGTATGAAGCCAGCAAGAGAATTCCGCACGTCGCAAGGGCGCACCGATGGGACCAACGCCGCGTACAGCGGCACGCAGCAGACCCGCACGTTGTGGACCTCGCTGCAAGGGTGGCCAACGTTGGCGGCAATCGGCTTCGCTGGCTTTGTTGCGTTTGACATGTCCAGCGGCGTCGAGCTGGCGCCGATCCTCGCCGCCTCCGGATTGGTTTATCTCGGCGCCGCCGCGCTGCAGAAGCCCTCAACGGCGTGGCTGCTGTTCCTCGCGACCGTTGTCGTTATCACCGCAGCCAGCATCGGCGTGACCGACTTCAATGCGACCTGGGTTCTCCTCGGTCTTTCGGCCTTGTTCGTCGGCTATGGCCTGATACGCGGCGCGGTGCGTCCGACCACTGGGCTACCGCTCCAAACGGTTGCGATGGTCGCTTTCGGGGGATCCGCCGCGATCGCATTGCTCGTCAATGAGATCGTTGGCGCATATCTCGTGGCGGCGGGGCTGCTCGCCCATGCGGGGTGGGACTTCTACCACCATCGGGCCAACAAGGTCGTGGTTCGCTCGCTCGCGGAGTTCTGCTTCGTGCTGGATACGGCGCTCGCTGCGGCCATTGTGATCGTGACCGTGCGGGGCTGATCTGGAGCGATCGTGCTGCCGCTGGAAGACGCTGCGCAGAAATCGAGGGGCGCCAGAAATCGAGGATGCAGGGTTTAAGTTGTATGAATACGCGTCGTATATCGTGGATTGGCATGGGCGTCGCCGCGACTCTCGCAGTGATCGGCGGCGCAGGGATTCTCTCGCTGCCGCCGGCCTCGACTGTCGCGGCCGCGACTTCGATCGGGCAGAAGGAGGCGGAAGCCACGCTTGCGGCTTTGAAACCGCCGAAACGCCAGCACCCGGTGATCGCGATCATCGGCATAAATGACGCGACCGAGACCACCGACTACCTTATGCCTTATGGCATTCTGCGGCGCGCGGACGTGGCCGATGTGCTGACGGTGGCGACGGAACCGGGCCCGGTGACGCTCTATCCAGCGCTCACGGTTGTGCCGGATGCGACGATCGCCGAATTCGACGCACGTCATCCTGACGGTGCAGACTATGTCATCGTCCCGGCCATGAAACGCGACGATGACCCGTCAGCGCTGCAATGGATCAAGGGGCAGGCGGCCAGGGGCGCCACCATCATCGGCATCTGCGCTGGAGCCAAGATCGTCGCCGAGGCCGGGCTCCTCGACGACAAACGCGCGACCACTCACTGGTTTTACCTGAAAGAACTGCGCGATGAGCATCCCGCGATCCAGTATGTCGCTGATCGGCGGATAGTAGTTGACCGAAGTGTTGCGACGACAACAGGGATTACCGCGTCGATGCCGATGTCCCTCACTCTGATTGAGGCCATCGCCGGCCGCGAAAAGGCCGAGGCGGTCGCCCGGGATCTCGGCCTTTCTCACTGGGACGCACGACACGCCAGCAATGCGTTCAGCTTCACGCGCTCCTTCGCGCTGACGGTGATCGGCAATACCCTCGCCTTCTGGAACCGGGAGCGACTCGGCATAGAACTTTCACCCGGCATCGACGAGGTGTCGCTCGCACTCGTGGCTGACGCCTGGTCCCGAACCTATCGCTCACGCGCTTTGACGTTCGCTGTCTCAGCCGGCCCGCTCCAGACTCGCAGCGGTGTCCGCATCGTCCCCGATCAGGTTGCCAGTAGCTGGCCGGCGGGGCAGCTCGTTGCGGCGTTCGGCGACCGAGCTCCGGCGCAGGCGCTGAACGACGCGCTGGACGGCATTGCGTCCCGTTACGGCGCGCGCACACGCGACGTCGTCGCCTTGCAGCTCGAATATCCGAAGCAGGCCGCGAGTCGATGACGAGATCTATTTCTTATTTGGGAAGAACAGCTTCCTTACCAAAAATTGCAGGCCCTGTCGCGTGACAATGTCTATTCGATTGCGGCCAGAGGCGGACGGTTCGCAGACATGCGGACGTAATGGACCCAAGGCGCCTGTGCAGGCGTGGCGAATCACAGATGGCGCGTGTCCGCAGGCGCCGACTGGAAATCGTCGTTGCGGCCATCGACGTACATGACCGGAAGAGCAGCGAGCTCGGAATCCGGAACGTTCTCGAGACAGCTCACGAGAATGGCGATGAATTCTTTGCCCTCGGGCCCGGTCCCGCGTCCGAACGACTTGATGCCGCAGTGTTTGCAGAACAGATGATGGATCCGTCTGGCGCCGAACTGATACTCACTGAGCGCATCTGCACCGCTCAGCAACCGGAAATCTGCGCTGTCAACGGCGGCCAGCCAGGCGCGCGCCTTGCTGCAGATCGAGCAATTGCATTTCAGCGCGCCCTGGCTCAGATCCGTATCGACTTCATAACGAACCGCGCCGCAGTGACAGCCGCCCAAGTAGGTCTGCTTCATCAGGTTCTCTCCGCCGGAATGCTCGTGGAATGTTATGAAGACGAATCAACACGGACCAGACCGACACTGAATCCCTGCCGGTGATGAGCACGATCTATATGCCCTCACGCTTTCTAGGGCAATGTGTGGACGCCGACGCTGCGACTCGATGACTGGGTGCGCAGTGATTGATCAGCGTTGGTGATCCTGGGCCTTGGGAGTGGCGCTGCGGTAAAACGGTGCGGCTCCTTTCCGCCCGAGCAGACGTTCGCGAACAAGCCCGAAAGCACGACCCGGCGCTGTTTCCACACGCGCTCGCTAGCCAGGCTCGGCAAACTTGAGTCGTCGCTGCAGAAGCTCCTTCACTGCTGAGGTGGGAGCAGATTCCAATGCTGCATGCCGGTAGCGATCTGCGGTATCGGTGTTGCCGCAGCGTCCATGCAAGTCGGCCAGAACCGCAGTCCACAGGTAGGAGTGAACCAGCCAGGAAGGCGGCTCGAAGGCTTCGAGAGCAGCGAGTCCCGCATTGGCTCCCTGCCATTCGGCAATGGCGACCGCACGGTTGAGTTTCTGTATCGGCGACGGTGCGACCCGCTCGAGCAACGAGTAACACTCCACCACTCTGTCTCAACGTGTGTCCTCAAACGAAGGAGCGAGGCAGTGCTCCGCCGCGATGCCGGCTTCCGCGTGATAGCGGGAAAGATTATCGCCTCGCGCGGACCTGGCCAACCACTCCAACCCGACCTGGATCCTTTGCCTATCCCAGAGCCCTCGATCCTGCTCCTCCAACAGAAGCAATCCGCCGGACGCGTCCTGACGAGCGGCGATGCGCGCCACGTGTAGATGCATCAGCGCGAGCAGGGCGAACGTTTCCGGAACCTGGCCGATCGGATGTTCCGCCAGCATGGTAGCCAGCCGTATCGCTTCGTCGCAAAGCTCGCGGCGGATGGCCAATTCAGCGTGGCAGGAAAGGTAGCCCTCGGTGAAAAGGACGTAGAGAATGTTGTTTACGGCAGCGAGGCGTGACTGATAGTGCTCACTCGTAAGCTCCCCCAGATCCCGAGGAAGCTCCCGCAAACGGCTGCGCGCTCTACCGAGACGTTTGTACACGTTGGCGTCGGTTGTAAATAACCGAAACGCAATTTCGCGGATGCTGAAGCCGCAGAGAACCTTCAGCGCGAACACCGTCTGTGATTCCGTTGGAATTGTCTCGTCGCAGCAGACGAAAAGCATACGCAACAGATTGTCGACTACTTCCCCTGGCGTCAAACACTCCGGACCATTCTCCGGAGTGTCGATGGCTCGGCTCGCGTACTGTTCCAGAATGAAGCGATGGCTCGTTCGTTGGCGCAATTCTCCCAGGAGATCATTGAGCGCCACCCGGAACAGCCATGCCGACGGATTTTCCGGCAAACCCGCAGCGGTCCACGTGTCCAGCGCCTTCATCAAGGCGGACTGAACAGCATCCTCAACCGCCTCGATGTCTTGCACCCCCACCTGACGCGACAGAATCGCGACCAACCGGCCGTATTCGTGTCGGAAGAAGTTCTCTACGAGTTTCGGCGTGCTCAAGGAACAATGATCTCTCTGACCTCGACGCTCGATCCGCGTGACACAACGCCCGGGCACTCACGAGCAATCGCAGCCGCCTCGTCCAGGTTGTCCGCCGAGACGATCATGAACCCACCGACTACTTCCTTGGCCTCCACAAAGGGTCCGTCCACTGCGCCTTCCAGGGTGACGATCTTCCCGCCTCCCAATCTCCCGCCCATATCAACGATGTTGCTCTGGAACTTTTCCTTCCAGGCGTTGAACTTCGCGTACATCTCCTCCATCTGCGCGGGAGATGGGCCTTCGCCCTTGCGGCGCTGGCTCGGTTGGCTTCGTTGAATACACAGATAGTTGTGCCTGGCCATATTTCCTCCTGTCCTGGGTACTGCTGGTCAACTCAGTACGATGATGATTGAGCAGGTGCGTTTTGGACACTTCGCACAGCCGTTCTGAAACGCGCCGATTGTCGCTGCCGCCGAATCGACATGCTGTGTGGGCGGCGTCCGCGGAACCGGTGGCGCCGGACTTGAACTGTTGGACGTTTGCAGAGGCTCGCGCGACTGAGGCATATGGCATGTTCGAGGGATCTCGTTTCGTCATCAGCTTCGCGTTACTGCGTTACCGGTTCATCAAAGACGATATGTTCGCTGGCGCGCGCATTGCGAGCGGCCAGTTCCTCGGGAGTGAACGGCATAGGCTTTTCTCCAAGCGGAGCTGATCCACTGCGCATTTGACCTGACATGCCGTCGGGCTCCGGAAAAATAAATACGAGACTCAACGGCTCCGCGCCAGTGTTGCGCAGCCCCACGCTTACATTCCGTGGGATGTAAACCGTCGCGCCAGCTTTAACCGCGGCCTCGCGTGAACCAAGCCTCACGACTCCCGTACCGCGATGGACGAAGAGAATCTCCTCGGCGTGCGGATGGTGATGAAGTCGGATCTTCTTTCCGGGAGGGATGTCCTCCATGCCCATGAAGAAGGTGGGCGACTCACCGAATTTTCGGTCAACTTTGATGATGAAGGACGGCGCGCCCTCTGCGCCGCTATTTCCGCGTGGTCTTCGCACACGCACTTCGCCTTCCGATTCTTGCAAGATGAGCCCCGCACTCGACGACGTGGGGGAACCTGGGCGTGCTTGCTCGGGGCTCTGAGCACGGACTGGCGAATCCGCCGCCAGGGCGACAGTTCCGATGATCGCGGCATACGCCGCCTGCCGAGCATTGATGGAAAGATGCATGTTTGACTCTCCTTGATTCCCGGCACGCCATATCGCGAATCACGGCGGGACGTTTGTGCAGCGCCGACGTTAGCATGCACCTGGGAATCCTCGGCGCCAGGCGCCCGGATGTTTCGCTGAGCGTCGAAGTCTCATGCCCAATGCTGTCAGTCTGCAGGTGGGGAAGCCAGCGCCGGGCCTTGGGCCTGGAACGCGAGTTAGAGGCTCGGAGCTCTCTTGTTTCGCACTCCGATAATCCCGGACGCTGCGGCCCGCACAATGCGGCGGAAGCGAGGGCATTCCATATGGCTCGGCGCGGTACAGGCAGCGGCGTGCCGCAGGCCGTCGCGCATGGCGCTTAGTTTGCGGATCGTCCCGTCCAGTTCTTCGGCCTTTGCGGCGAGCATCTTTCGATCGATGCGCGGTCGCCCGTCGGACGTGAACATACGTGCGATCTCTTTGAGCGAGAATCCAGCGGCGCGTCCGGCCGCGATCAGCGCCAGCCGCTCCAACACGCCAGCATCGAACAGGCGACGCAGGCCGCGCCTGCCGATCGAAGTGATCAGCTCCTTTTCGTCATAGTAACGCAGCGTGGAGGCAGGTACGCCGGACCGCCGCGCCACGTCGCCTATATCCAGGTTCTTCACTCGCTTGACCTCAAGTCGACTTGAAGTGGCACAGTGTCACTTCAACTTTTTGAAGGCAAGCAAAAGGAGATCATCCTGGGACTTGAACGCAAAACCGATGACGAGCAGGCGGTGCTCTGGAGCGGCGTCGCCGGCCGCGCCTGGGTTGAGCGGTTGCGCGCTCGCTGGGAGCGAAGAGTCGCGGCATTTGACCCTTATGTGCACGGAGCGGAACTGCGCTTTAGCGCTGCCTGCTGGGTAGTCAGTGCTCGTGCGTTATCTGTCAGCCGAACCCGAGGACACGGAAATGAATGAGGCGCCGGAGTATCTGATGCGCGCTGTTTTAATTGGCGCTGGCGCAACGGCGTTCATGGATCTGGCGACGGCCGCGCGAAAGTGGCTGCTGGCCACTCCGTCGCTGGACTACGCTCTGGTGGGTCGCTGGCTCGCCTATCTCTCACACGGGCGCTTTCGTCACGATCGCATCGGCGCCTCGTCGCCTGTTCGGGGCGAGCACCTGATCGGCTGGACCGCTCATTATCTGATCGGTATTGCGCTCGCGACCGTGCTGCTCGCTATCTGGGGCCTCGACTGGACTTGCCGTCCGACAATAGGTCCCGCGCTGATTGTCGGAGTTGGAAGCGTGATGGCGCCCTTTCTGATCATGCAACCAGGGATGGGCGCCGGCATCGCCGCCAGCCGCACTCCTCATCCAGCGGCGGCCCGCCTCCGCAGCCTGGTCACACACGTGATTTTCGGCA
The DNA here is from genome assembly GCA_050738395.1 of Steroidobacter sp. Lineage (GTDB taxonomy): Bacteria > Pseudomonadota > Gammaproteobacteria > Steroidobacterales > Steroidobacteraceae > Steroidobacter. The sequence continues at coordinate 13,567 of JBOHZJ010000090.1, forward strand.
TCGGCCTCTATGCGGCTGGCTTGATTGCAAGTTTGCTGGGCGCGTTTCGCTGTGAAGCTATTGTTGGCGGCGCTTGACAACAACTGCGGCGCCCATGCTTCACGAAAAATTTTCATATGTCAGGTCTTGCGTCCGTAGCGCGCCAACAGGACCCCCGATTCGAACGCTCTGACGTCGATCAGCGGAAATCTGATCGGGGCGCCAAGTCGGCTGAAGAGCCTCGGCTCTGCGTCGGCTGCGATTTTCGCGAACCGCACTACGTGGCGCGGAAGATCGCTTCGTTCTGCGGCGGAAGGCCAGAATGCTTCGAGCAGATCGAATGAATGCCTGCCGAAGAGAAGCGCATCGGCCGAGTCGATGAGATCGGCGGCATAGGCGTGGTGCTCTTCGTTTGCTACGACATGTTCATGATGACAGCAGCCATTGATAGTCGAATGTATCGAGTGGAGAACGCGGGACATGATCGAGTGCTCCTATGCGCATGCCCATCTGATCGATCTATCAGTCACGTTATGCATGCAGACGCGCGTGTCATCAGCACGCATTTCGTAAGCGACAGCGCCTGCATCGAGATCGTCGGCGCGACAATAGCAATCGTCGCAACGCATCAAGCAATCTTCGCAGCCTCGTGGTCGTGCGCCCTGACAGATACTCGAGGCGTCGCCGTTAGCTGCTGGGGAAACCTGTGTACGCACGACTTTGCATCGCGCTGGTAATCATATTCACTGGCGCCTGCACGCAGACTCCAACTGCGCCGGGAGCGCCTGTCTCGCAGGAGCCCAGAGCTCAGGCGCCTGCGGAAGGGACGTCCGCGAGCGCGGTTCGTCAGGTGAGGTCGAAAGGCGCGTCAGCTCCAGCTTCGTATCATGTGGTTGAGAAGAACGGCGTCAAATACTACTGCGCCGATCAGCCCGCGCTCGGAACACGCGTCAAATCAAGAACGACGTGTCTGACGGCGGAGCAATACGAACTTGCGCGTGAGGACGCCAAAAAGACGATGCGGGAGAAGGCCGGCCAGCGTCGGACTTTTGAGTAACACTGCGGTTCGTCTCGGGCGCCTGGTCGCGGCGTCCCTCAGCGCGCGTTCTTCATGAGTTCGTTCCGCAAGCTCAGCTGGTCCTGACGGCGTAGAGGAAACGTGCGTAGCCGATTTCGGCGGCGTTCTTCGTCAGTTCTACATTGACCCATGCAATGACATCGCCGAACGGACGGTCCTGGAAGGGCCATCGTGTTCGCTGTGTCGATCGCAAGTCGTCGTCGGTGAGCTGCTCGAGCACTGCTCGCCACTGTTCCTGCAGCCGGCCGAGCCATTCGCGTACGTCCTCTGCAGTACCAGGCCACATCACGTTCTCGCGCGAAAGCGTTCCGTCGCCGAAGGAGCGGTCGAGCACCGTCGACCACCAGAAGCCCATGTGCCATGTCAGCCATGCGATGCTCGGCGGACCGATGTCATAGTCCTCGCGATCCGGCCAATCTGCGCGCCACCTTCCATCAGAGTCCTGATGCACGTGCAATCCCTTGTGAGAAGGGCGCCACAAACACTCCTCGGTAGCGAGTCCGTTGAGGTGAAAGCTGGTGAGCTTCCACGCCGTTTCGAACTGCCGGATCAGATAGCGGCGGGCTTCGCTCATTGACAGAGTCTCCGTGGAAGAGAAAGGAAAATGAATCCCCGTCGAGCCCTGATCGTTGTCGACCTTTGAGATTTTTTCAACATCCGCCCGGACAACCTACATCTGGCGGAAGAGGTGCAGGTAGCTGCGGCTCACCGGCAATACTTCGTCGCGGCCTTTCAGATGTATATCGGCGGTTTCGTTGGGGCCGCGCGTGACGTGACTGATGGCGCGCAGGTTCACCACCACCGAGCGGTGCACCTGCGCGAACTGCGACGAATCGAGCTGCGCGGCCAATTCCTTCAGCGGCATCCGGATCACAGCTTCGCGGGGTTGACCGGCGTCGTCGCGCCAGGCGATCAGGGTGTACTTCTCGTCAGAACGCAGAAAGTCGATGTCGTCCACCGCGATCAGGCGCACGGTCTGGCCCACGGAGGCGCGGACCCAGCGTAGCGGCGCTGGCGTTGCGCTTTGCTGGAGACTTGTCGCGAGCTGCTGCAGCAACGCTTCGGTGTTGAGAGCCGGCTGCGCGGCGCGCAGCCGCTCCTGCAGGCGCGCGACGGTCTCGGCCAGGCGCAACGGCTCCACCGGCTTCACCAGGTAATCGAGCACACCTTGAGCAAAGGCCTGCACGGCGTACTCATCGTAGGCAGTGACGAAGACCAGATGCGCGCGGCGACCGATGTGGCGTGCGGCTTCGACGCCCGTCTTGCCCGGCATCTGCACATCCAGAAAACAGATATCGGGCCGCTGCGCCTCGAACTTGTCGATCGCCTCGCGTCCGTTGCGCGCTTGCGCCACCACTTCCAGCTCAGGCCACGCCTGCGCGAGCAGACGTTCGAGCGCGTCCCGCAGCAGCGGCTCATCGTCCGCAATTAGCGCAGTCGGGCGTTGCGGAGTCATGCAGATCCCTGCCGCGCCGGGAACTGAAGTTCAGCGCACACCCCGTGCGGCTCGACCTCGGTCAGGCGCAGCTGTGCGTCACCGCTGAACGCCAGCTGCAAGCGCTCGCGAAGCGTCGACAGGCCAGTGCCCAGTCCGTCGCTCGTCAGCTTGAGACCGACGCCCGTGTCAGTGACGCGCACCAGGCAGCGGCCTTCGCGCAGCCACACATCGACATCGATGCGCCCGCCTTCTTCGCTGGGGTCGACGCCATGACGAACGGCGTTCTCGACGAGCGTCAGGAGCGTCATCGGTGGGCATCGCAGTCCCGTCGCCGCCGGGTCGATGTGAAGCGCGAACTGCAGCCGATCCGGCATGCGCATCTGCATCAGCTCCAGATAGGCGCGCACCAGGTCCAACTCCTGGCCCAACGTGGTCGCCGTCTCGTGCATGCGAGGCACGGCCGCACGCAGATAGGCGATCAGGCTCTTCAACACGTTCGATGCCTGCGGTGACCCCGCGTCGACCAGCGCCTGCACATTGGCCAGCGTATTGAACAGAAAATGAGGCTCCACCTGCGCCTGTAGCAGCCGTAGCCGCGCGTCCAGCGCCCTGCGCTCGAGCTCGCTTTTCTCCAGATCGAACGCCAGCGCCTGATCGCGCGCAAAGGCGTCGCGTTGCTTCAGCAGCGCACCCACCGCAATCCAGGGCGCGAACAGCACACCGGTGAAGGTGAGCATCCCGTAGCCCATCACTCGTTTCTCGTCGTGCTCGAACTGCGGATCGCCGCCCGTCGTGACCACGTACGCGAACGCTGCGGCGATCGGCACGGCCGCAACGATGCCGATCAATTGCAGCGCCGAACGCGCGAGCCAGCGGGGTAAGCGCCGGGGCCACTGCTCGAACAGCCCGAATGCCAGCATCGCGGCCAGCCCAACCATCCAGGCGCGCGCGACGATCACGTACGTCGCCGTTTCATTGCCTATGCTGAGCAGCAGCCCGAACAGCGTCGCAACGCCAAGCGTGAAGCGCACGCGGCGCCAGCCCAGCATCAAAGCGAGGCCGCGAGGTTTCGAAGCATGAGCAGCAAGGGCCATGGCGTGACTATAGACGAACGGTTGCGCGGTTCGCGGCCCGCGCCGCTGCCGCGGAAGGCGGCAATCGCCGTTCATTCGCCGTAATCGTCACTCGAGCCCGCTGAGTCGCAACCCGTCGCAAGCCGTTGGTCCGTGCGGCGCGGGCGCTCATAGTCCCGGCCGAAGCCGCGCGGTTGCCGCGTGTCGCGATCAGGTGCGAGCTCATGAACTCAATCGGAACATTCAAGGTCTGCACCGACTCCTCAGGGTCGCGTGTCGTTACTCGGTTTCCGTTGGCCCTGAGCCGGTCGAAGAGTCTCGAATACAGAACCGTCGCGATTCGACAGGCTCAACGCGAACGGACAAACACAAAGTACTTGTGGAAGAGGACACTGACCGGAGCTTTCCGCCCGCTGGTGCTTCTCACTTTGATTAACCCGGCGGCGCACGCAGCGCAGACCGCTGCGAAATACCGGGCGCCGCAAAACGAATA
>JBOHZJ010000091.1:0-33003 GCA_050738395.1 Steroidobacter sp.
GTCCATAGCGCTTGATCTCTTCGGCGGTGACGATGGAAACGGAGGAGGGCGCCCGCGTCACTTTCTGTTCGTACCTCGATGCGCCATAGACAAGCTCGACCTGCATTTCCATCAACTGCTCGAGGCCGAGATCGGTGAGTGCTGCTGATTCGCGACGTGCGGGATCCGCCGACCATGCGCACAGCGGCAGCGAGGCGCATGCGAAGAACACCATCGCCCGCAGCGCAGCGAGACGCCCGCGCCGCCTGGTATTGGCGACGGCGTCCCGGTCGGATTGGAGAACTTGATTGCTCATGTTGAGCGGCAACGGCCGCTTGAATTCTATGCAGGACCTGTTTCGGCCAGCCGGGTTCAGGCTTGATCGACAATCTCCCTGCCCTTGTGATTTTCTGCGCCCCGAATGCCGGAAACGTGAACCAGTGCTCGCGTCGGAATCCGGAAACGACTGACGAAGAAATCCTGCGAGCCGCGTCCGAAGGGCGTCTGCTGCGACTTTTCCTCAATGCAAATGCAGCTGCAGCAAGCCGGCCAGGGTTGCTCCATAGATCGTCTGTGCGAGGAGCGTCGTCAGCGGCGTTCCGTATCCGTAGTTCGTCGCAAGAAAGCCGGGCGGTTCGAGCTGGCGAATAGATGTCACGCCGTGATATTCCGAAGCCATTCGGGGATGCACGAAAGGCGCAAGCGGCGGTGCAATCAGAAGCAACGCGGCGCCGTGGAGCGCTCCGGTCAGCGCGCCGAACCAGTAGGTATAGATTTCCACACTGTCGAACAGCAGGAAGTAGAGGAACGCAAAGATCCATCCGCCCAGTGTGTAGAGGATGAATCCGAGCACCATGGCGCGGCTGCGATTCGCGGTGAAACAGGTTCCGACGAGAAAGGGCAGGCTCAGACGCGAGAAGCCCAGGCCCTGACTGGCTTGCAGAATGCACGTCATGGCGATGGTCGCGATGAGGCCCCACAGAATCAGATGTCCGAACGAGGCGTGGGTCGTAGCTAGCACTTACTTCCCGCTCGCAAGCGCCCGGTCGATTGCAAGCGCGGCGTTGATCACTCCGACGTGCGTGAACGCCTGCGGATAATTGCCGAGCGCTGCACCCGTTTGCGGATCGATCTCCTCGCCAAACAGGCCGACATCGCTGGCGAAGGAGAGAACGTGCTCGAACAGGCGCCTCGCCTCCGCGACCTGTCCGCGAAGCGCCAGAGAATCGACAGCCCACAGACTGCACATGCCGAACGCACCTTCACGACCCTCGAGCCCATCACGGCCGTGTTCGGAACGAAACAGCAGGCCATTGCACCCGAGCCTTTCGACAATGCGTTCGTAAGTCGTGACCATCCGCGGATCGCTCGCGGGGCTGTAGCCCAGACAGGTCATCAGCAACAGACTTGCATCGACGGCGTCGCCGTCGATCTCGCCGGTATAGCTTGCGATAGACGTGTTGAAGCCACGTTGCTCGATCAGGTCCCGAATGGCGTCGCGCTCGCTGCAAAACTCCCGGGTCAGTGATTCAAGATCGATGATCCTTTTCTCATGCAAGCCGATGAGTCGATCCAGCGCAAGCCAGCACATGACCTTCGAGAACGTGTATTGCCTGCGTTCGCCTCGCACTTCCCAGACGCCGTGGTCGGCCTCGCGCCATTGCCGGCAGACGACGCGACCGAAACCTTTGAGCAACCACGCATCGGCCGCCTCGAGTACGCCGCCGCCGGCGACGAACGCGTCCGCCGCCAGAATGACCTCGCCGTACACATCGAGTTGAGTCTGCGACCAGGCGCCGTTGCCGACCCGCACAGGGCGGGAATCGCGATAGCCCTCCAGAGATGCGAGTTCCTGTTCGCGCAATCGCGTCCGGCCGTACACGTCATAGACGACCTGCAGTCTGGGCCAGGTCAATCGGGTCGCGTGCAGCAGCCAGGTTAGAAAGGCGCGGGCTTCCTCACGGAATCCAACGCCGACCAGCGCCTGCATCGTCAGACCGGCGTCGCGCAACCAGCAGTATCGATAGTCCCAGTTGCGTTCGCCGCCGATCACCTCGGGCAGCGATGTCGTCGGCGCCGCGACGATGGCGCCGGAGAGGGCGAAGCTCAGCAATTTCAGCGTGAGTGCGCTTCGCAGCACGACCTCTTTATAGGCGCCCGCGTAAGTGCACTGGTCGCTCCAGGAGCGCCACCACATCGACGTGTGCTCGAAACGGCGATCGGCGTCGGCCAGCGGCGGCAGAACGCCGGGAGTGCTGCGTGTGTAGGCGAGACTCAGACGCCTGCGCTCGCCGGCATGAATGCGAACGGATCCATGCAGCGTGAGATCAGTGCAGACCAGATCGATATCCGTGCACACGACCAACAGCTCGTTCAGCCAGCTGTAAGCCCACCCGAGCTTGTCACTCATTCTGAGTCGCGGCTTCCTGCGCCCGAAGTCCGGACGAAGCTCGAGGTGTATCTCGAGGTCCACGACGCCCGCGTCGCCTTGCACAATTCGTTGAATCTCGCGCAGCGGCTGCAGGCTCGAGACGCCGTCGAGCACCGGCAGCAGATCCAGCACGCGCACGACGCCCGAGGCTGTCTCGAACGTCGTTTCAAGGATGGGCGTCGCGCTGCAGTAGCGGCGTGCACTGGTGAACTCGCCGCGCGGTCGAATCGCAAAGCAACCGCCCCGGCGCCGATCAAGCAGACTCGCGAAGATCGGCGGCGATGAGTAATGCGGCAGGCACAGCCAGTCGATGGAACCGCCGCGCGACACGAGCGCGGCGGTTCGACAGTCGCCGATGAGTGCGTAGTCTTCGATGGGTGTCTGAGCGGATGGACTCTCCGGGCTCGGCGACATCACAGACTCACAGGATGCAGGTCATTACCCATGCACCTGGTTCACGTGCGCGGTTGCAGCTTGTCGTGGCGCGCCGCGTTGTCTCTTACTGCGGCATCTGCCGCCGTTCCGGGCTGCGTCACGCCAAGGACATGCACCAGATGTCCGCCGAGCCAGCCCGAGACGACCAGGGTGGCGACGGCCACCATGGAAATTCCCCAGGGCAGCGCGTTGCTGCCGCCGTCGTCTGCGGTCCGCAGCCAGAAGCTCGCGGCCTGAGCGGCGACAATGGCGAGATTCAACACCATATGAAATGTCCCGATCCGCCGCGCTCGCGCATCGTGCAGCCCGAGCAGGTCCAGCAGACCGGGAACTGCGGCGAGCAGGGCGCCGACGATGCCGCCGCCGAGCGTGAAGTACGCCGTGACCGCCCAGCGGGAATCTCCGGTAAATACAAATACGAAATCGCAGATCAATGAGAACACCCAGAGTCCGATGGGTAGGGTCACCAGCATTGGATGGATAGGGTGCCCGGCAACAGTTGCGCGCGTACTCATAGGACCTCCGTTATCTGCCTCGCAAGCATCATGTAAATCTGATTCACGCGGTTGGACGCCGCGCGCTTGCAATAACGACACGAGGGCGCATGCGCGCGCTGCAACGTCCAACTCGCCGGCTTAACGTGCCAGCGCCCGACAAGTTGCGGTCCCGCGAGGAACTTTCTTCCTGCGGTTCGGCGTCCCGTGATCTAGCTCTTCGAGAGTTTGCGCTGCGGTGAAGCAGAGACCGCGGGACGTGCGGCCAGCAGGAAGCACACCAGGGCGGCCGCCGAAATCAATGCGAGCAATGCGACTCCGGTGCGCATCGAAAAACCCGCACTCAAGCCGGCGGCGAAGAGCGCGGGAGCGAGGGCCTTCGTGACGAAACTCGGCCGCGCCAGAGCGCCCAGCAAGGCGCCCTGCTGTTGTGGGCCGAAGAGTTCGGCCGGCACGGTTCCTCGCGCGATCGTCAGGATCCCGTTGGACGCGCCGTAGCAAATTGCGAACAGGACGCCGAAGGACAATGCATATGGGACGACGTTCAGCAGCACCATGCCGAGTAGCGCGAGTGTGCAAGCGGTGATCCCCACGCCAATGGCGGAGAACCTTCGCGCGAAGACCCACTCGATCAATCGCGCCAGCACCTGCATTGGACCGATCAGCGCCGCGATCCATACCGCTTCATCGGCGGTGAACCCGCGCGTACCGAGCGCGGCGATCATGAATGCGGAAAGCGCGCTGAACACAAATGTCGCGGCGGCGAAGCTTGCCGCCAGCCAGAAGAAGCGCGCGTCGCCAGAGTAGGAGCTGCGCTCAGGAACGCTCTTCGTAATCTCCGCCTGAACTGGCCGCAGACGCGGCAGTACGGCGCGATGTATCGGCATGCACACGAGCAGATTGAGCAATGCGAAGGCCAGCAAGGTTGCGCGCCATCCCCAGGCGGTCGCGAGCGTGTGCGCCAACGGCCAGAACACTGTGCTCGCAAATCCACCGAACAGCGTCAGTCCCGTTACCGCGCGTCTATAGCGATCAGGTGCGATCTGATAGAGGCTCGCAAATGCTGGATCGTAAAGGCAGGCAGCCATCGCAAGACCGGCAAGCATCCAGCCAAGCGTAAAGACGATCGGTTCCTGAGCAATTGCCACGAGAGTCAGCGCGAGAGCGGCGGCGATGGAACCTGCCGTCATCACCGTGCGCCCGCCTTCTCGATCGATGCGCCGGCCGAGGACAGGCGCAGCGATCCCAGAAACGAGCAGACCCGCAGTGAATGCCCCGAAAATCATCAGCTCGCTGAAGCCGAGCTCCGCTTTGATCGGCGCCGCAAGTACGGTCAGGCTGTAATAGAGACTGCCCCAACTGATGATCTGTGCGACCCCAAGCAGCGAGACGATCCGTGTCAGCGCCGCCGCGCCGGTCGGCTTACCTTCGATCGATGGAGTATCAGCCACAGCACGCTCTTGGTTTGGGCTCCGCATCGAGTACAGGCGGGCTGCAGCCGCAACCTGCTGCACCGGCTTTCTTGGCCTGTTCGTCCGCCGCGCAACACGCCTCCGAAGTTTTTGACGCTGGCCCGCCGCAGCAACTCTCGGCTCTGATCGCAGGAGTCTGCTTGCCGACAGGCCCGAAATTCACGCTGCACACGCCGGTTTCCGGTAGATCGAGCTGCACGTCGTTGGCTGCGACCAGATCACCGGCGAGCGCCGCTGCAATCGAGCGCACCTGTTCGTAACCGGTCGCCATCAGAAACGTCGGCGCGCGCCCGTAACTTTTGGCGCCGACGGCATAGTAGCCAGCTTCCGGGTGCGCGAGCTCGCGATGGCCATGAGGACGAACTGTGCCGCAGCTATGTTCATTGGGATCGATCAACGGCGCGAGCGCCTCGGTGCTTTCGAGCCAGTGATCGAGCTTCAGGCGTAACTCGCGCGTCATGGCCAGGTCAGGACGCGATCCTGTCGCGGCGATGATCTCCTCAATGCCGCCAATGTGGGGTCGCGCCGCATCCTGTCCGGCGCCGTAGACGGTAATCCGGCCCTTGTCGCTTCGCAGTTCGTGAACACGGAACGAAGTGTGCACCTGCAGCCGCCCGCCATCGCGCAGTTGTCTGACGCGCTGACCCAGTTGACCTCGGGCAGGCAAGCCATCCGCTTCCCCGCCGCCAAGGATCTTCGTCCAGTTCTCGCCGCGAATAGCCCAGACCATCTGTGTGGTTGGTGAGGATTCGGCGAGCTTGGCGAGTGCGAGCAGATTGCCGGCGGCGGAATGTCCCGAGCCCAGCACGAGCACACGCTTGCCCGCATAGCAGGTTCGCTGCGCGCCGAGGATGTCAGGCATGCCATAAGCAATGCGTCCGGCCAGCGCCGATTCACCGAGCGCCGGCACACCGCTTGCGCCCACTGGATTCGGCTGGCTCCATGTGCCGCTCGCATCGATAACGGCCTGCGCCAGAAACTCGCGCTCTCCATCAGGTGCGGTTACGCGCAGCGCGAATGGCGCAGCTTCGCGTTGCGATGTTTTTACCTTGTCAATGTTCGCTCGCGCGATGCTCACGACGCGATGCGACAGGTAGAGCTGCGGGGCGAGCGCAGGTAGTGCGGCCAGCGGCTGCAGATACGACCGCACGAGTTCGCCAGCCGTCGGCAGGACTTCGGGATCTGGCGACCGCCACCCATGTTGTTCCAGAAGTTGCTTCGCGGCCTTGTCGATGTTGTAACGCCAGGGCGAGAACAGCTGGACATGCTCATAGGTCTTCAGACCGGCCGCAGCAGTCGCGCCGGCTTCGAGGATCAACGGGGTGAAGCCTCGCGAATGCAGATGGGCGGCCGCGGCCAGGCCGATTGGCCCCGCGCCAATCACGGCGACGGGCAGATTCGAAAGTGCGCTGTGCATGACAATCTCCAGTTAATCGTGATTCGTCGAACGACGAAATAGACAGACAAAAAAAGGACTAAAGATCAGTAACCATGTCTTTCAGTTCCTGTAACCGTTGCGGGTTAACGCAGTAGCAGACGCGCTGACTATCCGCGGAGCCTTCGATCAGTCCGGCCTCTTTCAGAATGGCGACATGCTGAGAAATCGTGGACGCCGCCAGCGGCAGAATGTCGGTGAGCGTGCCGAAGTAGCAGGTCCCATAGTCGGCGAGATAATTCAGCAGTCGCACGCGCGCCGGATGCGCGAGCGCCTTGCATAACGCGGCAAGGGTTTCCTCATCCACTTTCGATTTGGCGCGGGTCCGCGCGACGGGCCCACACTTGCGCGCTGTTGCAGTCATCTCAAAGCCTGGCGAACCGGAAATTCACGAGCGGATGACGATTTGCCATCATTCGTAATTCGACGAATAAAGAGTAACCGCGCGGCGAAGGGCCAGTCAAGCCGGACTGATCAATTGCACCAACGTGCGATTCGGCGGCCTCCCCGAACGCGCATAGTCGGACGCCCGATCTCGTGTCGGTCCGCATGAGAAGTGCAACATGCCTTACTACGCCGGACTCAAACAGATCAAAGACCGCAAGGTCCGCGCGCGCACGATTGCGGGACTGAAGCGGCGGCGGGCGACGCTCAGCGCAGCCATCCCGGCGAAGGCCGCAACCGACACTCTGCGTATCTGAAACGTCTTGCGCGAATGGCGCCCAGCGGGAAAGCGGGTGTATTCGACTTCTATGAGTCCGTGTATCGACTCGACGAGGAAATCCTCTACGAATCGGAGCGCCAGGAGAAACCTGGCCGCAGTTTCAAGGACTGGCGCACATACCGGATGAGCGATCACCTGCCGATGTGGATTGAATTCAGGATCGATGACTCGGACGCCTACCTGGCTTCTCTGGACTAAGGACTATCGAGCGCGAAAAATGGGGACTCCGGCCCCGCACGCCCGAGTCCACATGAAATCGTTCAAGGATCATTTCTCCAGCCACGCCGCCGGCTACGCCGCTTACAGGCCGACCTATCCGGCGGCGTTGGTCGACTATCTCGGGGATGTTGCGCCCGCGGCGGATCTGGCGCTCGATTGCGGCTGTGGAACGGGACAACTGTCCGTACTCCTGGCGGATCGCTTTGCTCGCGTCGTCGCGACCGACGCGAGCGCGCAGCAGATTGCGAACGCTCAGGCGCATGAGCGCGTCGAGTACCGCACGGCCGCGGCAGAGCAAAGCGGACTCGACAGGTCAATCGTCGATCTCGTCACTGTGGCGCAAGCAGCGCATTGGTTTGCTCTCGATCGGTTCTACGCCGAGGTGCGTCGAGTCGCGAAACCCAACGCCGTTTTCGCGCTGATCACCTACGGCGTTCTCCATCTGGATGAGAGCGGACCCGACTCAACCCTGCAGAACTTCTACTCGAACGTCGTGGGCGACTACTGGCCGCCCGAACGCCGTCATGTCGAAGCGGGCTATCGCTCGTTGCCGTTTCCATTCGAGGAATTCAAATCGATTCCGTCCTTCGCAATCGAGGTCTCCTGGTCGCTTGCAGACCTGGTCGGTTATGTAGACACCTGGTCCGCCGTGCGTGCGGCGGAGAAGGCGCTCGGTCGGGCGCCGATCGAAACTTTTCACAACGAGCTGATGCAGGCGTGGGGAGATCCGCAACGCCGCCTGGCGATCACATGGCCGCTCTCGTTGCGCGTCGGTCGGGTAGACCCCTGATGCCAGCTCTCAACACTCGAGCCGTCGTCCTGTTGCTCGCAGCGCTCATCGCTGGTCGGGTTCAGGCAGTCGTCGCAGCCAATCAAGAGCCTCAGCAAGCGCAGCGTGACTCCACGCTCGAAGAAGTGCTGGTCACCGGCGAGCATCCCGGGCCGGGTCTGTGGAAGGTATCGCATGGGGATCACACGTTGTGGATCCTGGGGACGCACGCGCCCTTGCCGCAACGCCTGATCTGGCGATCGCAGGAAGTCGAATGGGTGATGACTGAGTCGCAGGAGGTCATGGGAGCCTACTCAGTTTCGTTCACGCTGCAAGGCGAGGACGCTCTGCAGTCCAGAGGCGCGGCGCTGCGAACCGTGTTGCCCAGGAAAGCCTATTCGCAGTGGCTCAAGCTCAAGCGGAAGTACATCGGCCGCAATCCCGAAGTCGAAAATCTCTTACCGGTGTCGGCGGCGTTGTTGTTGCGATCCATGGCGTTCGAGAAAGCGGGTCTGACGAACACCGATCAGGTATGGCGCGAGATTCATTCACTGGCGGATCGATACAACGTGCCCGTGACCACGAGGCATCAGATCAACAGGGTCGTCAGAAACAATGCTCGCGAGGATGACTCCAGGGCGGAACGCGTCGGGGTCGATTATCTCCTCAGCACCATCCAGGACCTCGAGGCAGATCTGCGTGCGGCGCGTACGCGCGCCAATGCGTGGGCGACCGGCGACATCGATGCGCTCAGGAAGCAGGCGGAAGCAGACAAGATTTCCGCATATCTGTACGCCAGCAGTTGGCCGTTTCTGCAGGACGGTGAACTGCAGGCGTTGTTATCCGAGGCAGACAGACGCTGGGTCGATGCGGGCGCGTCTGCACTCATCCGAAATCGCACGACGTTCGCCGCTCTGCCGATCTTCCTGCTCTTGCGATCGGATGGAGTGCTGTCCGCCCTGCGCACCAGAGGATTCGTCGTCGAGGAACCGATTTACTAGACGGACGCGTTACGACTCGACTGGCGGAGCCGCTCAACATGCGCAACGAAAGAGAAAAGATGCTCGCCGGCGAGCTGTATGACGCCAGCGCGGCCGAGATTCAGGCGGACCAGCGCGCTACGATGCAGTGGCTGCTCCGGTACAACGCATCGAGCGGCGAATCAGACGAACGGCGACGCGCTCTGCTGCGGGAGCGTTTCGCGGAGGTGGGCGAGGGCGTCGTAGTGCGTCCGCCGTTCCATTGCGACTACGGATTCAACATTCGCCTCGGCTCTGGCGTCTTCCTCAACTTCAACTGCGTCATTCTCGACGTCGTTGCAGTGACGATCGGATCAGGAACACAGGTCGGCCCAGCCGTGCAGATCTACGCCGCCGATCATCCGCGCGATCTGGCGGTCAGACGCCAGGGGCTTGAATTCGGCCGGCCGGTGAAGATCGGTCGCAACGTCTGGATTGGCGGCGCGGCGATCATTCTTCCCGGTGTAACGATCGGCGACGACGCGATCATCGGCGCGGGCAGCGTCGTGACACGCGACGTCGTCGCCGGCGCGACCGTGATGGGAAATCCCGCGCGCGTCGGAAGCGTCTGATCTGCGGCGCAGACAACGCGGAGAGTCCGGGACTCGACAAGTGCGTTCGCTCGTGGCATTACAGCGCCCCTCGACGCCGCCCGACCTCCATATCCGCCAACGCTCTCGCCGCAATGAGAGCCACTTCCAAAACCTGACAGCATGAGCATGTACAAAATGGGTTCCCGCACCGGCGGGCAGATTCTCGTTGACCAACTGATTACGCATGGCGCCGATCTCGCGTTCTGTGTGCCGGGCGAAAGTTATCTGCCGGTGCTCGACGCGCTTTACGGCGCACGCGACAAGATCCGGCTGATCACCTGCCGCCACGAAAGCGGCGCGGCGAACATGGCGGAGGCTCATGGCAAGCTGACCGGCGCGCCGGGCATCTGTTTTGTCACGCGCGGACCGGGTGCAACCAACGCATCGATCGGCGTGCATACGGCGTTTCAGGATTCGACGCCGATGATTCTGTTCATCGGCCAGGTCGGCAGCGATTTTCTCGAGCGCGAGGCCTTCCAGGAAATCGATTACCGGCGGATGTTCGGGCCGATGTCGAAATGGGTCGCGCAGATCGACCGCACCGATCGCATTCCGGAGTTCATCGCGCGCGCTTACCAGGTCGCGACCAGTGGGCGCATGGGCCCGGTCGTGCTCGCGTTGCCGGAGGACATGCTGTCCGCGACCGCGGAGGTCGTGGACGCCCGACGCTGGCAGCAAGTGGACTCGGCGCCTTCCGCAACTGCACTGGCGAGTCTCTCAAATATGCTGCGCAGCGCGCAGCGGCCTTTTCTGTTGGTGGGCGGCAGCGGCTGGAGCGAAACCTCGTGCAACGATCTGCAGCGCTTCGTCGAAACGCAGAAGATCGCCGTCGGCTGCGAATTCCGCTCGCAGGATCTGTTCGACAATGCGCACTCGAACTATGCAGGCGATGTGGGGATCGGCATCAATCCAAAGCTCGCCGAGCGAATCAAGGCCTCGGATCTGATCGTCTGCCTGGGCGCACGGTTGGGTGAGATCACCACCAGCGGATACGGGCTCATCACGGCGCCGGTCCCTGCGCAGAAACTGGTTCATATCCATCCGGGCGCGGAGGAACTCGGCCGTGTGTATCACGCCGACCTGATGATCAACGCAACCATATCGGCCACCGCGAGAGCGCTCGCCGCGCTGCCGCGCGTAACGCGCGGCGAGGTAGAGGCGAGCGTCGCCGATGCGAATGCGGACTACGGGACATGGCAGGCGCGCAAGGAAGTCCCCGGCCGCGTGCAGATGTGGGATGTCATGCAGCAACTCGACAAAGTGTTGCCGCCGGACGCCATCGTCACGAACGGGGCAGGCAACTACACGACCTGGGTGCATCGCTTTCATCGCTACCGCGGCTTTCGCACGCAGTTGGCGCCCGCCTCGGGCGCCATGGGTTACGGATTCCCCGCTGCAATTGCTGCGAAGGCGGTTTACCCGGAACGCAAGGTCATCAACTTTGCAGGCGACGGATGCTTTCTGATGACCGGACAGGAACTCGCCACGGCCGTGCAATATGAGCTGAATGTGATCGTCATCGTCGTCAACAACGAGATGTACGGCACGATTCGCATGCACCAGGAACGCGAGTACCCCGGCCGAGTGCATGGTACGTCGCTCGTGAATCCGGACTTTGCGGCGTATGCAAAATCCTTCGGGGCGCATGGCGAAGTCGTTGCATCGACGGATGAATTCGCGCCTGCGCTGGAACGCGCATTCAACGCAGGCAAACCTGCGCTGATCGAAATTCGCCTGGACCCGGAGGCGATCACGCCGAACGCGACGCTGAGCGCAATTCGCAAAGCAGCGCGCGGCTGAATTGTCGACCCGGCGCGCTCCACGAGAGCGCGCCGGGTTTCTACGTCGGCTCAGAAGTCAGCCGTGATGTTGAGGAACACCGTGCGGCCGAGCGTATCGTAGATCTGCGGCCAGGCGTTGCCGTGGCAGAACGGCAGCGGACACGTCGCCTGCGTGCTGATCGGCGGATCCTTGTCCAGGAGGTTGTTCGCGCCCACACGGAACGTCAGATTCGCCGGGTCCGACTCGAGCGTATAAGCCGCGGTCAGATCGAAGTAGCTCCGCGAACCGAGGCTCTCGTCGACCGCAGGATGTCCTTCGAAATCGAAGTTCGGATTGTCGACCGTGCTATCCACCTCGACGCCGTCGATGTACCGCCAGGTCAACGTCAGATCCACATCCCAGGGCGTGTTCCACGTCGAGCGCAACTTGGTGCGGAACTCCGGCACAGGGACCCCGCAGACGTTGCCGTAGAGGCCGACGCAGTCGTAGGTCGGAAAGCCGGACAGCGGCTCGACCACGAACTCATCGATGATTGTGCCGATCAGCTGGAAAGCGAGCCTGCCATCGCCCGCGTCCATGCGGTAGTTAGCCTCGACGTCCACGCCTCTGGTCTCGAGCGAGCCGGTATTGACCGTGATGTTCTGGATGTAGGCCTGCGAACCCAACCAGAGCGAACCCGAGCCCGGCGCGCGATGGACGAGGCCGCAGAAGAGCGGGTCGCCGGAATCCAGACACGTGTTGATCGTCAGATCCGCGCCCACCACGCCGATCAGGTCGTCGACGGCGATGTCGAAATAGTCGATCGCCAGACTGAAGCCCGACAGGAAGGTCGGCGTAAAGACGAAGCCGAACGCGGTGGTATCGGAGCTTTCGGGATCCAGGGCCGCGTTGCCGCCGGTCAGGCCGTTGTACTGCCCCGCGCTGTTCTCAAGAATGTTGCCGTACTGAGCCGCCGTGACGCCTGTCAGAGCACATTGCGCGAGCGTCGCGTCCGGCGTCGGGCCGGCGCATGGGTCCGTCGTACCATCGAGCTGAACCGATTGCGGCCGGAACAACTCCTGGACGTTCGGCGCTCGCACAGCGCGCTGGAAACTGGCGCGGAACCGGATGTCTTCCACCGGCGCCCAGTCCGCGCCCACCTTGTAGGTGTCAGTGTCGAATCCAAGGCTGTAATCGGAGTAGCGATAGCCGGCTTCCAGCGAAATGCTCTGCGCGAGCGGCTTGTCCTGCACGATCGGCAGGCGCGCCTCGGTGAACAGCTCCCTGACGTCGTAGCTGCCAGCGGTATTCAACGTGGCGCCGCCTGCGCCCGACAGATCGCCCGTGAGGAATGCAACATCGTTGCGCAGTTCGGATTCTTCGCTGCGGTACTCCGCGCCGAACGCCATTCCAAGCCCGTCCGACGCCCACGGCAACCGCGCGCCGTGCTGTCCCAGGTCGGCTGTGATCGCGGCGCTCAGAAGCTGTTCAGTCGTCGAGCCCTGCTGGAAGCCCGGCGTCTGCACGTAGTTCAGTGCTTCCGGCGTTACACCCCCGGCGACGAAGGCGTTGTAGGGGACGCAGGCGGGGTCATCATTGGTCGTATCTGCGTCCGCGTTCACGCCGCAGATGACGTCGCCGTTCGGATCCCTGACGGCGATCAGCGCGTTGCCGCCCCGGCGGATCGAGAAGTCGTTCAGGTAGTTCAGAGCGTATTCGGTAGTCCCGTGCATGCCGTAAACGTCGTAGCTCCATCCTGATGCGATTTCTCCGCGAACGCCGATCACCGCCCGGTATGAAGTGTGCTCGAGATGACTCTCGCGACCACCGCCTTCGACATTACGTTTGCCGATGCCGATCGATGCAATGTCGCTGGCGGCCAGACCCTGCTGTGTGCAGAACGCGTCGACCTGCTGTGACGAAAGAAATGGATTGTCGCAATTGACCAGATAGCCGCCGCCGAGACCGGGCCCACTGCCCATGAAGAGTCCCGCGGGCGCGATCTGCGCGACGGTCTCGTCATTCATGAAGCCGAACTCGGAGAAGACCTCCATGTTCTCGCTCACGTCGTAGTTCGCGAACAGCCCCGCGGTATAGCGTTCATCCGGACGCTGGTAGTAATTCGTGGGTGCAAAGTTGTAGGCGTGCTGCGCGGCGCTGTAGGGCGTCAACGAGCCATCGACGTTGGGAACGAAGGTCCCCGCGTTTCCGCCGGCGTTCGGACCCAGCTGCACGATCGCCCCCAGCTGCGCCGGCGACGTCGTGCCCGAGCCGCCGCAGATGCGTGCGTCGCCGGCGCCGTTCGGATTCAGGGCGCAGGCGCTGAAATCGCGTTCCGATTGCAGCAGGCCCGTCAGATTGCGATAGCCGGCGTAAGCAGTTGCATTGCCCCGGCCATCGGCAGAGTTGACGCCCATGACGAACGTAATGTCCTTGCTATAGCCGTCCATGACGCTGCTGTCGGGTGTGTCGAAGCCGCGCGCCGCGACGATGTCGTTGATGCCGCTGCTGTTCTCGTGCTGATAGAAGCCGTAGTGCGCGTCGACTCGAACGCCCTCGAAGTTGTCATTCATGATGAAGTTCACGACGCCCGCGACTGCATCCGCGCCGTAGACGGCGGAGGCTCCACCCGTCAACACCTCGACGCGTTCGATCAGCGCGGCGGGAATCTGGTTGAGGTCGGGTGCGGCATTGCCGTTCTGCGTCGGATCGCCCGGCATCAGCCGCCGGCCATTGACCAGCACCAGGGTGCGCTGGTTGCCCAGGTTGCGCAGATTGACGGTGGCCGCGCCCGTGGCGCCGTTGGAAAGGTTGCCGCCGAAATCGGCGAACGCCTGCGGCAGATTGTTGATCAGGTCCTCTACGCGCGTGACGCCTTCGATCCTGACGTCATCAGCGCTGACCGCCGTGACTGGACTGATGCTGGTGAGATTCGGCTGCGGTATGCGCGAGCCGGTCACCACGACCTCTGTGATGGTCTGGTCTTGCGCCTGCGCCGCACTGGCCGCGACAGCGGCGCTGGCCAGTAGTGCGCAATGAACCGCGCGTTGAACTGAATTGGTCGTCGACGATGGTCTGGTATGCATGATGCGTCTCCCCGATCTTCGGTATGTCGCAAGATAGGCAACGGGGTGATGCAACCGTGCATCGATTGTTGTGTTTTTCGCGGGGCGCTTTCACCACCTCGCGAGAGCGCGCCCGGACATCAGGCAAGGATCTCCGACAACAGCGTTTTCAGTTCCGGTCGTTTATCGTTCACTGCGCGCCGCAATTCGCGCCCGACGGCGCCGGGCGATGAATTCAGCATCAGACGAAATGCACGAGTCATGCTGTTGCGGTCATTGAAGCCGCATTGCCGTGCGACTTCATCGACGGGCCGCAATGTGTCGCGCAGCAGTCGCATGCCCACCGCGACCCGCTTGCATGCGAGGTATTGAAACGGCGTCACGCCGGCGACTGTCCGGAACACGCGCAGGAAATGGTGGGGCGCAAGGCAGGCAACCGCCGCGATCTCGCGCAGCGTGATTTTCTGCGCATAACAGGTGAGCATGAAATCGCTCGCGCGCTGCACGCGCCGGTGGATCTCTTGTTTTGTACCGCGACGCACGAACGCGAGCCGCTCGACGAACGAGCGATCGTTACGCCGGCGCGTGATCAGCCGCTCGAGCAGGAAGCGGGCATGCTCGTCGTACCACATTGGATCGCTGACGCCTTGTCGGCACATCGCCGCAAGATAGCGAATCACCGGCGAAACGATCGAGTCGTTGATGCGCAGGTGCTCATCGAATGAGCTCGACTGCGAGCCTGTATCGAACGGCTGATCGAGCAGCGCCTCGTCCGTTTGCTGCATGCAACGCAGAGCAGACGCCTGCATCTCGTCTGAAAACACCAGTGCGATCGAGAGTACCGGGCGATTGCAGTCGAGCCGACTCGAATACTCGTGGCCCTGATTGATGATCATGTAGACGTCGTCGTCCACGCCGCGACGTTCGCCATCGACAAAGTAGTGCTCGCAGCCGCCGTACGCCGCCTTGATCGACAGCTGCTCCGCATGCGGCAGGTACATCGCTCGCGACGCTTCCGCGCACACGAAAGCACCCTCTGCCGCAGCGCGCGTGTGGAATTGGTTGCGAAGCACCGTGGTCGAGAGCGTTGGCAGGGACTGTGTGATGTACATGAGTCTATTCAGATAGAGCGCTGACGCGTGCAGCGCCTGGATCGGCCGCGCGATGTCGCTGTAGGATAGGAAGGCGATGGGCGTACGAGAATTCGAAATCGACGGCGCCGTGAACTCCGCACTTTGAACTCCAAGGGCAGAACGGGCATGGCGACTTCGAAACGAAAGCCGACCGGGCTTGATCAGGTGGACTGGACGCTGCTGGAAGAGCTACAGGCCGATGCGCGACAGACGCATTCCTCGCTCGCACGCAAGGTAAACCTGTCGCCGCCGGCCGTGGCCGAACGCATTGCGCGACTGGAACGCGCCGGAGTGATCCGCGGCTACTACACCGGTGTGGATGCGACGCAACTCGGCTGGCCGATCGAGGCGATCGTGCATTTTCGTCGACCGCGCGGCGCGCACGAAAATGCAGTCGCGGCGATCACGGCAATTCCGGAGGTCATCGAATGTCATCGCGTGACCGGGCCGCAGTTCCTCGTGCTGAAGATCCGCGCGGCCTCGACCCGGCATCTCGAGCGTGTTCTGAAGGCGCTCGCCCTGCATGGCGAATCGGAGACCGCCGTCATTCTCTCGACGACCCTCAGTCACCGCCCGGTTCGCCCGCCGGCTGACAAGGACTGATCGTCAGGCTCTTAGAAAGCGGCCGGCGCCGTGCTACTTTGCGGCTTCATCCACACGAGAGAGTCCTTCGATGCGTTTCGAGAACCAGGCGTTTCAGAACGAACAGATCACGCTCGACGACAACGAGTTCGTGAATTGCACGTTTACGAAGTGCAAATTTCACTATAGCGGCGGTGAGTTCAACATCGATCGCATTCGCTTCGATTCGCTTGAGTTCACCGTCCAGGGCCCGGCGGCCCGCACGGTGATGCTGCTGAGAAGTCTGTGGGCGGACGAGGTCGGTCAACGCGTCGTACAAGGGCTGCTCGACCCGTCCAAAGCCGGCGCACCGCCCGAGTGATGAGAGCGCCGCGCGTCAGTCGGCGAACTCACTGATGACGAGGTCGCTGGCCGCGAGCTGCTGGTGACATCCGAAACATGCGGTCTGCTGTTCGTGCGAAAGGCGACCTTCGCTGCGGCTGTTCCCGCTGAACTCCTCGAAGCCCCAGCCGCCGGTCGCCGCGAACCTCTTGCTGTCTCTGACCATGACGTCGATAAACTTGCGTGCACCCGGCGCCGTTGTTCCAGCCTGTTCGACAGTGTCGAATAGATCGAAAACGATGATTGCGCCGTCTTCGAAGCGGCCGCTGCGATAGCCGTTCACGGCGAGCGCATTTGCATAGACGCCGTGCAGTCCGCCGTAGCGCGGGTACGCCGGGCTTTGCGGCCCAACCAGGGCGCTCTTTACGTGCGTCCATTCGCGAAACCCTTCCGGGTATGCCGCGACTGCATTGGAGGTCGGCAGGTCGGAAGACATCACAACGCCAGCAGTGCAGGCCAACAGCACGAGGGCGAGGGCGATGGCGGATTGGTTGCTCACAACTTTATTCCTCAACGTCATTCTTTGGGCCGCCGCCTGCCATGCGCTGCAGCGTTGATCGACCGGCGACAGTGTGGGCGTCGCCTGTGTGAACGTCGCGCCCGTTCAGCCAGATACGAGCAGGGTCGGTCGATGGGCGGCCAGGCTGCCTCGATAGAGGATTCAGCGCTCGTAGCGACGATCCATAGAATCCGCCTTCCGCGCAACGGGAACTCTCTGCATGACAGGCGCCTTAGCAAAGCATTCCTGTGAGGAGGTGCGTCATGCCAGAGATCAGCAAAGCGAAAGTCGTCATTCTGGCGACACATGGATTCGAGCAATCCGAACTGATGGTTCCCCAGCGCAAACTGAAGGAAGCCGGCGCCGAGGTCGTGGTCGTTTCTCCGGAACGTGGTCAGATCCGCGGCTGGAAAGAGAAGGACTGGGGCGAGAGCGTCGCGGTCGACAAAACGATCGAAGAAGTGAGCGCGACGGACTACGACGCTATCGTGCTGCCCGGTGGGCAGATCAATCCTGACCTGCTGCGCGTCAATCAGAAAGCGCTGCAGCTCATCCAGGCGTTCTTCGACGCGGGCAAAGTCGTGGCTGCGATCTGTCACGCTCCATCGCTGCTCATCGAACTCGACGCAGTAAGGGGCCGGGAAGTGACTTCGTACAAGTCAATCCGGACCGACGTCATGAACGCGGGCGGCAAGTGGGTGGATCGCGAAGTCGTAACTGATCGCGGCATGATCACCAGTCGCAATCCCGGCGATCTCGAGGCATTCGTCGCCAAGATCATCGAGGAGATCGAGGAAGGCGGTCATGCGCGACAACGCGCCGCGGCCGGCAAGGAACGCGCGCAGCGGCCCGGCGCGCACTGAGGCGCACGCCCAACGCCACTACGCTGACTCGCACGCGCGTCGACGCGCGGCTTTGGCGTGATCGAAAGGCGCGGCGCACTGTTTCGCAACCGGAGCGGCCCGCGGTCGGACAACCGACAGGTCGCTCCAACGCATACGACGCTGGGGATCACTCGGCGGCGGTGGGGGCGGCGCGGGGTCGTCCGGCCGGCGGTCGGGGTCGGTCGGCAGGGGCTGCAACGGGTTGGGATCCTCGTTCATCAGTTCTACTGCATTGCCGGAATTGCGGGGCGGCGTTCGGCTGGGCTCCATGGCTCGATCCGGTATGCGCACACGCTTGGCTCCTCATGGTCGCCGCCAACTCCCAATTCTCATGACGACCTGCGTGTTCCAGCTCTTTCGCTGAGCGGATCCGGCGCCCAACACAGTTGGTCGGTTGGTCGGAGGGAGTCGCGCGTCCTGCGCGCGCAGCGTACAACTCGGAACGGGCAACTGGATTCGAGAGGAGCGACATGCGCGATGTCCTGGACCGTCGGGTATTTCTCACGGCCATGGCGGCGGCCGGCGCGACATTGTTGTCTCGACCGAGTGAAGCGCAGAACGCCAGGACGCGGCTCATCCTCCTCGGCGCCGGCGGCGGCCCGCGTCCGAAGACGACGAACATGGCGCCCGCTCAGGTCATCATCGTCAATGACGCTCTCTACGTAGTGGATTGCGGCGACGGCGTGGCGCGCCAACTCGTGATCGCCGGTGCATCGCTCCAGAAGTTGCGCCACGTTTTCGTTACTCACCATCATTCGGATCACAACGCCGACTATGGCAATTTGCTGTTGCTCGCGTGGGCCAGCGGCCTTCGCACGCCGGTGGGCGCCTGGGGGCCGCCGCCAATCGAGAAGATGACGAAACTCTTCCTGGAGATGAACGCCTACGACATCGATACGCGCATTGCCGACGAGGGGCGTGTTCCGCTGGCGCCGCTCATAAATGTTCACGAACTGACCCGGGCCGGCGTGGTCATGCTCGACGCGAACGTGAAGGTCGCCTGCGCACTCGTCGATCATCCGCCGATTACGTTGGCGTTCGCCTATCGGTTCGACACGGCGGACCGCAGCATCGTCATCTCAGGCGACACGAACCGCTCCGATGAACTCGTGAAGCTGGCTCAAGGCGCGGACGTGCTTGTCCACGAGGCGCTGTACGTCCCGGCGATCGATCGTCTGGTTGCACGGGTTCCGAACGCGACCACGCTCAGGAAGCACCTGGTTGACAGCCACACCTCCGCGGAGGATTGCGGGAGAGTGGCGTCAGCGGCCGGTGTGAAGACGTTGGTGCTCTCGCATCTCGTGCCTCCCGACGACCCGATGGTCACCGAACAAATGTGGCTCGATGCGGCCCGGTCGCATTTCAAAGGCGAGATAATCGTTGCGCGCGACCTGCCGGAGATCTGAATAAAAGCCGCCAGAATCACTCGCCGGGAACTCCAGACGCGTTCAGAGCGTAACTACCAATTACCCTGTAAGAACTCCCAGAACCTGAGGAGAGCGCTGTGGACCTGTCGTTAACGCTGTTGACCTCGCCGTCCTACCTCGCAGCGATCGGGGTGATGGTCGCAATCGGGATCCTTGCGTTGCGCCGCGGAAGTGAGTTTCGCCTCGTTGAAGCCGATGTGCCGCTGCGCGCCGCGGACCCCGGGCGCCGCTGGAAGTATTCCGAAATTCTCGAGTACACGCACGACGCCATCGTGATCTGGGAAATGGACGGAGAAGGCATCGTCTACTGGAATCGCGCCGCCGAGCAGATTTATGGCTTTTCGCGGCGCGAAGCGATGGGCAAGACAACGCACCTGCTGCTGCAAACGCAACTCGACGGCGGCGTGAATCAACTTGAAACAAAGCTCGCTCGCTACGGCGTGTGGGCCGGCGAGCTGAAGCACACGACGAACTCGGGACGTCAGATCGTCGTCCAGAGCCGTCTTGCACTGATGGCGCAGCAAAACGGCCGCTGGCTCGTTCTGGAGGTCAATCGCGACCTTGGAATCGAGGATCAGCGCGCCGATGCGCAACATGCGGTCGAGGCGCACCTCGACACACTACGCTCGGGCCGCACGAACGCCTGACGCTTTCTAAATAATCTTACGACGTGTTCCTGGCTCCCGTCCTGGGAGCCAGGATGTCTCAGTGCGCGACCTCGATCTCGTGCTTATGTTTAGCGCCTTCGCAGTTATCGCGAACTTTCGTTGACATATGCGGGACGAGTGCGAGCGTTGCGACGTGCGTCACGCGCGCTTGTGCGGGTAGTCACTGTTTCGCCTGAGCCCGCTCCGGTAGAACGTCATGCGTAGCGCAAGCTCGCAAATCACAACAACCGGAAGAACGCAGCATGGCGACGAACAGTCGACCCAGACCTTGGCACATCGCAGCCGGCGCGCTCAGCGCCCTGGCCATTATTTTCGCGTGGGGATTCCTGACGCGGACGCCCGTAACGCCGCCAGTCGTTTCGCACGTCGCGACTCCCACGCCGATCGCCGCCGAGCAAGCGCCCGCGCCGCTCGCGCCGAAGCATGCGCCGCTCGCGCCGGAGACGCCGCAAGGCGTACGCCACGACTACATCGTGCAAGCCACGAGCATCGATCTCGCGCGACGCGCCGTTGTGAAAGTCGGCGGCGTCGTGACGGGCGAACTCGAGATCATCCGCGCCGTCGGCGCCGCGCTCGATGATCGCGAGCTCGCGGCGCTATGGGACGATCCGGTTCTGGGCCTGCGTGTTTACGACGATGCAACGGTGACCGCGAGCGGCGCGGGCGTGCTCCCCGAAACGTATTATCCGACTGAGGTCGGCGCGAGCCCGATGCACAAGGGCGGATTGACCGGGCGCGGCGTGACTGTGGCGGTGCTCGACTCCGGTATATGGAACGAGAAGGGTCCGTTGCAACGGACCCCGTACAGTCGCGATCCCCGGGTGCTCGCGCAGTACGACGTGATCCTGGCGCGCGAGAATCCGAGAGCCTACAAGTCGCCTCGGTATGAAACGTACAGCCGCGACATCGACGACGCGTTTGGTCACGGCACGCACATGTCTTCGATCATCGCGAGCAGCGGCGTTGCGACGACTGGTCGTTACCAGGGCGTCGCCCCCGGCGTGAACCTCGTTTCGGTGAAGGTCCTCGACAGCAATGGCGCCGGCCGGTACTTCGACGTCATTCGCGGTATTCAATGGGTCGTGAACCAGCGTGATCGCTACGCCATTCGCGTCATGAATCTTTCCCTGAGCGCGCCGCCGCGTTCGTTCTATTGGGACGATCCGCTCAATCAGGCAGTCATGGCGGCCTGGGGCTCAGGCATCGTCGTCGTGGCGTCCGCAGGTAATCGCGGTCCGGATCCGATGACAATCGGCGTTCCGGGCAATGTTCCCTACGTGATCACGGTCGGCGCCGTCACCGACAGCTATCGACCGTTCGAGCCGGACCAATACCGCCTCGCCAGCTTTTCCTCCGCCGGTCCGACTTACGAGGGATTCGTGAAGCCGGAAGTCGTAGCGATGGGTGGTCACATCCGCGCCTACGCGCCGAATGACGGCACGCTCGCACGCCTGTTTCCGCAGTGGGTCGACAATCGGTTCCGCGACTTCACGATGTCCGGTACTTCTCAGGCCGCCGCCGTCACCAGCGGCGTGGTCGCGCTGTTGCTCGACGTGAACCCGCGGCTGACGCCGGACCAGGTGAAATGTCGCCTGATGGACAGTGCGCGTCCCGCCGTGAAGTCCGATGGCTCGCTTGCTTATTCCGTGTTTCAGCAAGGCGCCGGCCTGGTGCACGCGCGCGACGCTGCATACAGCACGGCCACGGGTTGCGCGAACCAGGGCCTCAACGTGTGGCTCGACCTCTCCGGGCTCAAGCACTTCGGCGGCCGGGCGAATCAGGCCGCGGACGGATCGTTCTACATCATGGCCGTACAGAGCACGGCGCCTGCACGAAGCACGTCGCTGCTCGGCGGATTGCTGGGCGGGCTCGGCGGTGTCGTGAGCAGCACGGGGAGTTTGCTGGGCGGTGTGCCGTTGCTCGGCAATCTACTCTCCGGCGTCGGATCGCTGCTCGATGGTGAGACCTGGGACGGCAGTGCGCCGTCGAGCGCCGGCTACACGTGGAGCAACGGTTATACCTGGAGCAATGGCTACACGTGGAGCAACGGCTATACGTGGAGCAACGGTTACACCTGGAGCAACGGCTACACCTGGAGCAATGGCGCCACCTCGAGCAGCGGCTATTCGGGCGTAGACGCCGTCGAGCAGGAATAGCGTCCATCGATGCGCAGGCGCGAGCACAGCCTCTTTCGCGCCCTCGCGGCGTGCGTTGCGCTGGCCGTGATCGGCGGCGCCGCGCAGGCCGCTGCGCTCGTGCCCGACGTGCGGCCCATCTATTTCGAACATCTCACGATGCGCGACGGGCTCTCGCAGAGCACGGTCATGAGCATCCTCCAGGATTCGAAGGGCTTTCTCTGGCTCGCAACGGAAAGCGGCCTCGATCGCTACGACGGTTACTCGATCCGCGCGTACCGCCGTGAGCGCGGCAATGAGCACGGACTGGCGAGCGACTACATCTGGACGATAGCGGAGGATGCGCGCGGCGACCTGTGGCTCGCCACAGTCGGCGGCGGTGTTGCGCGCTGGGATCGAGAGACCGATCGCTTCCAGCAGTTCAGACATGATCCGCTCAAACCGGACACGTTGGCGAGCGATGCGGTGCGCACGCTGCTCATCGACGCGCAGGGACGCATCTGGGTCGGCACCTTCGAGCATGGGCTCGATGTGCTCGATCCCCACACTGGGCGCGCGCGCCACTTCCGTCATCGCGACGGCGATCCGCGTTCATTGGCCGCGGACGCCGTATTTGCTCTTTATGAGGACGACGCCGGAAGAATCTGGGTCGGAACGGATGGCGGACTCAGCCGCTACGAGCCTTCGACCGGCGACTTCGTCAACTACGCAGCGACGCCGGGCGATTCCGGTTTCAGCGATGTGCATATCCGCGCCATTCGCGGCGACCACGCCGGCGCACTCTGGATCGGCACGCTCGGCGGCGGCCTCAATCGTCTCGATCCGGATACCGGCCGCATCACGTCCTTTCGCCATGACGCCGGTGATTCCGGCTCGCTGAGCAATGATCGGGTGCAGGCCATCCTCGAGGACGACGCGCACCGGTTGTGGGTGGCGACTCGCGATGGGCTCAACCTGTTCGATCGCTCTTCCGGAAAGTTCGTTCGCTATGGACGCGATGAGGACAATCCACAGAGCCTGCGCGACTCCAATGTCATGTCGCTCTCGCAGGACAGAGGTGGAGTGTTGTGGGTCGGCACACGCTCGGGCGGCGCCAGCCACTGGAATCCCAACAGCTGGCTGCTCGGGCATTACCGCAGCGAGACGCTCGGCAGTGCGGCCGTGAATGCGTTTGCGGATGACGGCGTCGGAAAGGTGTGGGTCGGAACGTCGGAGGGATTGGTCGAGATCGACACGCGTACCAAAGGCGAACGTCGCTACGGTCGCGGTGGCGACGGCCCGCTCAAGCTGGCCGACGAGCATGTCATGGCGCTGCTCTTCGATCGCACCGGCGCGCTCTGGATCGGGAGCATGACCGCCGGACTCCAACGATTTGATTCGGCCCGGGGCGCACTGCGCTCTTATCAGCACGTCGCCTCTGACCCGGCCACTTTGCCGGCGAACGGCGTCATGACCCTGTATGAGGACCGGCGCGGCGATCTATGGGTAGGTACGTTCGGCGGCGGCATCGCGCGCATCGAGCAGGCGGGCGGCCGCGTAGTGCGCTATCCGTACGGCGCCGCCGACGCCAGTGCGCTCAGCGATGCGCGCGCCAGTGCAATCGTCGAGGATGCGCGCGGCAATCTGTGGATCGGCACGATCGGCGGCGGCCTGAATCTGCTTGATCGTCGCACGGGGCGCTTCCATCACTTCCGGCGCGACGATCGCGACCCGAGCAGTCTGAGCGATGACACCATCTATGCGCTGCATGTTGATCGGCACGGCGAGTTGTGGATCGGCACGGCCGGCGGCGGCCTCGACCGCCTGATCGGCAGCTCCGACGCGCCGGACGCAGTGCGGTTCGAGAACCAGTCCGGCGTCACCGGCATGACGAGTCAGGTCGTGTATGGCATCGAGTCCGACGTCGCAGGCCGCCTGTGGCTGAGCACGAACAACGGCCTCGCACGGCTCGATCCGCGCGCCCGCTCGATCAAATTCTTCCACGAGGCGCACGGACTGCAGGGCGAGGATTTCAATTTCAACGCTCACTACCGGGGCCGTGACGGCGCACTATTCTTCGGCGGCGCCAATGGCTTCAACGTCTTTTCGCCGGACATCGTCGCGAAGGATGCCCCGCCGCCGCGGATCGCCCTCACTTCGGTGGCGAAGCTCAATCAGCCGCTCGCGTCGCAGGACCTGCCGGGACCAGACCGGCCGCTGCAGCTCGTCCACGACGACAAGATGCTCACGTTCGAATTCGCAGCCCTGGATTTCACCTCGCCTGCGAACAACCGATACGCCTGGCGGCTCGAAGGCTTCGATGCGGACTGGACCGACGCGAGTTCGCTGCGCCGGGCCACCTACACGAACCTGGACGCAGGCGAGTACATTTTCAGAGTACGCGCCGCGAACGCGGACGGCGCATGGAGCGACGACGGTCTCGTCATTCCTGTACAGGTCGCAGCAGCGCCCTGGAACACTCCGTTTGCGCGCGCCATGTATGTGGCGATGGGTCTGCTGGTGCTCGGCTATCTGTGGCGCCTGCAGCGACTGCGCCGCGATCGAGCCTTGCGCTACAGCCGCGAGCTCGAGCATACCGTGCGCGTGCGTACGCATGAGCTCGAGGAGCGCAACCAGCAGTTGCAGGTTCTCAGCCGCGCCAAGAGCGATTTCGTCGCTCGCATGAGTCACGAGCTGCGTACGCCGATGAACGGCGTGCTCGGCATGACGGGTCTCCTGCTGGACACGCGCCTCGACGCTGCGCAGCGACGCTTCTCCGAAGCCATTCATCGCTCCGCCGACTCGCTGCTCGCGATCGTCGACGACGTGCTCGACTTCTCGAAGATCGAAGCGGGCCGCCTGCAGCTCGATCCGGTCGACTGCAATCTCATCGAGCTGGTGGAGCAGACAGCGGAGATGCTCGCCGCGCGCGCGGCGACCAAGGGCGTCGAGTTGCTGTGCGATTCACCGGCGCAGCCGCTGCCGCGCGTGCGCGTGGATGCGGTGCGCCTGCGCCAGGTGCTCGTCAATCTCGGCGGCAATGCAGTGAAATTCACCGACCGTGGCGAAGTGACGCTGCGGGTGACGCCGCTCGGCGGCGAGAACGGCTCATTGACGGTGCGCCTGGAAGTGGCCGACACGGGCGTGGGGATCGAGCCGGCGAATCAGTCGAAGATTTTCGAGGAATTCACGCAGGAGGATGCTTCGACCACGCGCCGCTTCGGCGGGACGGGGCTGGGGCTTTCCATCTCGCGCCAGCTCGTCGAGCTGATGGGCGGGCGGCTCACCGTCGTCAGCACGCCGGGAGCAGGGTCCACATTCTCGTTCGAATTGTCGCTGGAGCTCACCGAGCCATCGGTGCAACTGCCGCAGTCGCTTCCTGATCTCGACGCGTTGCGCGCCCTCGTGGTGGACGACAACGACGCCGCCCGCGGACTCATCGTCAGGGCGCTCGGCGAATGGGGAGCGCGTCCGATCGGCGTGGCGTCCGTGCGGGAGGCGCTCAAGGAACTGCGCGCGACGGCGTACGACGTGGTCATCGTCGATGATTCGCTGCCCGCCGACGGCGCCGCCACGCTCCTGAAGGCCATGCTTGCAGAACGCGCAGCGAAGCCGCGCACCATCCGCCTTGCGAGCTTCGTCAGCCTCGCGCCCACTCAGCTTTCCGGAGAGCCTCATTTCGACGTCGAGCTCAGCAAGCCTCTGCGGCTTACGCGGCTGCACCGTGCAGTGGCCGGCCGCAGCGGCGAAGCGAGTGAGAGCCGCGTCGCAGCGCACCTGACTACTGCGCACGCTCTGCTGTCGCACCTGCGGGGACGCGCGCTCGTGGTCGAGGACCAGGCCCTGAATCGTGAGGTTGCGGAGGGCATGCTCACCGCCCTCGGCCTTGAAGTGGAGAGCGCCAGCGATGGCCGGCAGGCGCTCGAGAAGCTGGCGGTCGAGCGCTTCGACGTCGTGCTGATGGATTGTCAGATGCCCGTCATGGATGGCTTCTCGGCCACTGTCGAATTGCGACGCCGCGAAGACTCTGGAGTGCGTACGCCCGTCATCGCGCTGACAGCCGATGCGACGAGCGAGGGTCGCGCGGCTTGTGTCGCCGCCGGCATGGACGACTATCTCGCCAAGCCTTTCAGCCGCGCGGCGCTGCACGCCGTGCTCTTGCGCTGGCTCGACCCCCGCGCGCGGAGCGCACGGCAGGCCGCCGCACCGCACGCGGACTCGGCAACGGCCCCGACCAGCGCAGCGATAGCTGCTTCGGCGCCGGGCGATCTGCTCGACCGCACCACCTTGAATGCGCTGCGCGCGCTCCCGCGAAAAGGGCAGAAGGACATGCTGAGTCATATCGCCGAGCGCTACCTGTCGGATTCCCGTGAGCTCGTCGCGTCGATCGAGCGCGCCATCGATGAGGGCGAAGCCGGAGACCTCGCGCGCGCGGCCCACGCCTGGCGCTCCTACAATGGCAACGTAGGCGCCAATAGCCTCGCGCACCTCTGCCGCGAGCTGGAAGAGCGAGCCCGGGACGGGAACCTGGCTGCCGCGCGCGAAATGCTCGGCGAGTTGCGGGCGCTTCACGCCCGCGTGCGCGAAGAGCTGCAGTTCGAGATGCGGAGATCTGCATGAGCGAGCAGAAGCACACGATTCGCGTGCTGATCGCGGACGATGACGCGCTCCTGCGCGACATCGCCGCCGCAACGCTGGAGAACGCAGGCTTCGAGGTACTGACTGTGGCAAGCGGCAATGCAGCCGTAGCCGCGTGCGCCCTGCGCCTTCCCGACATTGCGCTGCTCGACGTGGCAATGCCGGATGGCGATGGCTACCTCGCGTGCGCTTCGATTCGCGCCTTGCCCGGCGGCATGAACGTGCCGATCGTCATGGTCACCGGCCACGACGATCCTGCGTCGATCGACCATGCCTACGACGTCGGCGCCACCGACTTCGTCGTCAAGCCGATCAACTGGGCCCTGATCGTCCATCGCATCCGCTACGTACTGCGCGGCGCCCGCACGCTCGACGCTCTGCGATTCAGCGAGCAGAAGAACGCCGCGCTCCTGAAAGCGATTCCGGACGGCATTTTCCTGGTGGACGCGGGCGGTGTGATCAACCATTGCGTCAGACCCATCGATGGACTGGTCGATGCGGCGGGACCGCACGCGTCCGGTGCGCGCCGCCTGACCGACCTGCTTCCGATGGCGGCTCGGGAGCGGGCGATGGAGTGCCTCGGCGCCACGCTAGCCGGCGCGCCCGCGTCGTTCGAGTTTCCACTCGAGCTCGCGGGGCGTGCGACTCGTCATTTCGAATGTCGCTACGCGCCGAACGCCGCCGGTCGCGTGCTCGCGATTATCCGGGACATTACCGCGCGCAAGGAGACGGAAGCGCACATTCACCGCCTCGCATACTTCGATGTGCTGACGGATCTGCCGAATCGTGAATGGCTGAGCGAATATCTGCCGCAGGCGCTGGCAGAGGCTCGTCGCGAGGATCGCAGCGTCGCGGTGCTTTACGTCGACCTCGATCAGTTCAAGCGCATCAACGATACGCTGGGGCATGAAACAGGCGATGCACTCCTGCGGATGGTGGCGAGCCGGTTCACGGACGCGCTCGCGCATCCGGGCGCGGATGAGCGTGCGCATGCGCAACTCGCCCGTGTCGGCGGCGACGAGTTCATCGTCGTGCTGACCGGGCGCCCGACCACACAGGCCGCGCGACAGGTCGCCGAACAGATTCAGTCCGCTCTCGCCGACCCATTCCTGCATGGGGGCTACGAGTTCGTGGTCACGCCGAGCATTGGCATAGCGCTGTTTCCCGACCACGGCGGCGATGCGCAGACACTCTTGAAAAATGCCGATGGCGCGATGTATGAGGCGAAGGCGAGCGGACGCAATCAGCACCGCGTCTATACCAGCGCCGTGAACGCACGTGCGGTAAAACGACTTTCGCTGGAGATGGAGTTGCGGCGAGCGTTCGAAAATTCGCAGCTCGAAGTGTATTACCAGCCGAAGTACGAGACGCACAGCCTGAAGCTGATGGGCGGCGAGGCGCTGCTGCGCTGGTTCCATCCGGAACGAGGCCAGATTTCGACCGCCGACTTCGTGGCGGTGGCCGAAGAGATCGGCTTGATTGGAGACATTGGCCGCTGGGTGATGCAGCAGGTCTGCGAGGACCTGTCCCAGTGGCGCAGTCGCGGTCTCACGCCGCCCTCTATTGCGGTGAATGTCTCGGGTCGCGATTTTCTGCGACCGGAAGTCCTGCTGCGCATGACCGACGCAGTCGAACGAGCACGATTATCTCCGTCGCTCTTCGAGCTGGAACTTACCGAAGGCGTGCTGATGCAGGACGCCGAAGCCGGGCGACGCTCGCTGCTGGCGCTGAAGGATTTCGGCTTCGCGCTTGCAGTCGATGATTTCGGCACGGGCTATTGCTCACTCAACTACCTGAAGCGTTTCCCGCTGGACACGCTGAAGATCGACCGCTCCTTCGTCCAGGACATCAGCAGCGACGCCGAT
Source organism: Steroidobacter sp. (assembly GCA_050738395.1). Classification (GTDB taxonomy): domain Bacteria; phylum Pseudomonadota; class Gammaproteobacteria; order Steroidobacterales; family Steroidobacteraceae; genus Steroidobacter. The sequence goes on from JBOHZJ010000091.1 coordinate 28,588, forward strand.
GACGCCGCAATCGTCCGCGCGATCATCGCGTTGGGCCATAACCTGGGCCTCGGGATCGTGGCCGAAGGCGTCTCCACGCCGGAGCAACTCGAGTTCCTGCGCGCCGAAGGCTGTGACGCCGTGCAGGGATTCCTTATGAGCCCGGCCATACCGGCGAGCGCCTTTGCGGACCTGATGCGTTCGCCGCGTGCAGCCAGCAAACCAGAACGAGCGATCGAGCCGAGGCGCGCGGTGGGATAAACAACGAAGGAAGTGACTAGTGACTGGTGACCAGTCAGAGCGCCATCGCCTTCATCCTTTCGTCGAATGCGGGCAGACTCGCTTGCGGCGAGCAGTCGTCACCCGGACGGCTCGAGACGACGGCGCTCGTGCTTCGTCTCGTCGATGGCGTGCACGCGATCGCGGCCCGCACGCTTCGCTTCGAGCAAGCGTTTGTCCGCCTTCGCAAGCAGCGTTGCGGGATCGACGCCGTCGGTCGGCAGCTCGGCAATTCCGGCGCTGCAAGTTACCGTGAGTTGCTGACCGTCGGCCATACGCAATGGCAGCGCAGCGACCTGCGCGCGCAAAGCTTCGACGCGCACCGCAGCGGCCACGCAGCCGGTCTGCGGGAAGAGCACTGCGAATTCCTCGCCCCCGTAGCGTGCGACCACATCGTTTTCGCGCACGCCGGCTGCAAGACACGAAGCGATCCAGACCAGGACGCGATCGCCGGCCGGATGGCCGAAGGTGTCGTTGATTCGTTTGAAGTGATCCAGGTCCAGCACTGCGACGCTGAGCGGATGGCCTTCCCGCGCCGCACGTTCCGCCTCGTGAGCCAGAGCCAGATCGAATTGGCCGCGGTTGTAGACGCCTGTGAGTCGATCGCGGGCCGCGAGCTGTAATAACCGTTGCGCCCGGCGCACGATGGCATAGGCCAACACGACTGCGGCGCCGAGCAGAATCAATCGCGTGACCTGATCCACCACCGCGTGCTCACCCACGCCGATTGCGTATGTGGGATCGCCGAGATCGTAGCGAAAGGCGGCGAAGCCCCAGAGCGCCGCGTATTCGGCGACCGCCAGCAACCCGACGCTCACGCAGATGCGCGGGTCATACCTGAGACTCGTCCCGACGATCGCGAGGAAATAGATCTCGAAAGTGACCTTGGAATTGAGCGCGACCAGCGGAGAGCCCACGAACACGAACGTGACCAGCGCGGTGGTCACCAGCGATACGTCCAGCGCGCTGGATGCGAATCCGAGCCATGGACGCCAGAGCCCGCGATGCAACGTCCACCAGATCGCAAGTGCAGCGAGCGCTGCCGTGAACGTGACCCAGAATCCCCAGAAGAACACCGGTACTTCGGGGTACTGAAACACCTTCCACGTCGGGGTGATGAGCAGCAGCGCCATTGCGACCAGGCGTACGCGCGCAACCAGCAACTCGCCTTCAATGCCGGCGGCGGCGAGCGCGGGATCGGGGCGTTGCCAGAAGGCGTCCACTCGGGATGATGTTCGGCCAGCGCGTACTTATTGTAGGCCGAGTGTCCCGCTCGGCCGTGAGGAAGGCAAGTGCGGTGCGCCGGCCGCCCGAGAGCGCCGGTGCTGGCTATCTCTTGCGAACGAGCGTCAGCCCATCGCCGATCGGCAGCAGGCTCAGGTCGACGCGCTCGTCCCTGTGCAATTTGTCATTGAGCGCTCGCAAAGCTGCTGTGTTCTCGTCGCGCTCGCTCGGGTCGGCCACCCGGCCCGACCAGAGGGTGTTGTCGATGGCGATCAGCCCGCCCGGCCTGAGCAGCGTGAGCAGCATCTCGTAGTACGCGTCGTACGATGGTTTGTCCGCGTCGATGAACGCGAAGTCGTATTGGCCCGCTTCTCCGGCCTCGACCAGCGCCGCGAGCGTGCGCATCGCCGGCTGGAGCTTGAGGTCGATCTTCCGATCGACGCCGGCGTCGCGCCAGAATCGGCGTGCGATTGAGGTCCACTCCTCGCTCACGTCGCAGGCAAGGATCCGTCCGTCGTCGGGCAGCGCGAGCGCGACGGCGAGACTGGAGTAGCCCGTGAACACTCCGATCTCTATGCACCGTTTGGCGCCGATCAGCTTTGCGAGCAGGGCCATGAACTGTCCCTGCTCCGGGCCGATCTGCATCTGCGCGTACGGCATGTCCGCCGTCACCGCACGCAGACGGGCGAGCACATCGGGCTCGCGAACGGAATGCTCGATCAGATAGCGGTGAATGTCGTCAGTCATCGACAACCTGCGGTCCGACATGGGCTCAACCTCGATCGAATTGCCGTGCTGCGTGGAAGGTCGAGTATAGCGGCGCGATTCACCGATGTGATTTTCCTGTCTTCGCGGCAGTGACGATGTGTGCAGGTGAAGCAAAGCGGACTTGTCCCTCGCGAGCAACGTAGGGATGCAGGATGTGCTCGGCTTCGTTGAGTATTTGCAAGCTCTGCTCGTCGCGCAGAACAATGCCCGTCAGAGGCAACCAACCTCTCAGCTCCGCCTCGACCATCGAGCGAATACTGGGAAACTGCGCCGCGCCAGTGTGAGTTGTGATCGTGACTTCAGGTGCGCCAGCGCTGTCGAACAACTCTTTCAATGCGTTGCGATCACCCAGCGCGAATGGCGCGCGCAATGCATCGGCAGCTCGCTGGCCCGCGACGCGATCAAGCAATCCGACGAGGTCCGCGTACGCCGGCGTGTTTTCGAGAGAGTCCCACACGGCCACAGCCATACGCCCGCCGGGAACCAGAACCCGCAGCATCTCGCGTAGAGCGCCTGGTCGGTCCGTAAAGAACATCAGTCCGAACTGGCTTACGACAGAGTCGAAAGATCGATCAGCGAAGGGCAGCGACTCCGCCGTTCCTCGCCGCCACCTGATTGCAGACGAGAGTCGCGCGGCGACAGCCAGCATCCCGGCGTCGGGATCCAGACCGGTAACCGAACCGGTCGATCCAACACGCGACGCGGCCTCCCGTGCGAGCACTCCCGTTCCACAGGCGACATCCAGCACTCTATGGCCTGGTTGAATCTGAGCGGCCGCGATCATTCGCGGCGCCCATTCCTGGAACTCCGCCGGAACAAACAGCTCTTCGTACACGCTCGCAGCGTCGATCTGAGCTTGCAACGCCAAATCGTTCATGTGGTGTTCTCCACGCCAGGACGGTCCTGCTTGTTCAACGTTTCAGCGCGGCCTGCTGGATCAGCGTCCGCGACAGTGTGTCTCTTGACCTTTCCCTTGGGACAGATCGGCGCTGTGCTCGGCATGCCTTTCAGGCGCGCCGCCGCAGTCCCCTGTGCTGAAATGAGTCAGGCGTCACCTGAGCCAGACACCGCGTCAACCCGATTGTCTGGTTAGAAACGCCAGTGTCTTCTCGTTGAACGCGGACACGTTTTCATACAGCGGCGCATGCGAGCCATCCTCGAAGATATGTAGCTCAGAGTTCCTGATGCCGTTCTTCAGAGGATCCGCAAACCGGGTCGACGTAACCATGTCGTATCGCCCGAAGGTGATCTGCGTTGGAGCGCGGATCTTGCCGAGCTGCGCCTCTGCGTCGTGAGCTATTACCGCATCGGATTGCTGGATGAACGCGTCGACCGGCTGCTTTGGGCGGCTGCGCACGAATTCGGACAGGGCCTCGACGTAATCCGGCTTCTGCGCATACAGCTCGGGCGTGAAGCACCACGGGAAGATCCCCTGGATCACCATGTCCGGCATGCTGTTCATCGCCCTGGCCATTAACTGCCAGCCCTTCACGACCGTCTTGATATACGCATCACTCCTCGACCAGCCGCTGTGCAGCGAAAGCGATTTGACGCGGTCCGGGTGCTTCGCCGCCAGCCACATGCCGGCGGCGGCTCCGAGAGAAAGCCCGAAGATGTGAGCCTTCGGTATTCCGATGGCCTGCATGAGCGCGGCCACATCATCGGCGAACATCTGCGTCGAATAGACGCCGGCCGGCTTGTCTGACTCTCCGGTCCCGCGCAGATCAACCGAGATGCAGGTGAAGTGCTTCGAATAGTCGGCGACCTGAAACGCGTAACAGGCGTGATCGGCCGCGAGATAAGGGATCAGCACGAGAGGTTCGCCGCTGCCCTGCTGCTCGTAGTTCAAGGTGACGTCGCCGGCTCGAACTTTAGGCATGGTCGCCTCTCCTGAATATGAATATGTTTCCTGAGCTGCGCCAGGTCCGCAGTTTCAACCAGCATACGTCCGCCGGGGCGTGAATTGGCTAGTGGTCGAAAGCGCATATCGGCGTAAAGCGGTCTCGAGTACGTCGGCTGCAAGAACCTGGTCTCATGGGCCATCACGCCCAAGGCGTTCGCCCTCTTCTTAGAGCGGGTCGTTTACCCACAGACGTTTCAGGTGAAACGTCGACGTTGTCCTGAGTCTTCATCTCCGCCAGCACTTGATCGGTGACACTCCTGAAC
>JBOHZJ010000092.1:0-5229 GCA_050738395.1 Steroidobacter sp.
AGACATGGCAGGTCGCGCTGCTGGACGCTGTCGGGCTCGGCGATTCGATGACGCACTATCCGCAAGCGGCGGTAATGAGCGCGGGCGACGCCGATCCCGCGAGGCAAGATAGCTGGCTTCTGGCGACGCCAATGCATTTCGCCGCTGGCCTGAATGATCTCAGAGCGGTCTTGCTCGACGACGGTCACGATGTGACGGCGCTTGAGCGAACTGAACTGACTGCGACGCTTGCGCCGCATCTGCTTGCGGCAGGTTTTGATGTGAGGCCGGCATCGAGCGGACCGTGGCTGCTGCGCTCGCGACAAACACTCGAAGTCGCGACCGTTACGCCCACTGCAGCTGCGGTCCACGGACTTGGCGGCCTGATGCCCACGGGCCGCGACGCCGCTGCACTGAAGCGATTAATGACGGAACTGCAAATGTTGCTGCACGAACATCCGGTGAATCTCGCCCGCGCACGACGCGGCGCGCCCGAAATCAACGCAATCTGGCTTCACGGCGCCGGCGCGATCCGCGATGTGGCTCGACGCCCCTTGCCGGAGGCGTTCGGCGAAGACGCGTACCTGCGCGGGCTCTACTGTCTTCACGATCAGGCGCTCGTCGGGCCCGCGACTGACGCTGACTCCGTGCTGGCTCGCCTGCAGGCGAACGCCGTCGCCGTGCCCGACGTGAGCACTCTGGATGAGCTCGAAGCGAAATGGTTGACGCCGTTGGTGCGTGCGCTGCGCGCAGGGGCGCTTGCGAAACTCAGCCTCGTGCTCGATGGTTGGCGCCTGTCGATCGACCGCGGTGCGCTGCTCAAATTCTGGCGCGGCGCGTCTTCACCGACGCAGTGGTCTGCACAATGATTCGAACGATTCGCCGCCGCGCCGAAGTACGACCTGAGGGACTGCCGGTTGAGCTCCATCCAATATTGCGACGACTCTACGCGGCGCGCGGGGTGTCGGCCGCCGTTGATCTCGATCTGGGACTCAATCAGCTGATACCGGTCAGCCAGCTCGGCGGGGTTGCGCATGCCGTCGAATTGCTGTGCGCTCACTATGCGCGCGACAGCAAGATTATCGTCGTCGGCGATTTCGACGCGGACGGCGCCACGAGCACGGCGCTGGTCGTACGGCAGCTCACGCTGCTCGGCTTCAGGCAGGTCGGGTTTCTGGTGCCGAATCGCTTTCAGTTCGGCTATGGCCTGACGCCGCAGATCGTGCGTCTCGCCGCCGATCAACAGCCTGCCCTGATCATCACGGTCGACAACGGCGTCTCGAGTCACGCTGGGGTCGCCGAAGCCGCGGCGCTCGGCATCGAGACCCTCATCACCGATCATCATCTGGCCGCGGCCACGCTGCCGGCCGCGACCGCGATCGTCAATCCCAACGCGCCGGGCGATGCGTTTCCGAGCAAGGCGCTCGCCGGCGTCGGAGTCGCTTTCTATCTGATGGCTGCGTTGACGCGTGAGATGCAAACGCGTGGGCTGTGCGCGAATCCACCGCCAGTCGCCGATCTGCTGGATCTCGTCGCGCTCGGCACCATCGCCGACCTCGTCCCTCTTGATCGTAACAATCGCATTCTCGTGCAGCAGGGATTGCGACGCATAAGGGCAGGGCGCTGCACCGCCGGCGTTCGTGCACTGCTGGAATCGGCCAACCGCGCGCCCTTGCAGGTCGTCGCCGCTGACCTCGGCTTCCAACTCGGTCCTCGTCTGAACGCCGCCGGCCGGCTCGACGATATGACCGTCGGCATTCAATGCCTGCTGACCGATGATCCGGCGGCTGCACGACTACTTGCCGCGCGCCTGGCGCAGCTCAATCAGGATCGTAAGGAACTCGAACTGCAGATGCAGCAGGAAGCACTGTTCGCAATCGAGGAAATGCGCGCCGAGGATCCGTCCCTGCCGCTCGGTCTGTGCCTGTTCGATGAGTCCTGGCACCAGGGCGTCGTGGGTCTGGTCGCGTCTCGCGTCAAGGATCGCGTGCATCGCCCCGTGATTGCGCTGGCGCGCGCCGATGAGACGACCCTCAAGGGTTCGGCGCGATCCGTCGCAGGCGTGCACATACGCGATGTGCTCGACGCAATTGCGACCCGCCATCCAGGGCTGATCGAAAAATTTGGCGGGCACGCGATGGCCGCGGGCCTGACCTTGCCGGCGCAAGGACTTGCAACTTTCCGTGCAGCGTTCGATGACGAAGTGCGTCGATGGATGAAGGTTGAAGATACGCAAGGGGTGGTGCATTCGGACGGCGCGCTGACGTGCGATGAGCTGACCGTGGAGATTGCACGCCTGCTGCGCGATTCTGGCCCCTGGGGTCAGGCGTTTCCCGAGCCGATGTTCGACGGCTGCTTCAACGTACGCTCGATTCGCGTGCTCGGCGAGCGCCATCTGAAGCTCGAAGTGCAGAACGGCGATGGTCCGGGCTGCGAAGCAATCGCGTTTCGGCACTTCGATCATGATGACGCGCCGCAGGTGCGGCCGAACAATCGAGTCGAGCTCGCCTATCGACTCGACGTGAACCAATGGAATGGAACCGAGCGCCTGCAGCTCGTCGTCGAGTATCTGCGAGTGCTGGAGGAGGGAAGCGGTTAGCGATGAAGAGCAGTTAGCGGTTGGCGGTTTAGCGGTTAGTCAGACGGCGCATGGCGCCGACACCTCACCCGCGCTACGCGCGACCTCTCCTCAAGGAGAGGTGAAAGAGCACAGGGGGCCGCGAAAGCGTTCTCGCCAACCGCTAACCGCTAACCGCTTGGGGCGCCTGGGGCGCCTGGCGCCCGTGCTACCATCCCGGCCCTTCGAAATTTCTCTCTGTCCGCATCCAATGGAAGTCAACACGATCCGCCGTTCTCTCGAAGACCTCACCGAGCGCTCCGCGGCGCTGAGGAGGTTTCTTTGAATACGACCTCAAGAGCGAACGTCTCACGGAAGTAAATCGCGAGCTGGAGGATCCGGCGATCTGGAATACGCCCGACAAGGCGCAGGAGCTGGGTCGCGAGCGCGCCCGGCTGGATCAGGTGGTCAGCACCCTCGATCGGGTGTCAGGCGGGTTGAAGGACGCCGGCGAACTGCTGGAAATGGCAGTAGAGGAGAACGATGAATCCACCGCTGCCGGAGTCGAACGCGACGTCGCACGCATCGAGCAGGACATCAAGAAGCTCGAGTTCCAGCGCATGTTCCCCGGCGAAATGGACTCGCACAGCTGCTTTCTCGACATACAGGCCGGCGCCGGCGGCACCGAAGCACAGGACTGGGCGCAGATGCTGCTGCGCATGTACCTGCGCTGGGGCGACGCCCACGGTTTCAAGACTGAGGTCATCGACAACACCGACGGGGAAGTCGCAGGAATCAAGGGCGCAACGGTGAGCTTCACGGGCGACTATGCCTACGGCTGGCTGCGCACCGAAACCGGCGTGCACCGCCTGGTGCGCAAGTCTCCGTTCGATTCGAATGCGCGCCGGCACACGTCGTTCGCTTCCGTGTTCGTCTCGCCAGAAATCGACGACGACATCGAGATCGACATCAATCCTGCGGATCTGCGCACCGACGTCTATCGCTCGAGCGGCGCGGGCGGCCAGCACGTGAACAAAACTGAATCGGCGGTGCGCATTACGCATGAGCCGACAGGAATCGTCGTCGCGTGCCAGGCAGAGCGCAGTCAGCACAAGAACCGCGACAAGGCGATGAAGATGCTGAAGGCCAAGCTATACGAACTCGAAGTGAACAAGCGCAATGCTGCAGCGAAGGTGCTCGAGGATTCGAAATCGGACGTGAGCTGGGGCAACCAGATCCGCTCCTATGTGCTCGATCAGTCACGCATCAAGGATCTGCGCACCAACGTCGAGATCGGCAACACGACAGCCGTGCTCGACGGCGACCTGGATGAATTTCTCGAGGCAAGCCTGAAGCAGGGGCTGTGAGGAGGTTGACGGTTGACTGTTGACGGTTGACCGTCAGAATCCGCATGGGCCTTCTGCGACCGTCAACGGTCAACTCCCACGCAGCCTGGTTGATGAGAATCGGTAACGTTCATGAGTGACGACGGACAGAGCCACGACGAGAATAAGCTGATCGCCGAGCGCCGTGCGAAGCTCGACAAACTCCGCGCCGGAGGGGCTTCCGCGTTTCCGAATGATTTCCGGCGCGACGCCCTTGCCGATCAGTTGCTGACTGCATACGGCGATCGCGCGCCGGAATGGTTCGAGAAGAACACGGTGCGCGTCAAGGTCGGCGGCCGCATGATGGTCAAGCGCGTCATGGGTAAGGCGAGCTTCGCCAAGATCGCGGACCGATCCGGTCAGATTCAGTTGTTCGTGCAGAGCGAACCGCTGGGCGCGCTGTATGAGGAATTCAAATCGTGGGACGTCGGCGACGTGCTCGGTGCGCAGGGCGTGCTGTTCAAGACGAAGACCGGCGAATTGTCCGTACGCGTCGACAAGCTGCGTCTGCTGGTGAAGTCGCTGCGACCGTTGCCTGATAAATGGCATGGCCTTGCGGACCAGGAGCTGCGTTATCGCCAGCGCTATGTGGATCTGATCGTCAGCGCCGAAAGCCGGCAGGTGTTTCGCACGCGCACGCGCATCGTGAAGTACCTGCGCGACTATCTCGACGCGCTGGATTTCCTCGAAGTGGAAACCCCGATGATGCAGGCGATCGCGGGCGGCGCTGTCGCCCGGCCGTTCGTGACCCATCACAACGCGCTCGACATGGACCTGTACCTGCGCATCGCGCCGGAGCTGTATCTGAAGCGGCTCGTGGTGGGCGGTTTCGAGCGCGTGTACGAGATCAACCGCAACTTCCGGAACGAAGGCGTTTCAACGCGCCATAACCCGGAGTTCACGATGCTCGAGTTGTATCAGGCCTACGCCGACTACACCGATCTGATGAATCTCGTGGAGCGGATGTGCCAGGGCCTCTGCGATGCGATTCTCGGAACACGGCAGATCGAGTACCAGGGCGAAGTGTTCGATTTCTCGCAGCCGTTCCGTCGCGTGACGATCGAAGACCTCGTGGTGCACTTCAACCCGGGCATCGAGCGCGGCAAGCTGCGCGACGTCGAATATCTGCGCGGCTGGTGCAATCGGCTGGGCGTCGCGCACAAGCCCGGCGACGGTGCGGGCAAGCTGCAGATCGAGATCTTCGAGAAGACGGCCGAACATCGTCTGGCGCCGCCGACTTTCGTGTACTCGTATCCGGCGGAGGTTTCGCCGCTCGCCCGTCGCAGCGACTCGGATCCGTTCCTCACC
>JBOHZJ010000093.1:0-3860 GCA_050738395.1 Steroidobacter sp.
GTGCAGCACTGCGCTGTTCTCAGTACTGCATTCGCCTTCAGAAACGTCCCATTCCTTCGCAGCAGCGGCCACGAGCATCGCGCGGCCTGCGGCGCCGGCGCGCCGCAATTGATCCCAGCCCATCGGAATCGAACGCGAGCCGCCCGCGCTCTGCCGACCGAAGATCGCCGGATTGACTGCGGCCTGCTCGACTCGCACCCTGGACCAGTCGGCATCGAGTTCTTCCGCGACGATCATCGGGAACGAGGTCTTTACGCCCTGACCGATCTCCGGACCTTTCGAATAAATGACGATCGTTCCATCGGGCGCGATGCGCAGGAATGCGTTGGGAATGAAACCCGCGGTGTTGGCGTTCGCGAGCGCAGTGGCGTGATCGCCGACGTAGAAAGCCAGCACGAGCCCGCCGCCTGCGACGCCGACGAGTTTCAGAAACGAACGTCGATCGAGGGTCGTCGCGGGCTGCGCCTGAGCGGCGCGCAGAATTTCCTGCACTTCCGCATCGGCGGATCCGATCAACTGTTGAACTGCGTTCATGGGGCGCCTCACTCGTGAGCCTGCTTCGCGGCGGCGTGGATGGCTTTGCGAATGCGTGGATACGTGCCGCAGCGGCAGATGTTGCCGCTCATCGCGGCGTCGATGTCCGCATCGGTCGGGCTCGGCTTTTGTTTCAGGAGCGCAGCGGCGGACATGATCTGTCCAGCCTGACAGTAACCGCACTGCGGCACATCGTGTTCTATCCAGGCCGACTGGAGGGCGTGCAGTTTTCCATCGGCGCTGGCCAAGCCCTCGATCGTTGTGACCTGCTGACCCACCGCGGCGCTCGCCGGGACCGAGCACGAGCGCACGGGCGTCCCATTGAGATGCACGGTGCACGCACCGCACTGCGCAACGCCGCACCCGTACTTCGTACCGACGAGCCCCAGGCTATCGCGCAAGACCCACAGCAGCGGCGTCGACTCGTCGACGCCGCTCACCACCTGTTCTTTGCCGTTGACGTTGAGGCGCATAGCTGGGTCCTGCATGAGTGGTTACGGGCGCACCGATTCTTCCATGGGGTCGGTTCAGTAACAACGCCGTTGACCTCTCCTGACATACGGCTCGCCGCATAGCTTTACGGAGGGGTATGCGGAACCCGAGCTGCGCGATGAGCATTTTGACGACAGGGCCGACTTCCAACTCGCCTCAGGAGCAAGTTATGCGATGGTTTTTCGGCGTCGTAGGCGTGCTGGCATGGATCTGGGCGCTCGCGGTGCTCTGGATTTTTTCGGAGAGCGGCGGTGCACTGACGGTAATTGCGGCAGGCATATTCGCGATCGTGGCGGTGCTGGCCCTCGGATGCGAACGCATCCTGAAAACACTTGAGCAGATCCGCGACGGCGTCCCCGGCGTCATCCCGCCAGTCGGTCGCACGGCCCGGGAGCGGGAGATCGCGAGCGAAACGCGACACGTACCGGCCGTCTGACTCAGAAGGTCCAGCTTCTGCTGGAGCAATGGTCGCTCCAGCCGTATCCCTGCGCCCGCGGCATTGGCACATCCCTTCTCAGCCGCCGCTCCTGCACATCCCTGTGCCCGCGGCATTGGGCACATCCCTTTTCATCCGCCGCTCCTGCACATCCTGTGCCCGCGGCATTCGCACATCCCTTCGCATCCGCCGCTCCTGCGCATCCCTGCGCTCGCGGCATTTGCACGTCCTTGTGCGGCACTTCGTATAAAATCGTCTTGCGTTGCAGCAGCCGCTGCCGCGATCAGCCCTGAGGAGATGATATTGAGCGAAAGCCATGGCAGCGTCGCCATCGACGGCGCGATTCAAGCCGATGTCGTCATCGTTGGCGCGGGACCCTGCGGCCTGTTTCAGATATTCGAACTTGGATTACTCGGCATTCGCGCGCACATCATCGATTCGCTGAAGCATCCAGGCGGACAGTGCAGCGAGCTCTATCCTGAAAAGCCGATTTACGACATTCCGGCGCTGCCCATATGCGGCGCGCAGGAGCTGGTGGATCGCCTGATTAAACAGGCGAAGCCTTTCAATGCGCAGTTTCATCTCGGCGAAGAGGTTGCTGAGTTGAAAATGCTGGAGGACCGCACCTTCGTGGTGCGCACTTCGCGCGATACGCGATTTCACACACGCACCGTCATCATCGCCGGCGGCCTGGGTTCATTTCAGCCGCGCAAGCTCGGCGTTGAAGGCGCCGAGGCGTTCGACGGAAAACACCTTCACTACAAGGTGAAGAGCGCAGCGGACTTTACCGGCAAGCGGCTCGTGATCTTCGGCGGCGGCGATTCGGCGCTCGACTGGACGCTCGAGTTCGCCGGCAAGGCGCGTAGTGTGACCTTGGTGCATCGACGCCCCGACTTCCGTGCGGCGCCGGCGTCGGTTGCGAAAATGCAGGACCTGGTCGCGCACGGCAGCATGCGCTACATCGAAGCGATTGCGCAGTCGCTGATGGTCGAGAGCGATGCGTTTCGCGGCGTCCGCGTCAAGAAGTCGGATGGGGCGATCGAGGAACTCGAGTGCGATCACGTGCTGACGTTCTTCGGCCTGCATCCGAAGCTCGGACCGATTGCAGAATGGGGCCTGGGCATCGACAAGCGCGCGATCCAGGTCGATACCGAAAAATTTCAGACGAACATTCCAGGCGTGTTCGCCGTCGGCGACATCAATACCTATCCGGGCAAAAAGAAATTGATCCTGTCAGGCTTCCACGAGGCGGCGCTCGCGGCGTTCGCCGTCGCGGCGCATCTCAATCCAGCGAAGAAGATCCCGCTGCAGTACACGACGACGAGTCCCATCATGCACAGGCGCCTGGGAGTACCTGACTAGTGAACAGCGGACAGCGGACGGCGGATAGCGAGGAGAAACGCATCTGCGGCGCACGCGCAGTGAATAGCCGACCGTGCGCTGCTGCGGGCGCGATCGTTCCGGATTCACGTCTTCACCCTCCGTTGTCCGCCATCCACCGTTCACTCTCCTGCAGTGCACTGTCCGCCGTCCGCTATCCGCTATTCACCGCCTGATGAACCCTCTCCTCGCCGACGTCCTGCAGGTGTTGCGACTTGAACGCCTCGAGCTCGATCTGTTTCGCGGTGAAAGCCGCGATCCAGGACACCGGCGCGTGTTTGGCGGGCAGGTGCTCGGCCAGGCGCTGATGGCGGCGTACGCGACGATCGAGAATCGAGCGGCGCATTCTCTGCACGCGTATTTCCTGCGCGCCGGCGATCCGGATCTGCCAATCGTGTACGAGGTCGACCGCAGTCGGGACGGAACGAGCTTCTCCTCGCGACGCGTCGTCGCGATCCAGCGCGGTGAACAGATCTTTCACATGTCGGCGTCGTTCCAGATCGCCGAGGACGCTCTTGATCGGCAGGGCGCCATGCCTCCGGCTCCAGATCCCGAAACGCTCCCGGACATGGCGGCGGCGGTCGAAGAGCTGAAGCAAAGAGCGCCGGATCGGCCGCGGCCTTTCCACTCTCAGAGGAACGCCTTCGAGTTTCGCCCGGCCGTGCTGCCTGACCCCACCGCGGACATCCCGAAAGAACCGCATATGAAGATCTGGTTCCGGGCGATCGACGCCGTGCCGGATGACGAGGTGCTGCACCGATGCCTGCTCGCGTACGCCTCTGATTACTACTTGCTCGGGGCCGCCAGCATGGACGCCCGATTCTCCGTGAGCCGGCGCGAGCTGCAGATGGCCAGCATCGATCACGCCATGTGGTTTCACCGCCCCGCGCGCGCTGACGAATGGCTCCTGTACGTCCTCGACAGTCCCACCGCCTGCGGCTCGCGCGGCTTTGCGCGCGGCAGTATTTTCAGCCGGGACGGGAGGTTGGTCGCATCGACAGCGCAGGAGGGATTGGTT
>JBOHZJ010000094.1:0-3872 GCA_050738395.1 Steroidobacter sp.
CCTTTTCTATGGAGATTGCAGGGTTGACGACGCTCGCGCAGGCGTACTGGCGTCCGGATGAAATTCAACGAACCGGCCAAACCAGCCTGCGACTTCTGATCGGTCGGCCGAAGAGACTCGACTTGCAAGCTCATCACGAGCGTCGAGAGACGCGACTTCCGCCGCCGTTGCGCTCCTATGTCTTCGTCAGCTTCCTCTCGTCGAGGTCGAGGGAGCGGCCGATGATCTCGCGCATGATTTCGTTGCTGCCGGCCAGGATGCGGCTGATGCGGGCGCTCGTGTACATGCGCGAGATCGGATACTCGTCCATGTAGCCGGCGCCGCCGTGCAACTGCACGCACTCATCGACCACGCGGCCCTCGAGTTCCGTCGTCAGCAACTTCGCTTCGGCGGCGGTCACTGCGTCGAGACGACCTGCGTTGTGCTCGAGCACGCATTGATCGACAAAGCACTGCATCGCGTCGATCTGCGCGCGCATGTCGGCCATTTTGAAGCGTGAGATCTGAAACGTGCCGATCGGTTGACCGAACGCCTTGCGTTCCTTGATGAATTCGAGCGTGACGTCGAATGCAACCTGGCACAGCGTCATCGCCCCGACGGCGGTAATGAGCCGCTCCTCGGCAAGGAACTGCGTGAGGAAGTGAAAACCCTTTCCCGGCTCGCCGAGAACATTGTTCTTCGGCACTTTCACATCGGTGAAAAACAGCTCGGAGGTGTCCTGCGCCTTGAGGCCCATCTTCTTCAGGTTGCGGCCGCGCTTGAAACCCTCCATGCCGCGCTCGACGATGAACAGCCCGAGTCCATGTCGTCGATTCGGATCGGTGCGCGCGACGACGATGAAGACATCGCCGATCTGACCGTTCGAGATATACGTCTTGGAGCCATTCAGCAGCCAGTGATCGCCCCTGTCCTCGGCGCGGGTCTTGATGCCCGCAAGATCGCTGCCCGCCCCAGGCTCGGTCATTGCGATGCCGAGAATGGACTCGCCGGAAACAAGCTTTGGCAGCAGCCGCGCCTTCTGCTCTTCCGTCCCCAGATGTCCGATGTATGGCGCGACCAATCGCGAATGCAGCGTCATGAAGAAGCCGCCTTCACCATAGCGGCCGTTCTCCTCGATCAGAACCTGCTCGTACCGGAAATCCCCAACGCCCGCGCCGCCGTACTTCGGGTCGGCCCAGATGAGCAGATAACCCTGCTCACCGGCCTTGCGAAACGCCTCACGATCGACGAACCCCTGCTCGCGCCAGCGCTCGCCGTGCGGTCCGATCTCATTCTGGAAAAAACGGCGCGCCGATTCACGAAACTGCTCGTGTTCAGGCTCAAAAATGCTTCTCTTCATGGAGTGACCGGCGACTAATGAAGGGTCGGCAGGGGCGTGACTGGCTGCGTGTCCGGCTGTTCACCAGCCACTAGTCACCATTCACTTCTCAACGAGGCGCCATTCTGATCGCGCCGTCGAGTCGCACGTCTTCACCATTGAAGTAGCTGTTGCGGCACATCTCGAGCGCAAGCGACGCATACTCTTCCGGCGTCCCGAGGCGCTTGGGGAAGGGAACGGATGCAGCAAGTGCAGCCTTCACATTCTCTGGCGCGCCCTGCATCAGCGGCGTATCGAAAATGCCTGGAAGAATCGTATTGACTCGAATGCCCTCGCTCATCAGGTCGCGCGCGATCGGCAGGGTCATGCCGACGACGCCAGCCTTCGATGCAGAGTACGCAGCTTGACCCATCTGTCCGTCTTCGGCCGCGACGGATGCGGTGTTGAGGATCACGCCGCGCTCGCCGTGCTGATCCAGAGGGTCGAGCGTCATCATGCCGGCCGCCGACTTCGCGGCGCAGCGGAATGTGCCGACCAGATTGATCTGGATGATCAGGTTGAATGCATCGAGCGGAAAGTGTTTGATCTCGCGCGTCGTCTTGTCGCGGCTCGCCGTCTTGAAGGCGTTGCCCGTGCCGGCGCAGTTGATCAGGATGCGTTCCTGTCCAATCGATGCGCGGGCTTTTGCAAAGCCCGCATCAACGTCGGCGTCCGAGGTTACGTTGACCTTGCAGAACACGCCGCCGATCTCTCTGGCCAGGGCCTCACCCTTGTCCGCGTTCATGTCGAAAATCGCGATCCGGACTCCGTGAGCCGCGAGTGACCGCACAGTCGCAGCGCCGAGTCCGGAGGCGCCGCCGGTGACGACCGCGGATATCGTTGAATCAAGCTTCATTGTTCTCTTCCGAAGTGATCAGTGACTGGATTGGCGACAGCAGCAGCCGTGAAATCCTTCGCACCCGCAAGCCGCGCGCCTAAAGCCGCTCGATAATCGTCACATTCGCGAGCCCGCCGCCTTCGCACATGGCTTGCAGGCCATAACGCTTGTTACGTCGCTGCAGCGCATTCACGAGCGTCGTCATGAGTTTTGCGCCTGATGCGCCGAGCGGGTGGCCGAGCGCGATGGCGCCGCCGTTTACGTTGAGCTTCGCCGGATCAGCGCCGATCCGATCGAGCCACGCGACCGGCACTGACGCGAACGCTTCATTCACTTCGTACAGATCGATGTCGTCGATCTTCATGCCCGCCTTCTTCAGTGCGTGCTGAGTCGCGGGAATCGGCGCTTCGAGCATGATCACCGGATCGTGGCCGATCACGGTCATATGATGAATCCGTGCGATCGGCTGCACACCGAGCGCCTTCAATCCCTTGTCGTTCACGATCATGACGCCGGCGGCGCCGTCGCAGATCTGGCTGGAGGTCGCCGCCGTAATGCGGCCGCCTTCCTGCAGGAGCTTCACGCCGCGAATCGCCTCCAGGCTCGAATCGAAACGAATGCCCTCGTCGCGGCAGTGTGTTTCCTTCGCACCGTCGGCCAGGGTGATCTCCAGCGGCAGAATCTCGCTCTCAAACGCGCCCGCGCGAGTCGCTGCAATCGCACGCTGATGACTGTTGAAGGCGAACTCATCGAGGTGGTCCCTGGTCAGCTGGTATTTCGCGGCCATCATTTCCGCGCCGATGAACTGGCTGAACTGCACGCCGGGATAGCGCGCCCCCATGTTCACGCCGGTCGGCGCGCCAAAGCCGTTCTTTGCCGGAAGTTGCGTCGACAGGCCCATCGGCACGCGGCTCATGCTCTCGACGCCGGCGGCGATCACCACATCCATTGCACCGGACATGACGGCCTGCGCCGCGAAGTGAATTGCCTGCTGCGACGAACCGCACTGACGATCGACAGATGCGCCCGGCACGCTTTGCGGCAGCTTCGATGACAGGACTGCGTTACGCCCGATATTGGCGGCTTGTTCGCCGACCTGGCCGACGCAGCCCATGATCACGTCTTCAACCAGCGCAGGATCGGCATTGGTGCGATCGATCAGCGCATCGAGAATCTTGCCGGCGAGGTCGGCCGGATGCCATCCGGACAGACGCCCGGCCTTACGCGCGCCCGCGGTTCGCGCCGCGGCGACGATATATGCAGTGCTCATGAAGCTTCCTCGAAAGAACCGGATGAGACAGGCTTGCAAGACCGGCGGTCAATAGACACCATTGGTCAGAATTAATCAATCGGTTAAAGAGATGACCCGCACCCGCACACCACGTCGCCGCGCCGGCCGCATCGCGCGCGCCGGCGTCGCTCCAGACTTCAGCGCTCGCGACCGGTTGCTGGACACCGCGAGCCGGCTGATGAGCGATCGGCATTCGATCGATGTTTCGCTGAGCGAGATCGCACGGCACTCGGGACTCAACTCGGCGCTGGTGAAGTACTACTTCGGCGGCAAGGACGGGCTCCTGCTCGCGCTGGTGGAGCGGGAAGCCGCGGTCGCGCTCCGGAACCTGAAGGCGCTGCTGCAATTCGATCTGTCGCCCACGGAGAAGTTGCGACGCCACATCG
>JBOHZJ010000095.1:0-11370 GCA_050738395.1 Steroidobacter sp.
ACCGTCCGCCGTCCGCCAGTCACCGCTCACTAGAGCAGGTCTCGCATCCGATACCACAGCATCGCCAGCATCAATGCAGGCGTGCGCAGCAGCGGCCCGCCTGGAAAATTGCGGTGGCGAATCCTTGTGAAGAGGTCGAAGCGCTCGGCCTGGCCAGCGATCGCGTCGGCGACGAATTTGCCGGCGATGCCCGTGAGCGCGACGCCATGGCCGGAGAACCCCTGCAGGTAGTAGACGTTGGGGGCCAGGCGCCCGAAATCCGGCGCACGATTCATGGTGATGTCGACATAGCCGCCCCACGCGTAGTCGATGTGCACATCGGCGAGCTGTGGGAACACATTCAGCAATCGTTTGCGCGTCGCGCGCGCCGTATTGAATGCATCGCGGCCTGAATAACTCACGCGGCCGCCGAACAACAGACGGTGATCCGCCGAGCGTCGAAAGTAGTCGAGCACGAAGTTGATATCGGTCACGGCGATGTTCTCGCGCATGAGCTGCTGCATGCGTACTTCACCCAGCGATTGCGTCGCGATGATGTAGGTGGCGACCGGCATGATGCGGGAACGCAGCGACGGGGCGAGCTCGTTGCCGTAAGCGTTGCAGCACATCACCACGAAGTTTGCAGTAACGCTCCCGGCGCTCGTCAGGACCGTCGCCGGATCGCCGTGGCGCACGTCCGTTGCGAGCGTGTTCTCATAGATCTGCACGCCCGCCGCCTGCGCCGCGACGGCGAGTCCGAGCGTGTAGTTCAGCGGATGCAGGTGGCCGCTGCCGCTGTCGTAGAGACCCGCGCAATAGCGCTTCGTCGCCAGCAGGCCTTCGACTTCCGGGCGTTCGAGAAACCTCAGTTGTCGATAGCCGTAACGCTCTTCCGCGTCATGTTGCTCTTGCAGCAGATCGTGGCGTTGTCGTGGTTTGATCGCGACGTGCATCTGTCCCCAGTGCAGATCGCAATTGATCGAATGGCGCTCGACTCGCTCCCTGATGAGGTGCAGCCCTTCCACCGAAATGTCCCACATGCGCCGCGCATTCTCGAAACCAACCTGCCGCTCGAGCTTGTGCTGACCGGAGGCGAATCCTGCGATCGCCTGACCGCCGCTGCGCCCTGATGCACCCCACCCGATACGCCGCCCTTCCAGCATGACGACGCGATAGCCGCGTTCCGCGAGATGCAACGCCGTCGAGCATCCGGCAATGCCGCCGCCGATGACGCACACATCCGCTTTGAGAGCGCCCTGGAGTGCAGGATGCGGCGCCGTGGGATTCGCGGATGCGGCGTAGTAAGAGGCGATGTGCTCCGTATGAGTCATGCTTAGAAGTGACTGGTGACTAGTGAATGGTCGGAGAAAAGAGCGCGCAGCGCTTCTTACTATTCACTAGTCACCAGTCACTAGTCACTTCAGACGCCCACATACCACTCATATTCGAGGCGCGTGACGTGCAACTCGAACGCCTGCAATTCACCGCGGCGAGTAGTGACGAACAGTCGATGAAACCGATCACCGAAGTACTCGCGCAGGAAGGCGCTCGCGTCGTAAGCCAAGGCGGCTTCCGGCCACGTCGTGGGCAACGTGGCGGCCGCATTGTGATAGGCGTTGCCTGTCAGCGGCGGGCCCGGGTCGATACGCCGCGTCAGGCCGTGATGAATTCCCGCGAGTACGGCAGCCGTGAGCAGGTAGGGATTGGCGTCGGCTCCTGCGACGCGATGCTCGACCCGTCGATTCTCAGGCGTGCTGACGGGCACGCGCAGTGCGACTCCGCGATTGTTCACGGCCCACGAGGGATTGAGCGGCACGTACGCCTCGGAGCGATAGCGCCGATAGGAATTCGCGGTCGGCGCGAAGATCAGCATCGCCTCGGCCATGGTTGCGGCCAGTCCGCCGATGGCGTGATGCAGCGATGCATTGCCAGCCGCATCTTCGGAAGCGAACACGTTGCGGCCGTGTTCATCGACCACGCTGACATGGATGTGCGCGCCGCTGCCCGCCATATCTTCATAGGGCTTCGGCATGAAGGTCGCTTCCATTCCGTGACGCGAGGCGACGCCGCGCACCAGTCGCTTGAAGCGGATCGCCTGGTCGCAGGCAAGCAGTGCGTCGGCTGAGTGCTGAAGATTCACTTCAAACTGGCCGGGCCCATATTCCGCGAGCGCCGTGCCGGACGGAACACGTTGTGCTTCGCACGCTGCTGCGATATCGGTGAGTACGGCGGAGTACTCGTTGAGATCGGACATCGAGTTGATCTGGGTGCGATATTCGCGCCGGCGCAGCTCAGGCAACCGCGGCGGCTGCACACGACCATCCGCAGTGCGTTCCGCATCGAGCAGATAGAACTCGAGCTCGATCGCAACGACCGGCGTCAGGCGCATCGCCCGAAAGCATTCGAGCACACGATGCAGAACGTGCCGAGGGTCGCCGAAGAACGGCGATCCATCGTGGTCGCGCATCGACACCTGAATCTGCGCGACGCCTTCATCACCACGCCACGGGACTGGAACCAGCGTCCCCGCGATCGGCAGGCAGCTACGATCGGCGTCGCCCTCATCGAATCCCAGCTTCGTCTCCTGAATCGTGCCGCCGAGGACGTCGAGCGCGAACATCGAGCCGGGCAACAGGAAGCCTCCGGTGTAGAGATTCGGCGCTTCGTTCAGCGTGATGCGCTTTCCCCGCGGAATTCCGCAGAGGTCCGCGAGGAGCACGTCGATAAAGCGCACGTCAGGGTGCGTATGGCGCAGAACGGCGATTTCGCTCAGGTCTGAATTCGCCGTCATCGGGGGTCCCTGTTTAAGATTTAGTGGCGATCGGACAATCGCCCGATCACACGAGGATATCGGTCGCACAGCGACGGCGGCAAGCGCGCCAGCCATCCCGGTTCGTACGCAAGCCCTTGTAGGGCCTGTAAATGGCCCCCCTCGGTAAACCTCAGGCGGGCGAGTGTGTAAGGGTTGTGGTTAAATGCCTCGTCGTTCAGACGCTGGCGACCCCGCCAGCTGTTAAAGATCTTAAACGTGTCATCTCGTAAACCGCTCATTGGCATTCCAGCGGATCGGCGTCTGTTGGGCCACCACTACTTCCATTGCGTGGGAGAGAAGTACATCAACGCCGTCGCTCTTGGAGCGCATGCGACGCCTGTACTCATCCCGGCGTTGGGCGAGGCGCTGAACGTCCGCGAGTTGCTCGCCGACTTTGACGGCCTTCTGCTGACGGGTAGCCCATCCAACGTGGAGCCGCATCGCTATCAGGGACCTGCCAGCGATCCCGGTACATTGCATGACGCCTATCGCGACGCCACGACGCTGCCGTTGATTCCGCATGTGATCGAAGCGGGCATGCCGCTGTTTGCGATCTGTCGCGGTTTTCAGGAGATGAACGTCGCCTTCGGCGGCACGCTCTGGCAGAAGCTGCACGAAGTGCAGGGTCTGAACAATCATCGCGAGGACCTGAGCTCGCCCCTCGATGAGCAATATGGGCTGGCCCATGAGATCGAACTGACGCGCGGCGGCCAACTGCACAAGCTCGCGGGCCAGGAGCGGCTGAGCGTCAACTCGTTGCATTCACAAGGCGTGCAGAGGCTCGGTCGCGATCTCGAGATCGAAGCGCGCGCGCCAGACGGCGTGATCGAAGCGTTCCGCGTACGCAACGCGCCATCATTCGCGCTGGCCGTGCAATGGCACCCCGAGTGGAAATTCCAGGAGAATTCGTTTTCGTGCGCACTGTTTGCTGCGTTTGGCGACGCCGCCAGCAAACGCGCCGCGGCCAGGCGAGCAGGCGTATCTCCCCCGAGAGAGCAGACAAGAACTTCTGGCTAGTCAGTAGTCACTAGTCACCAATCACTTCGAGAGATCCGTATGAGCGTCATTCAGCAATTTTTCAAAGAGCATGGCATTTCGGAAGTCGAAGCGATCATTCCCGACATGGCCGGCGTACCGCGCGGCAAGATCATGCCTGCGGTGAAGTTCGCCGAAGATGAGGGCATGCGCTTGCCCGAAAGCATCTTCCTGCAGACAGTCACCGGCGAATATCCCGACGACGAGCGCGCCATCAGCCCGTCCGAAATCGACATTGTTCTCAAGGCCGATCCGAACACGATACGCGTCGTGCCCTGGGCGGCCGAACCGACCGCGCAGGTCATCCACGACAGCTTCTATTCCGATGGCCGCCCGGTGACGATGTCGCCGCGCTACGTGCTGCAGCATGTTCTCGAACTCTACGCACAGCACGGCTGGGAGCCGGTCGTCGCGCCTGAGCTGGAGTTCTTTCTGGTCGAACCGAACATCGATTCGGACTACCCGCTGAAGCCGCCGATCGGCCGCTCCGGACGCCCCGAGATTGGCCGACAGTCGTATTCGATCGCAGCCGTCAACGAATTCGATCCGATGTTCGACGACATGTACGCGTTCTGCGAGGCCCAGGACATCGAGATCGACACGCTGATTCACGAAGACGGCGCCGCGCAGATGGAGATCAACCTGCTGCACGGCAACGCACTGTCGCTTGCGGACCAGGTGTTCCTCTTCAAGCGCACCGCGCGCGAGGCCGCATTGCGTCACAAGATGTACGCGACCTTCATGGCGAAGCCCATGGCGCGCGAGCCCGGCAGCGCAATGCATATTCACCAGAGCATCGTCGATCGTCGCACCGGCGCCAATATTTTCAGCGACAGCGAAGGCCGGCCGTCGCCGCTGTTCTTCTCGCATATCGCCGGATTGCAGAAATATCTGCCGGCCGCGATGTCGCTCTTCGCGCCGAACGTCAACTCGTATCGACGCATCACACGGCACTACTCCGCGCCCATCAACAGCCAGTGGGGCTACGACAATCGCACCGCCGGACTGCGTGTGCCCGTGTCGAACCCCGCCGCACGGCGCGTCGAGAACCGCATCGCAGGCGCCGATGCGAATCCGTATCTCGCCATCGCCGCGTCGCTCGCATGCGGCTACCTCGGCATGGTCGAAGGTCTGAAGCCCAGCGAGCCGATCTCCGGCAGCGCCTACGACATGCCGTTCTCACTGCCGCGAAATATCGAAGATTCACTGCGCCTGCTGCGCGATTGCCGTCCGCTCATCGACATTCTCGGCGAGCGTTTCGTGATCGCGTACGCAGCGGTGAAGGAAAACGAATACGAAACGTTCCTGCAGGTCATCAGCTCCTGGGAACGCGAACATCTGCTGCTGAACGTGTGATGGCTGGCGCGGGCGGCCAGCAAGCTGCTAGCCGCTAGCTGCTAGCCAGATCAGGAAATTGAGAGAATGAATCCGGAGTGAATCGCATGCCGAGTTTCAATACTGGTTCTGTTTGGATTGTTCTGGCTTCTTCGCTACTCGCTAGCGGCCGGCAGCTTTCTATCGATTCCCGCCGCTTCCGCTGACAGCGCATGAGCGTCGTTTCGAGCCCATATATCCCGCAGCGCTCGACTGCCGAATGGCAGGCGCTGGACGCCGCGCACTACATCCATCCGTTTACCGATCACGCGGCGCTAAGCCGCAAAGGGACGCGCCTCATCACGCGCGCCGACGGCGTGTACTTGTATGAGAGCGGCGGCCGCCGGATTCTCGACGGCATGTCGGGCCTGTGGTGTGTCAATCTGGGATATGGCCGGAGCGAACTCGCCGACGCCGCGCATCGCCAGCTCCTTGAGCTGCCGTACTACAACAGTTTCTTCCAGGTGGCCCATCCGCCCGCGATCGAGCTGGCTCGACTGCTCGTCGAAGTTACGCCGCCGCAGTTCAGTCATGTGTTCTTCACCGGGTCAGGCTCTGAAGCGAACGACACGGTGGTGCGCACGGTCCGTCGCTACTGGGATGTGATGGCCCAACCGCAACGCACCTTCATCATCAGCCGCAGGAACGCTTATCACGGCAGCACGATGGCCGGCGCCAGTCTCGGCGGCATGGCCCCGATGCACGCGCAGGGCGGCTTGCCGATTCCCGGCATCGTGCACATTCGCCAGCCGTACTGGTTCGGCGAAGGCGACGACCTCTCGCCGGAGGAGTTCGGTCTCGTCGCGGCGCGCGCGCTCGAGGAACAGATTCTGGAGATCGGTCCGGAGCGCGTCGGTGCATTCATCGGCGAGCCCATTCAGGGCGCGGGCGGGGTGATCATTCCACCGGATACTTACTGGCCTGAGATTCAGAAGATTGTCGATCGTTACGGAATCCTGCTCATCGCGGATGAAGTCATCTGCGGATTCGGCCGCACTGGCCGCTGGTTCGGCTCGGAGTACTTCGGCATTCGTCCGGATCTGATGTCGATCGCCAAGGGAATGTCCTCCGGCTATCTGCCGATCGGCGGGGTCATGGTCGGCGATCGCGTCGCTTCCGTATTGCTCGAGCGCGGCGGTGAATTTCATCACGGCTTCACGTATTCCGGGCATCCCGCGGCGTGCGCCGTTGCGTGTGCGGCGATCAATATTCTGCGCAATGAGCGCGTCGTCGAGCGCGTCCACGACGACGTGGGACCGTACCTGCAGAAGCGCTGGCGCGAGCTTGCCGAACATCCGCTGGTCGGCGAAGCACGCGGCGTGGGATTGATCGGCGCCCTGGAGTTGGTCAAAGACAAGTCGAAGCGCATCTTCTTCGGCGATCCCGGCCGTGTTGGAACCTTGTGCCGCGACCTGTGCATACAGAACGGCCTCGTCATGCGCGCAGTCAGGGACACCATGATCATCGCGCCCCCGCTGGTGATCACGCACGGACAAATCGATGAGCTCATCGAGAAGGCGCGCAAGTCGCTCGATATGACGCTCGAAGAGCTCCGCCGACAAAGAATGATCTGACGCCCGCGCCCGTAGCACGCGCCATTCATCTGCGCTACGCTCCTCGCCGAGTGCTCCGGCGCTGTCTGCGCCGGCCGAAAACAACTTGTGGAGATGCATGCCGATGAACAAGTCACTGCGCGTTGCTCTGGCGATCACATCTGCTGCACTGGCCATCGCGGCCTGCGGCAAGAAAGAAGAGGCGCAACAGACCCAGGACGGCGCCGCCGCGGCTCAGGAGGAGAAAGTACTCCACGTGTTCAACTGGTCGGACTATATCGCTGATGACACCGTCAGCAATTTCGAATCGAAGACCGGGATCAAGGTGACGTACGATGTCTTCGATTCCAACGACGTACTCGAGACGCGCCTGCTGGCCGGCAACTCCGGCTTCGACGTAGTCGTGCCGTCCGCTTCGTTCCTGGAGCGGCAGATCAAGGCGGGTGTCTTCCAGAAGCTCGACAGGAGCCAGTTGCCGAACCTGAGTCACATGGACAAGGAGATCATGGACCGGGTCGCGCTGCACGATCCGAGCAACGACTATTCGGTGCCGTACCTCTGGGGCACGACCGGCATCGGTTACAACGAAGCGATGGTCAAGAAGATCGTGGGCGAGACGCCGCTCGACAGCTGGAACTTCATCTTCGATCCGAAGCTCGCAGCGAAATTCAAGGACTGCGGCATTTCGCTGCTCGACGCGCCCGATGAACTCCTGAAGGTCGTACTCGCGTGGATGGGCCGCGATCCGAACAGCCAGAAGGAGGAGGATCTCAAAGCGGCCGAAGAGAAGCTCGCGGCCATTCGACCGTACGTTCGCAAGATCAATTCTTCGCAGTACATCGAGGATCTCGCGAACGGTGAGCTGTGCGTTGCAGTGGGCTGGAGCGGCGACATTCTGCAGGCGCGCGACCGTGCCGAGGAGGCCGGCCAGGGCGTCGTCGTGAAGTACGCAATTCCGAAGGAAGGCACGATCGTGTGGTTCGACATGCTGGCGATCCCGGCGGACGCGAAGCATCCGAAGAACGCGCACGCTTTCATCAACTATCTGATGGATCCGCAGGTCGCCGCGAACAATTCCAACTATGTGAACTACGCGAACGGCAATGCGAGCTCCTTCGCGATGGTGAGCGATGAAGTGAAGAACGATCCCGGCATCTATCCGACGCCGGAAGTCAAAGCCAAGCTTTTCCCATCACTCGCCTATGACGAAGACTTCCAGCGCGAAATGAATCGCATGTGGACGAAATTCTCGACGGGACAGTGAGATCAAGGCTACAGGCGACAGGCGACAGGCGACAGGCGACAGGCGACAGCCAGAACGAGAGCACTCCTCTCTTGCTGTAGCCCGTAGCCCGTAGCCCGTAGCCGATCCCGCCAATACAACAATAATTCCCGGCGAGTCATGCCTTCCTCCGCCCGCCCCGAGCCGACGCTGGCTGCCTGGAACGATCCCCAGGCTGTTCCCTATGTAACGATCGAGCGCGTCACCAAAAAATTTGGCGATTTCGTCGCGGTCCACGATGTCTCGCTGAAGATCTACAAGAAGGAATTGTTCTGCCTGCTTGGCGGTTCGGGCTGCGGCAAGACGACGCTGCTGCGCATGCTCGCGGGCTTTGAAGAGCCCACAAGCGGCAAGATCACCATCGACGGCGTCGACATGACCGGCATTCCCGGCTACGAACGGCCGGTGAACATGATGTTCCAGTCTTATGCGTTGTTCCCGCACATGAGCGTCGAGCAGAACGTCGCGTTCGGCTTGAGGCAGGACCGCGTACCGAAGAAGGAAATCACCGAACGCGTAACCGACATGCTGAATCTGGTGCGCCTGACGCAGTTCGCGAAGCGCAAGCCGCATCAGCTCTCGGGCGGCCAGCGTCAGCGCGTCGCGCTCGCGCGCTCGCTGGTGAAGCGACCGAAGCTGCTGCTGCTCGATGAGCCGCTCGCGGCGCTGGACAAGAAGCTGCGTCAACACACGCAGTTCGAGCTGGTGAATCTGCAGGAGCAGCTCGGCGTCACGTTCGTCGTCGTCACGCACGACCAGGAAGAAGCGATGAGCCTGGCGACGCGCATCGGCGTCATGAATGCAGGCGAGATCGTTCAGGTCGGTGCGCCCAAGGACATCTACGAGTATCCGAACAGCAAGTTCGTCGCCGAATTCATCGGCAACGTCAACATGTTCGAAGGTCGGCTCATTGAAGATGAGCCTGATCATGTCCGCATCGAGAGCCAGGAGCTTGGCGGCGCCGTTTACGTCGATCACGGCGTGAGTTCGGCGCCTGGAGCAATGGTCTGGGCGGCGATCCGGCCCGAGAAGATCACGATCTCGACCGACCGGCCGGATCAGCAGGACAACGTGACTCACGGCGTCGTGAAAGAGATCGCCTATCTCGGCGACATGTCCGTGTATCTGGTGAAACTCGACTCAGGGAAGGTGGTGCGGGTCACCCAGCCGAATGCGTATCGGCATGCGGACGATCTCGTCACCTGGGATCAGGCCGTGTATCTGCACTGGCATGCATCGAGTCCGGTGGTGCTCAGCGAATGAGACGCGCGGAAGGTCCGCGGGCGCAGCGTCACAGCGCGGGCGCGCAACTGATTCTGAGATTCCTGCAGCAACTGCCGCCGTATCGCTGGACGCAGGCGCGTCTGGTGCGCTGGGGCCTTACGGGACGAACAGCCGTCATCGCCGTTCCGTACTTCTGGCTGCTGGTGTTCTTCCTCGTCCCCTTCATCATCGTTCTCAAGATCGCGTTCTCGGAAACCCAGATCGCGATGCCGCCCTATCAACCGTTGCTGCAGTGGGCGGAAGAAAAAGTTCTCGAGATCAAACTCAACATCGGCAACTTCCTGTTCCTGATCGAAGACAGCCTTTACTGGAAGGCTTATCTGAACTCCATCCGGGTCGCCGCGATTGCGACGGTTGCGTGTCTGCTGATCGGCTATCCGATGGCGTACGCGATCGCGCGTGCGAATCCGACCTGGCGCAACATCCTGCTGATGATGGTGATCCTGCCGTTCTGGACCTCGTTCCTGCTGCGGGTGTACGCGTGGATCGGCATCCTCAAGAACAACGGACTCATCAACAATTTCCTGATGTGGATCGGCGTGATCGACCAGCCCATCGTGATGATGCAGACGGATTTCGCGATCTACGTCGGCATCGTGTATTCGTATCTGCCGTTCATGATCCTGCCGCTATATTCGAATCTGGAGAGGATGGATCTCACACTGCTCGAAGCTGCGCAGGATCTGGGCTGTCGCCCCTTCAGGGCGTTCCTGACAATTACGCTGCCTTTGTCGATGCCGGGCGTCATCGCCGGATCGATGCTCGTCTTCATTCCGGCGGTCGGCGAATTCGTGATCCCGGCGCTGCTCGGCGCTCCGGATTCATTGATGATCGGCAAGGTCCTGTGGACCGAGTTCTTCAACAATCGCGACTGGCCGGTTGCGAGCGCGGTGGCGATTGCGTTGCTGGCGCTATTGGTTGTGCCGATCGTATTCCTGCAGCGCGCGCAAAGCGCCGAAGTGAAGGGAGCACACCGATGAGCGGCGGCGTCTCGACCTTTCGCCTATCGGCGCTGGTGTTTGGCTTCGCTTTTCTCTATATCCCGATCCTGTCGCTCATCGTCTATTCGTTCAACAAATCGCGTCTGGTGACAGTGTGGGGAGGATTCTCGACGCAGTGGTATGGACGCCTGTTTGCAAATGAGCAGATTCTGAACGCAGCCTGGCTGTCGCTGAAAATCGCCGCGATCAACGCCACCGGCGCTGTCGTGCTGGGCACGCTCGCCGGCCTCGCTCTGGCGCGCTTCGGCAAATTCAAAGGACGAACACTGCTGTCGGGCATGACGACGGCGCCGCTCGTCATGCCGGAAGTCATTACGGGGCTGTCGCTGCTGTTGCTGTTCGTCGCCATGGAGCAGCTCTTCGGCTGGCCCGCGGGCCGCGGTGTGACCACGATAACCATCGCGCATATGACGCTGACGATGGCTTACGTCACCATCATCGTGCAGTCGCGCCTGTCGACGCTGGATGATTCGCTCGAAGAAGCTGCGATGGATCTGGGCGCGCGTCCCGCAAAGGTTTTCTTTGTGATCACACTGCCCATCATTGCGCCCGCGTTGATCTCCGGCTGGCTGCTGGCGTTCACGATCTCGCTCGATGATCTAGTCATTGCAAGTTTCGTATCGGGGCCCGGCTCCAGCACGCTGCCAATGGTGATCTTCTCGAAGGTGCGGCTCGGAGTCAGCCCGGACATCAATGCACTCGCTTCGATCATGGTGCTGCTCGTCACCATCGGCGTGGTCATCGCCGGCATTCTGATATCCCGGCAGGAAAGGAGCCGTCAGCGCGACATGCAGATGGCTGCGGCTGGGAAGTGAGTGAGTCGTGAGTCGTGAGTTGTGAGTCGTGAGCCGAAGAGTCTCCTTGCTACTCACGATTCACTTCTTTTTCGGCCTGAACGCCAGCAGCACATTCCCAGGCGGCTGACCGAAGCTGCCGTACCCTGATGCGATGTAGACCATTCCGTCGCCCGCGAAGATCGAGTGGCTGTCGACGCCGCCGCCTTTGCCGGGGATTCCGTTCAGAGTTTCGAAATCTCGAAGAGTGTCGTAC
>JBOHZJ010000096.1:0-7111 GCA_050738395.1 Steroidobacter sp.
CGGTCTAACGTGCTGAACAGTTCGCTTCAGTTCGTGCCAATCTGGCAGTGGCACTGTTTCCAGCGGAGGACGCTTGCAATATGAGCGAACAAAAATCGCCGGCACTCTCTGAATCGCGTCACGTCACGTCAATCGTGCCGTCACGTCAATCGTGCCGGGTCGTGCATTCGTGTATTTGCTCGAATCCCACAGAAACGATGGGTCAGGCCATCCGCGCTGACGACTGCGCAGGCATCGGCGGGCCGAGTGAATGCACGAATGCACGACCCGGCACCGGGGGATGCCGATGGAAGGTGTAGGCGTCGCGGCGGCGTGCGCCCTATCGCCCGGTGCGCGCGTTGCGACTGAATTCATCCCCATGCTGTTCACCAAGTTACCGCCATGCGAACCAACTCGGATGCGCAGGTGCGCAATCGCTCTGCAACTTGCAGGACAGCGCTGCGATCTTCACCTGCGCGCATCACCAGATAATGACCGTGCTGGTTTGGAATCGACGCTCGTGAGATGCGTACGAGCCTACCGCTGTTCACGTAGGAATCCGCAAGCGGTGTTCGCAGCAGAGCGACGCCCAGTCCGGCTTCCGCAGCAGCCATAACCAGATCATAGTCTTCGAAGCGACGATCTTCCTGCTTGGCGCGATGCCTCATGCCGTTCGCGGACAACCATGCGCGCCACTGGTGTATGTCCGAGTCATGCAGCAATGGCAGCTGAGCAATGCGTTGGGGTTTCGCCCGCGCGCCGACGGCGCCGGCGACGGACGGCGCGGCGACCGGATACAAGCGCTCATTGAAGAGCAGCTGCGTCGCCACGCCCTTCGAGCGACCGCTCCCATAGCGAATCGCGATATCGGCCTCATCGGCATTCAGATCGACGGGCCGATGCTCCAGTTGCAGCTCGATCCGCACGTCCGCGGGCGTCCCTTGCAGCACCGGCATCTTCGACATCAGCCACAACCGCGCCAGCGACGGCACCACGCTCATGCGCACGACGGGCATGCCGCGCGTCGGTCGCCAGCGATCGGCCGAGTTGCGGATGCTCGCGAGCGCCTGTTCCGCAGTCGCGATGAACCGCTGGCCGGCAGGCGTCGTTTGAACGCCGCGGCCATGACGCACGAAGAGCGGCGTGGCAAGCCAGTGTTCGACCGCATGTACGCGGCGACTCACGGCGCCATGGGTGATGCCGAGCATCTCGGCGGCGGCGGAGAAAGAGCCAGTTTGGTGAGCTGCAAGGACTGCAAGCAGACCGTCGAGCGGCGGCAGATTGAATGAGCTGTGCATGGCGCTCACAGCTCATCATCGCACGCTCGTCTATGTCAACGGCCACATTGGCGCGAGGATGCCTTGCGTCATAGATGAGGTTTGCAAATACGATGGCTCGAAGGTCGCTCCTGTTGCACATCCTGATCGTCAGTTCCTGCATGGCGCTCACCATGCACCCGGCGCCGGCGCCCGCGTCAGACGAGACCGAGCCGTCACATGATGCTTTCGGTAGCCGCATTGGCGTCGAAAGTCTCGGGTTGTACTCGGAGTCGCAGGTTCGCGGCTTCAATCTGCAGGAGGCGGGCAACTACCGACTCGATGGGACCTATTTCGTCCGCGCGGCGGCGCCCTCGGACGTGATCCTGCGCTCACTGCAGATCCGTGTCGGGCCGAGCGCGCTCGACTTGGATTTTCCGGCCCCTTCAGGAGTCGTGGCCTATCGCCTGAGGCCAGCTCACCAGGACATGACGAACGTAGAGATGGGCTTGCAGCACATGCTGGACAGCAATCCGCGTCCGTATGTTCGGGCTTTCGCGACGCGTCGGTCCGAGGACGGGCGGTTCTCCGTGACCGGCGGGTGGATCGCAGCGGACAGCGCGCGCTACATCTATGGCAACGAGGCGCGCTACAACGGCGTGGGTGTGATCCCGCGTATTCGCTTCGGTGAGCGCTGGCGCCTCACGGCATTCGCGAGCCGCTACGACCAGCGCTTTCAGGCCGACGCAGGCTTCATCCCTGCGAACGGACATTCCTTGCCCGAGCTCGACCGCCTGCGCTACGTCGGACAGGAGTGGTCGCGATTTCAGACCCGAAACGAAAATCATGGCGCGATTCTCACGACGACGGACGCCGAGAATGCGTGGGACTTCTCTGCCTCGAGCTTGCTGTCGCAGGTCGATCGGCCGCGCTCCGATTTCAACATCTTTCGCAACGTGCATTCCGACGGCGCTGCGTCCGGTTCCGTTGTCATTGCGTGGGATCGCAACGTGCAGTCATGGGCGCACGAGCTGGTTGCGCGCCGGGACTGGACCACACCCTCGCGGCGCACCGAGCTCACGCTGATGATGCGCCGTCGCGAGTCGGACTACCTCGATCCGATCACCCGCAGCGTCGATCTGGGGCGTGTCTCCCTGATCGATGAGCCGCTCGCCGTGTCGCCGCTCGCACGTCCCGATGGCGACGCGCGAAGCTCGTCCGCGATCGATCAGTACGAAGCGGGCGTGGGCCTCAGGTATGCCGCTCGCGGCGGGCTCAGCGTAAACGCAGGTGCGCGGCGCGTATCAGTGAATGAGATGTCGCGACCGGCGGACGGCGCTATCGCCGGCCGCTCGTCGTCGAAGTGGCTTTACAACGCCTCCATCGTGCTTCCGCTGGGACGCTCGCTTGCAGCATTCGCCGCAACGACCCGAGGGATCGAGGAGGCGGGCACGTCACCTCAAAATGCCGCCAATCGATATGAAGTCCTGGCGCCTGTCATTGCGGAACAGTCCGAGGTTGGACTGCATTGGCGCGGCGCTGCGGGGCTGAGCGCTATCGCCACCGTGTTCGAGATCGAGAAGCCGGAGCCGGGCTTCGACGCGAACAACGTCTATCGATACCTCACCACGGTTCAGCATCGCGGTGTCGAAGCATCGCTGGCCGGGCAACTGTCCGAAAGCGTCGCGGTCATCGTGGGCGGCATGTGGATGGAGCCCGAGCTGCGCGGTCAGCTCGTCGAAAGCGGGGCTGTGGGTCATCGACCCGTCGGTCGCTCCTCACGACTCGGATGGCTCAGCTTCGAACGTCAACTATCGTTCTTGCCCGGCCTGTCGATCGATGCGGACGCGGTCTACAACGGGCCGCGCTTCGCCAGTACCGACAATCGCATTCGCACTGCTGGTTACGTCGCGATGAATGCGGGCGCGCGTTACAGATTTCAGCTCGCCGATACGCCGGCAACGTTGCGCCTGAGAATCTACAACGTGCTGAACGAGTACGGGTGGTACGCCGCGGCAAGCGGCATTCACTCGTACGAGCCCGAGCGGCGCGTCATGCTCAGCGTCACGATGGGCAACACGGGGAGCTAGTATGAAAGTGAACTGCGAACGGTGGACAGCGGACGGGCCGCTCCAGCGCATCGCCGCTCCAGCGCATCCATGCGCCCGCTCCATTCGCACATCCCTGTGCGTCACGGCGCCCGCGGCATTCGCACATCCGTGTGCAGCATCGGAGGGGCTGCCGCGCTTTCATCGTTCGGGGTCGACCGCGGCCGATGGAGAACTAGTAAGAAA
This sequence comes from Steroidobacter sp., assembly GCA_050738395.1. Lineage (GTDB taxonomy): Bacteria > Pseudomonadota > Gammaproteobacteria > Steroidobacterales > Steroidobacteraceae > Steroidobacter. The sequence continues at coordinate 3,530 of JBOHZJ010000096.1, forward strand.
GAAGCGGATAGCGGTTAGGCCGTTCACACGCGTCCCTGCGTTCCGCGCCAAGGGCGGCCGTTGTTGACACGCGAAACGCCAAGCGTCACGCCCAGCCGAGCATAAGTCACATACGTCAATCCCGGCGCCGCTCACCAGCGTGCAGTCCAGTTGTCGGATCGTTGCTTCCTTCATCGTCCTTGGGAAGCCGCAGCGCTGACTAGGAGATCGCAATGCTCCGGAACACCGACGAAACCCACATCCGCACGCTGGTGGAGAACTGGGCGAAAGCCGCTCGCGGCAAGGCAATGGAGGGCGTGCTGGCCCACCACGCCGATGACATGGTCATGTTCGATGTCCCCATGCCTTTACAGTCCCGCGGCATGGATGCATACCGGAAAACATGGGAGCTGTTCTTTGCAAACAGTCCGGGCGGCCCCGGGTCCTTCGAGCTCACGGAATTGCAGATCATCGCGAGCGGTACGGTGGCCTATTGCCATGCCATTCTCGGAGTCATGGATACCCGCGGGCGCCTCACCATGGGGTTGCGTAAGGAAGACGGGCGATGGCTGATCGCCCATGAGCATCATTCCTATCCCATGGAGCTCGGCACGTCCAATCAAGCAGAAGGAGGACGTGCATGAACAGGCTTATCGACGCCGCCGGCCCTGTCCAGCGTGCCGGACGCGCCATCGCGTTGATCGGCGCGGTGTTGCCGTTGCTGATGATCGGCGGAATGAAATTCACCCAGGTTGAAATCGACGGCCTGGAGCCGCTCATTAGCGGCACGCCCTGGCTCGCGTGGTTGTATCCGGTGTTCGGCAAGGCGGGTGCGTCCTATTTCCTCGGCATCGTCGAGATCTCAGTCGCAGCGCTGCTCCTGGCTTCGCCCTGGTCGCCCAGGGCGGCGGTGCTTGGTGGCGCTGCTGCGGCGCTGACGTTTCTCATCACGTCGTCTTTGTTTCTCACACTCCCGGTTTGGGAGGAGAAGGCAGGCGGGTTTCCCGCCCTGAACATACTCGGCCAGTTCCTGCTCAAGGATGTGGCGCTCCTCGGGATTGCGCTCGTCATCACGGGTGAGGCGCTGGCGCGGATGCGTTCCTTGCGCGTCCGACCTGCGCAGGGAGACCGACCTTGAGCGCCTCCGCCGACTACACCGCGCGGGCCGGAACGCGGGAGTGGCTGGGTCTCGCCGTGATTGCGCTGCCCTGCCTTCTCTACTCAATGGACCTGACCGTCCTGAACCTCGCAGTGCCGCAGCTCAGTGCCGATCTCAAACCAAGCAGCTCGCAGCTGCTCTGGATCGTGGACATCTACGGCTTCGTGCTCGCCGGATGCCTCATCACGATGGGCACGCTCGGCGATCGCATCGGCCGGCGCCGCCTTCTGCTGATTGGCGCGACGGCGTTCGGCGCCGCCTCGTTGGTGGCTGCCTTCTCCACGAGTGCTTCCATGCTGATCGTGGCGCGCGCGCTCCTTGGCCTGGCCGCGGCCACTCTCGCACCGTCGACACTCTCACTGATCCGCAACATGTTCCTCGATGCGCGACAGCGAACCTTCGCCATCGGCGTCTGGATTGCCAGCTTCTCGGCCGGGGCAGCGATTGGCCCTTTGATTGGCGGACTGCTGCTCGAGCATTTCTGGTGGGGCTCGGTGTTCATCATCAACGTGCCCTTGATGATCCTGTTGCTCGCGCTCGGACCGGCGCTGCTGCCGGAATTTCGGGACCCAAACGCGGGGCGTCTGGACGTGATCAGTGCGGCACTGTCGTTGCTCGCGATGCTGGCCGTGATTTACGGAATGAAGAAGTTTGCCGAGGGCGGGCAAATGCTGTTGCCGGCGATGGTCATCGCCGCAAGTCTCGGCCTCGGCGCCGTGTTCCTGCGCCGGCAGAGGCAGTTGATGAGTCCGCTGATCGATCTGTCGCTGTTCCGCTCCGGCGTTTTCCGCGTTGCATTGGTTGTGAATGTGCTCGGCGTCTTCGTCGCATTCGGAACGTTCCTCTTCATCGCCCAGTACCTGCAACTCGTGCTCGGGTTGAGTCCGTTCAAAGCAGGGCTGTGGACGGCGCCATCTGGCCTCGCGTTCATCGTGGGCTCGCAACTCGCTCCGGCGCTTGCAGGCCGGATGCGCCCGGCTCACGTCATCGCGGGCGGCTTTGCGGTCGCGGCCATCGGATTCTGCGTGCTGACGCAGGTCGCGGGCCCAAATGCGCTCGCTGCCGTCGTGACCGGCTACGTCATCCTGTCGCTCGGGCTGGCGCCGGTATTTACGCTGGCCACCGACCTGATCGTGTCGACGGCTCCACCCGAGCGCGCCGGATCTGCCTCGGGGCTTTCGGAAACCAGTTCGGAGCTTGGGGGAGCGCTGGGTATCGCTGTGTTGGGGAGCCTCGTGACGGTGATCTACCGAGGCCAGATGGCTTCCTTGCCAGCGGATGTGCCACATGCGGTTGCGCAGATCGCTCGCGACACGCTCGGCGGCGCAGTGACGATAGTGGGTCAATTGTCCACGCAGACCGGCGCGGCGTTGTTGGAAACCGCTCGCGAGGCTTTCACCCAGGGAGTAGTCATCGCTGCCGCGGTGAGCGCTGTCCTCGCAGTGGTAGCTGCCATCATGACGGTCACGTTGCTGCGAAGCGCCGGTGCGGCTCAATCAAGGGTCGCGGAAGTCCAAACCGCGCAGCATTGACCGAAGACACGTCATTCGCGCGCAGCGCCACGACAGGGATGGCCCGTTCTGCCGAGACGAAGGAGCACTTGATCGGTTAGCGACCTACGATGGCCGGGTCGGCCATCGATCTAGAGTGGAACCCGGACATCCCCCCATTTCTGGATGAAACGACTGATTACTCGTCGCCCGACGCCGGCGCTTATCACCTATATATGTAGCTGCTCCATCGGCATTCCGGATTCAGCACATGGAGGGTGCTCGATGACTTACGCGCGCAAGTCGCTCGTCTCGCTGCAGAACACCGCGTACTACCACGTTGTTGCACGGCACGCGGACTTTGGGACAGCCATGGATTCGAGACTTACGACAGGCTGAGCAACGCCTGAGAAGTTCACTCACGCGCGTACGGTTCCCCCACAGGTTGTGGCGCACCATCGATCTCCGCCTTCAATTGCGGAAGTCACCGCCCCAGCGCCGCTTCAGCGGCCGCACTCGCATGTCCTCGAGCGAGCCGCTGAGAGTCGTCGCGGAAGCTGTTGGCGGCATAAGTGCGCTTGCGGAGAAGACAGGTCCTTAGTCGTGAGGACTGGATCGAGCTCTCTCTCTCAGCGTGGAAATCCGCGCGGCGACGCGGGCGCACGCCGCCGCCCGTGAGATGATGACGGTTGACTCCCTACGCGAATGCCACCTGTTCCAGGCAGCCATGATGACGATAAGGTCATTGACTGCGCCGTCCGGCTGCCGGCATTCGTCGCGCGAACAGGCCGTCTTCCAGACGCCCAGAGGGACTGAGGATGAGATTCCTGGTCGTGGACGATGATTGGCTCACACGTGGGGGAGTCGTCAAAGCGATCGAAGCCATAGAGCCCGACGCCGCTGTAGCCGAGGCGGCATCCCTTCACGATGCGTACGCAGCGCTGCAAGAGTACC